>NZ_JBFAYA010000027.1:0-76541 GCF_040681095.1 Streptomyces sp. NPDC051909 | reverse complement strand
CACCGCCCACAACCCGTCATCGACTTCCCACGGCTTCGGCCGAGCCACCCCGCACCCCCGGATCATCAGTCCCGGAGCGATCCAACCACCTCGAAGATCATTTCGTTAGGAGTTCTAAGCCGAACGCAGGGGCGGGACGTTCCTCGCGATCGCGGCCGCCTGCAGCAGAATGCTCGGCTCGGCGCCGGGATCCTCGAGGATGACGACGCCAGCCGCCTGATTGTCGAAGTCTGTCGGCCAGATGGTGACGTCGCTCGCCAGTGCACCTTCCAGCTTCGCCCGTGTCAGGTCGGCACCGGTGAGGTCGGTTCCTCGGAGGTCAGCCAGTCTCAGATCCGCGCCGGTGAACTTGGTGCCATGGCCCCGCGCCTTGCGCAGATTCGCCTCCCGCAGGTCGGCTCCGGAGAAGTCAGCATCGCTGAGGTCGGCCCTGACCATGCGAGCGCCGCGCAGGTCGGCTTCGATGCAGCGGCTCTAGTGGAGAATCGAGGTCCCGAGCTCCACGTGGCGCATGTTGGCCGCGATCAGAGATGCCTTGGTCAGGTTGACCTGGTAGATACTCGCCGCTTCCAGGCAGGCGCCGTCGAAGTTGATGTGGTGCAGCCACAGTCCGTCGCAGTCGGCCCGTCGCAGGTCGGTGTAGCTGACGTTGAGCCAGTCGGGCTTGCGTTCCTGGCACAGGACTCCGAGGCCGGTGAGCGCCACCTGGGCATCCGGGGCACGGGTCTCGAGCGGAGGCACGGAGTTGATGGAGGGTACCGCCACCGGGGAGTCCTGCCCTTGCGGAGGCCATGGCAGGTGGGTTCGGAGGAACGCGGCCTTGATCGAGATGACCGCCTCCCGGTCGTGAGGCGAATGGTCCGCGATCCGCCACAGTGCGTAGAGGCCACCGATCCGCACATCCGTCTTCTCGCTGCCGAGCTGGTTGACCGCCCGGCTGAAGCGGTCGGTGAAGTGTCCCTCCCGGGTGGCGTTCAGCCCCTCCTGGTTGACCCTCAACTGCCGCCAGGTGGCGTACGCGCCGAAGAGGACGACAGCGCCACCGACCGCCTGCACGAGCGTCGTGCGCACGTTGTTCACAGCTCCGAGCCGGTCAGCGGCCGAGATCGTGGCCCCGCCGAGATCGCGCTCGACCACGAGTCCCGGCAGCACCACGACCACGACGGCCAGCGCGGCGAGCACTGCCAGCACCGCCGCCACCGTGAGAAGAGCGGAACTGACCCGATGCCGCCAAGAGGCGCCCGGTATGCGGCGGCCTGAGTAGATTCCCCCGTATCCATGGGCACATGATCGCAGGACGGCCCGGAAGCCGGTGTACCTATCCGGTCAGAGCACTAGGTGACGCGCCGAGGTGCCGGACGCCAAGGGCGGGCGGGAGTTGAGTCAACGGTCGACCAGCCGTGGGCGCGGGGCCTCACCCGTGGATTCCGCGTCGGTGTCGTCGGTACCGACCGGGCCGCGGGGAAGGATCCGGTCCAGCCACTTCGGCAGCCACCAGTTGGTCCGGCCGAGGAGTGTCATGGTCGCCGGTACCAGCACCATGCGTACGACCGTGGCGTCGATGAAGATCGCGGTGGCCAGGCCGAGCCCGAACATTTTGGTGGAGGGGTCCTCGGCGACGGCGAAGGACAGGAAGACCGCCACCATGATGAGGGCGGCCGAGGTGATGATCCGGGCGGTGCGCGAGACGCCCTCCACGATCGCCGTGCCGTTGTCGCCGGTGCGCAGGTACTCCTCGCGTACGCGGGAGAGGAGGAACACCTCGTAGTCCATCGACAGGCCGAACAGGATGGCGAAGAGGAACATCGGGATGAACGACACGATCGGAACGGTCGCTTCCAGCCCGATGAGTGCGCCTCCCCAGCCCCACTGGAAGACCGCGACCATGATGCCGTAGGCCGCGCCGATGCTCAGCAGATTCAGCAGTACCGCCTTGAGCGGTACGAGTACCGAGCGGAAGACCAGCATCAGCAGCAGGAACGACATCGCCAGCACGGCGGCGACGAACACCGGCAGGCGTTGGCTGGTGCGTCGGCCCACATCGGACAGGCTCGCGGCGGCGCCGCCGACGTGGGCCCTGGCCGGGCCGTGCCCGATCGCCGCGGGCAGCACGTCGGTGCGCAGCCGGGCGATGGTGTCGGCCGTGGCCTTGTCCTGAGGGCTGGTGGTCGGGAACACCACGAGGGTCGCGATGCCGGTGGCCCGATCGATGTGCGTCGGCGCGACGGATGCGATGCCCGGATCCGCCGCGACCGCCCCGACGAGACGGTCCAGCACTCCCGGATCACCGGTGGGGTCCGCGGCGATGACGAGGGGACCGTTGGTGCCCGGGCCGAATCCTTCGGCGACGAGGTCGTAGGCCCGGCGCTCGGTACGGCTCGGAGGCAGTGAGCCGTCGTCGGGCAGGCCGACGCGAAGGCCGAGCAGGGGCAGCGTCGCCGTCAGCAGCAGCCCCGCCGCGCCGACCGCGTACAGCACCGGGTGCCGGCTGACGTGCCCGATCCAGCGCCGCCACCCGGCGGTATGGGCGGCGCCTGCCGCCGGGTCCCGCCGCCGTGCGAGTCGGCCCGGCTTCCCGGTCTGCAGAGCCCGGCCGACCCGGCCGACCCGCCCCAGACGCGGGCCGGCGGCGCCGAGGAAGGCCGGCAGCAGCGTCACCGACGCGACCACCATGGTCAGAACGACGATCGAGACGGCAAGCCCGCCCACCGTCATGAACGGCACGTTCGCGACCGCCAGGCCGAGGATCGACACGACGACGGTGCCGCCGGCGAAGACCACCGGCCGCCCCGCCGTGGCCACCGCCCGCCCCGCCGCCTCGCGGGGATCGAGCCCGCGCGCGAGGTACTCCCGGTGCCTGGCGAGCACGAACAGCGCGTAGTCGATGCCCACTCCGAGCCCGACCATGCTGCCCAGGACCGGTGCGAAGGCGGGGACCTCTGTCACCCCCGCCAGTACCGTCATCGTGGCGACCCCGACGGTCAGTCCGAAGACCGCCATGCCGATCGGCAGCGCGGCGGCGACGAGCGAACCGAACGCCAGGAACAGGATCGCGGCCGCGGCGAGGAGGCCGATCAGCTCGCTCGCGCCGCCGTCGGGGTCGGAGAAGGCGTAGAAGAGGTTCCCGCCCATCTCGATGCGCAGGGGCAGTTCGGCGCGCAGCCGGTCGCCGAGTTCGACGAGGGCGTCGAGGTCTTCGGCCGACAGCCGGCTCTGATCGGGGTACTGCACCCGGACGACCGCGATCCGCCCGTCGGCCGAGACGAGGCCGCCGCGCACGGCGGTGTCCCCGCCCGCGTCGAGCGCCCCCGCCGGGTCGCTCGTGCCGAGCACGTGCGGCAGCCGCTTCACCTCGGTCTGCAGCCGCGTGAGAGCGGTGCGCGCGCCGTCGTCGTCGAAGAACGTCGCACCGTCGTCAAGAGGGGTGACAACCACTTGGGCGGTCATCCCCTCCTGGCCGGTGCCGGCCCGCTCGATCAGTTCCGCGGCCCGTCGGGAGTCCAGTCCCGGAGCGGTCATCGAGTCCGCGGTCCGCCCGCCGAAGGCGATCGCGGCGAGGACGGCGAGCGTGGCGGCGATCAGCCATGCCGCGATCACCCGCCAGGGATGGCGGGCGGCGCTTGCGCCCAGGCGCAACAGGGCTTTCGAGAGCATCGGGTCCTCCAACCACCTCGTCGGCCGTCCTTGTACGGCCGCCGATGCCTCAGGCTCGTCGCCACGGCGTTCCGCGGCATCGGCCCGCGGGCCGCGGATCCCTCGGCCCCAGGGCGGAGTGACGACCCGTCCTTTCGGCCGATGCGCGGCACGCCGCGGTCCCTAGGCTGAGAACCGTGCTCCGAGACGACCTGCGAACCCTGTGGACCGAACCCCGGCCACCCGACGCGCCCGCCCGGGTATGGCGGGACTGGGCGCTGCTCGCCGCGGGCCTTGCCGGTGTGGCGCTGGAGGCCACCCTGCGCGAGAACGTCGTGTGGCGGCCGGTGGCGGTGGTGTTCGCCGTATGGCTGTGCCTGCTGCCCCTGTGGCGCCGGACCCGCCCGCTGGCGATGGTGACGCTGGCGTTCGGCTCGGTGATCGTGCTTCCGGTGGCCTCGCTCGTCGGCGCACCGCGCGAGCCCGTCGGCCTGTACACCGGCGCGGTCGTGCTCGTGCTGGTGTACGCGCTGCCCCGGTGGGGATCGGGACGCGAGATCGTGCTGGGCGGCGCGGTGATCCTCGCGGCCGGCGCGCTGTGTTCCGTCACGGACGAGACCCCGGTCGTCGAGAACGTCGTGGGCTTCGCCTTCCTGCTGCTGCCCGGCGTGGTCGGGGCTGCCGTGCGGTTCCGTGTGACCGCTCGCGAGCGGCAGTTGGAGCAGGTGCGCTCCCGCGAGCGCGAGCAGCTCGCCCGGGAACTGCACGACACGGTGGCCCACCACGTGTCGGCCATGGTGATCATCGCCCAGGCGGGCCGGGTGCTCGCGGGCACCGACCCGTCCGCCGCCGTCGAGGCGCTGGAGGGGGTCGAGGAGGAAGGGGCGCGCACGCTGGAGGAAATGCGCGCCATGGTCGCCGCGCTGCGCGACCGCGGGGTCGGCGCCGAGCTGGCGCCCCCTGCCGGAGTCGCGGATCTGGAGCGCCTGGTGCGCACCCCGGGTGGTCGCCTCAGGGTCGACCTGGGGCTCGACGGCGAACTGGACGCGCTGCCCCCGGCCGTGGACGCGGCCGTCTACCGGATCGTGCAGGAGTCGGTGACCAACGCGCTGCGCCATGCGGTCGACGCGACCGAGCTCGTCGTCCGGGTCGCCGCGGAGCGGCACACGGTACGGGTGAGCGTGCGCGACAACGGCCGGCGCACCGGCCGGGGTCGCGACGGATACGGACTTACCGGACTGCGCGAGCGCGCGACCCTGCTCGGCGGCACACTACGAGCCGGCCCGGGTACCGACCGGGGCTGGCATGTCGAAGCCGAACTGCCGGGAGCGAGGAGCGAGAGCGGTGTCCATTCGCGTCCTCGTCGCTGACGACCAGACGATCATCCGCACCGGGTTGCGGATCATGCTGAACGCCCAGCCCGGCATCGAGGTGGTCGGCGAGGCCGCCGACGGGCGGGAAGCGGTACGTCTGGCCCGCGAACTACGCCCTGACGTCTGCCTGTTCGACATCCGCATGCCCGTACTCGACGGGCTCGAGGCCACCCGGCTGGTCGCCGGCCCGGGCGTCGCCGACCCGCTGGCCGTGGTCGTCATCACCACGTTCGACCTCGACGAGTACGTCTACGGCGCGCTGCGCGCCGGCGCCCGCGGATTCCTCCTCAAGGACACGGGACCAGACCTTCTGGCCCAGGCCGTACGGTCGGCGTCCGGCGGTGAGGCGCTCATCGCGCCCAGCGTCACCGTCCGTCTGCTCCAGGCGTTCGCGGACCTGCCCGCCGGCCGGCCCGTGGCCCAGCCCGTCTCCCCCGTCACCGCCCGCGAGGAGCAGGTGCTCCTCGCCGTCGCTCGCGGGCTGACCAACACCGAGATCGCCGATGCACTGCACATCAGCCTCAGCACGGTGAAGACGCATCTGGCCAGCCTGATGGCCAAACTCGGCGCCCGCAACCGGGTCGAGATCGCGATGTGGGCCTACGAAACGCGCCGAATCCTCCCCGGAACCTGAGCCGGGTGCCGGGCCATGTCCGATGAGTCCCCGCCCGGGCATCAGCGACCCAGGACTTCTCCGAGGTTCTGGGAGCTTGGAACGTCGTGAGCGAGTGATCAGGCAGATCGCGGTCGGGGCCGGCGGGGACTCCCCCGCCGGCCTTGACCACTGTTCTGGAGATCAGCTCGCGCAGCACTGCGACTGCTTGCCGATGGAGCGATCTCTGGTCCACGCTGCAGGTCTGGATGGGCACGCCTTCCCCTGCAGACCCGGAAGGTCCACAACTGCTGTGGAGTGACCCCGAAATTCCGCCACCTGGACGCTGGATGTTTCGTCATCCAGGGGAGGTGATCCAAGGTGGTACAGCGGAAGAACTACCCCGAAGAGTTCAAGCGGGACGCGGTCGATCTCGTGCGTTCCTCGCCGGACCGTTCCCGCACCGACGTCGCCCACGGCCTGGGCGTCCATCTGGAGGCCCTGCGCACATGGGTCCGCGACGACCGGACACGCACTCGGACAGCGGACGGCGACTATTTCGCGCGGGAGACGACACGGTGATCCGCTTCCGTTTCGTCGACGAGCACCGAACGCCCACAGGGTGATGCGGATATGCGACGTTCTCGGATGGGACCGCTCCGGCTGCTACACCTGGCGCCAGATCAACGAGGCGCGGCAGGAGAAGACCGATGCGGAAGAGGGCCCTGGCCCGCCGCATCCGGGAGATCCACACCGATGCCCGGAGATCCTACGGGGCCTGCGGATCACCCGGAAACTCGGGGACCAGGGGCACGTGGTGAACCGCAAGCGTGTCACCCGGATCATGCGGGAGCGTGAGATCGTCGGGATAACGCGACGGAAGTCGCGGTCGCTGACGACGCAGGACCGCACGGCGCCGCCGGCGCCGGATCTGATCCTGCGGGCCTTCACCGCACCGCTGCCGGGTCTGACGTTCGTTGGGGACATCACCTGCCTGCCGACGGCAGAGGGCTGGCTGTATCTGGCAACGGTGATCGATCTGTGCAGGCGGGAGGTCGTGGGCTGGTCGATGGCCGACCACATGCGCACCGAACTGGTCGCAGACGCCGTACCAGACGAGAGTCCGCTGCCATCAACGGCTGGACCTCGCTGCCTGAACGGAAGTGCCGGGACCCGAGGGATCGCTTCAAGTCGCCTTCCACCCGGTCGGATGGTCGCGTCCGATGAAGGCGACCCAGTCGTACAGCCCCTTGCGGCTCAGTGACGGGCCGGCCGCGATCGAGCTGTGGTGTCGGCGGTCACGTAATTCCCCGTCTTCGATCGGTTCCGCGTCACATAATTCCCCACCCGCGTGGTCAGAGTTCCCCAGGCGGATCGCGATCGTGGACGTACATCGACACGCCTGCGGTCGTGGCCGATCTCGAGGCAATGGGCGGTCGGTCGCGCCTGGAGGCCGCCAGTACACCGTGGGGCGGGCCGCTCACTCGCTCGGTGGTGTCGTGCGCAAGCCTTCGAGGAGGGCGGCGAGGTAGCGGTGTGCGGCGTCGGCCCGGTCGGCGGGGGTGCCGCCGTGGACGCTCACGGCGTGGGCGATGCCGCACATGAGCGGAACGAGGTCGGCGGCGGCGAGGTCGGGGCGGACCACCCCGGCATCGCGGGCCCGGGCGAGGAGGGTGGCGCCGGCCGACGCCAGTGACTTCTTGAGTTCCGTGGTGCGCGGCACGGCGTTCGTGGCCGCGGCAGCGACGGGGGGCAGGGCGGCGTCGGTGACCTGCGCCTCGACGGTGCGGAAGAGGAAGCCCGTCAGGCCGCGCCAGGGGTCGGCATCGGTCAGCGCCTGCTGGCCGTGGGCGGCCAGGGCCTCCAGGCATGGGGCGGCGACGGTCTCCAGCAGCGCCTCGGGCGTGGCGAAGTGCCGGTAGACGGTGCCGACCCCGAGTCCTGCCCGGCGTGCGACGTCGTTGAGCTGCAGTGGTGTGCCCTCGTCGACCAGGTCGCGGGCGACGGAGACGATCCGCTTCCAGTTGCGGGCCGCGTCCTTGCGTAGAGGCGTCGTCATGAGGCCATGCTAATCGGATGGTCCATCCGGATGGTTCCGTCGCCCGCCCGGTGGCCGCCCCGCCGTGCGTGTGACGCTCAGGTGAGGGCGAGCGGCGCGTGCCGTTCGCTGAGTCGGCGTACGGCCTCGGCGACGCGGGGGTCGGCCGCCGCGCGGTGCGGGGCGACCGGGTGTGCCTGGGCGCCGACGACGATGCCGGTTCGGCCCGTCAGTGTGTCGTCGGTGGCGGCCATGATGGAGGGCCTGGCTGCCGCGGATGCCGGCCCCGAGGTCGAGCGTTCGAATGTGCGGCGCACCAGGGGCCACAGCAGCCGCAGGGCGGGTGAGACGATCTTCGGGTCGGTCATGGTGCCGTTGGTCATGTCGGTCGCGGCCCCTCCGGGGTCGGCGGCGAAGACCGAGACGCCCGTGCCGTCCAGCCGGGCCGCCAGGTCCAAGGTGTAGGCCAGGTTGGCGAGCTTGGCGCGACCGTACCAGTGGAAGCCGTAGTAGCGGCCCGGCGGCTCGATGGCGTCGAACACTCGCTTGGCCAGGGCGACTGCGCCCGACGTCACGTTCACGATCCTGCTCGGCGCACCGGCCGTGAGTGTGGGCAGCAGCAGTTCGGTCAGCAGGTAGGGCGAGAGGTGGTTGACGACGAACGACGCCTCGACGCCTCCCCGGGTCTGGCGCTCGGCGAACATCGCCCCGACGTTGTTGACCAGCACCGTCAGCGGTTCTCCCGAGGCGGCGTGGTCGGCCGCGATCCTACGGGCGAGAGCACGCACCTGGTCGAGCGAGGCGAGGTCCGCGGACAGGAAGCGGGCCGGGTGCACCGGGCCCGTCGCGTCGATCCGCTCGACGGCCCCGGCTCCCCGCTCGGCGTCGCGCCCGATCACAGTGACCGCAAACCCGGTGGCGGCCAGCCCCAGCGCCGTCTCCAGGCCGATGCCCCCTGTTCCGGCCGTGACCACTGCTGTCTTCTTCATGCGCTCCTCCACCCCGGCAGTCAATCGGATAGACCATCCGCTTAGTCCCGGACGGTAGCACACATACGGATGAAGTATCCGGTTCAGGCTTCGGCGCAGCGGAGCTCCGCCCGCCGACAGGAAACAGGCGGATGTCCGGGGAATCCCCTGACGTTCGCCCTGGGGAATCAGCACGCGGGCCGGGCACCGTGACCGGCCCGGCCGGCAGACCGAGGCGGCGGCAGACCGTCGAGGTCGCGGCGGTCATCGCCGCGAGGACCTCCGCGACCTCAGGGCCGATGCCCGCTACCGCGCCATCAGCGCATCGTCCGCGGCCGTCGCACTCCAGCCGCAGGCCGCGGCGGCGTCCGCGAGCAGGCACGCACTTTCGGCGACCTGGTCCACCTGCACCGCGATGCCGGGCACCGCCCGTTCCACCAACTCCATGCCAGGGCCACGTGGGCCCTGAGCGCACTCACGACCGGAACACCGGGGGCAGGACGACGCGCTCGGAGAATCCGCAGATCAGCAGGTTGCAGGGGCAGTGCGCCGCCCGGTAATCAGGTCGAGGACCTCGGTCGTGGGGCGTACGTCGCCGAAGGAGCGGTAGATCGTCGCGAGGGTGGCGTTGTGGTCAAGGTCGCGGCCGGTCGCGTTGGCGTCGGCGACCATGACCACCCGGTAGCCGAGGGTGGATGCGTCGCGGGCCGAGGACTCGCAGCACACCTGGGTGACCATGCCGATGATCAGGACGGTGTCGATGCCGCGTTCCTGCAGGAGGTCCGGGAGTGCGCAGCGTCCTGGGAAGAAGGCGCTCGGCGCGCTCTTGACGAAGACGTCGTCCGGGTCGGTGACGAAGCCCGGCCACGGCCGACCGGGGAGGGGCCCGGTGCCGCCGGAGTTGCGGAACATCTCGGCGGCCTCGGGGCCGTGGAACTCGTCGCCGACCGGGGTACGTTCGGTGAGCGCCGGCAGCACCCAGGCGATGGTCCCTCCGGCCGCCCGCAGCCGGCCGTCGAGGTGCTGGATGTTCGGGACGATGCCGGGGGCGTAGGGGTTGGCGTCGACAAACAACGGCACCATGTCGATGACGACCAGCGCGGTGAGAGATCATTTACGACCTGCACCAGCCGGGGCGATCTCAGCCGAGGAAGTCCTTCCAGAACGGCACGGACGCCTGCGGAGCCCAGGGCGCGCCCTTGTCGACCTCGCCGAACTCGCGGTCGATGTAGTCGGCCAGGTCGTGGCCGTAGTAGATGATGTCGGTTCCCCACACGGACAAGACCGGGTGTCCCGGACTGTCGAGACCTGCGGGTATGAAGCGGTGCGCGTAGACGGGAACGAGTCGCGGCGCTCGCGCAAGTACCGCTCGGGCCACCTCTACGGCCTCTTCATTGGAGGTGGGACGTGCCCCCAGGGCCGGATGCCAGCTGCCATGAGCGACGTCGCCCAACACTTCTCGTACCGGCCACTCCAGCCGATAGCGCAGGTCGTCTTCATCAGCGTGACGCCAGTCGGGCCAGGGCTGCTGCCACGTCGCACCTTCCTCGGGAGGCGAGGCGACCGGCAACCCAGCCGCCAGGAAAGCACGATGCTCCAGGGAGAACTCAAACCCGTAGGTCGCCTCGATCCGGCCGAATTCTTCCTCCGTGAGCCCTGGAGCCATCTCACAGCAGTCCGCCTGCGCCAACCGCCGCGCGGCCTCCGCACCCAACCAAGCGCCATCAGTGTCGATCACTCCGGCACCGTACACACACTGCTCGCACGGCATCACAACTTTTCGAGCCCTGGCGTGGGCCTCCAGGCCATTGCAGGACAGCCCTAAGGCTGGCTGATGCACTGGAAGCCGACTCGGCCCGACGGTGCATCTGGTCGGCGATAAGGTCGTCGGATGCGCCAGTTCACGGATAGTGAAGCCTTGTCAGGGATCGTGCAGGAGGCATTGGGGGCGGGAGCCCGCGTTGTCGGAGTGGACCGGTTGCGCGGTGGGAGCAAGAAGGGTGTCTATCGGGTTCACACGAGCGGGTCACGTGCAGCAAGTCTGATCGTCTACAGCTGGGCCAAGGCCGAGAATTTCTGGCCGGCTGTGGAAGCCATAGACGTCACCCACCCCTTCGCTCCCGCCTCCGGGCTGGTCCCCTTCCTAGCGGCCCAGCGGAGACTGGACGGCCTTGGAGTTCGGGTTCCAAGGGTGCTTCTCGCTGACGACAGCCGCCGTTGCTACCCGGCGGATGTGGCAGTTGTCGAGGACGTTGCCGGCGGCACTTTGGAAGCGCTCCTGAAGGCGGATCCCGCACGCGCACCACATGCCTTGAGCAAGCTGGCCGCAATGCTCGACGTAATGCACCGGCAGCACAGTCAGCACTACGGCAGGGTGGACGTGCTCGAACGGGGAGACAGAGCAAGTGGCGATTCATGCGAGCAACTGGTGCTCGAGCGCGCCATCGAGGATCTCGCTGAGGCGGCCGAACGCGACCCCAGCATCGGATCAGCCGCGGCCTCTTTGCACGATCGCTTGCAGGAGCTGGCCACACGAGTGGCTCCTCGCACGCAGCACGGACTGATCCACGGCGAACTCGGGCCCGACCACGTCCTGGTCGATGCCTCCGGCCACCCTGTCCTCATCGACATCGAGGGCCTGATGTTCTTCGATGTCGAGTGGGAACACGTGTTCCTGCAGCTTCGTTTCGGCGACCGGTACCCAGCCCTGTCACGCCCCGGACTCGACCCGGCACGGCTCGACCTCTACATGCTCGCGATGCGTCTCTCACTGGTGGCCGGCCCCCTTCGCCTGCTCGACGGCGACTTCCCGTACCGCACGGTGATGCAGGAAATCGCCGAGCACAACGCGAAGGAAGCACTGGCCTTGCTGGCCCCCTAGCTTGACTCTGTCGGGGATCTTGGATCTGCCGAGGTCAGGTGCCCAGGGTTCGCCAGGACTTCGGCCGGGGTATCTCGCGCTGGTCGAGGTAGTTCTGGAAGGCCGTCGGTCGTCGGGGCATGGAGGTTTCCTCGGCCGGTGGCAGTCCGCTGAGGCGCTCGATGTTGACGGCGATGGCCGTCAGGACGTGCTGGATGTGGGCCTTTCCCTGTCCTCGGTAGCGGCAGCGTCGCATGCCGTGTCCGTGGGCGAACTCGTTGACCGTGCCCTCCACTCCGGAGCGGACCGCGTAACGGGCCTTCCACTCGGGCGTCTGCTGCTCAGTAAGGGCGCGGAGTTGCAGGTCGCGGAGCCCTCGTGGAGGAAATCCCACGGTGCGGGCGCTGTCGGCGGTGCTGGTGCACTGGGTGCGGGCTGGGCAGGGGCGGCACTGGCTCTTGGTGAACCTGGCCACGATCAGCGGGGCCGCGGTGGGCGAGGAGGTCGGGTAGGGGCCGTGCCAGCCCGCGCTGACCTGGCCCTGCGGGCAGGTGACCTGCTGGCGGTCGTAGTCGATGTGGAAGTTGTCCCGGGCGAAGCCCTCGTCTCGGCGGTGCTGGTGGGTGGGGTTGCTCCGCAGCGGCCCGGAGACGGTGACCTGGTGCTCACGGGTGGCTTGTTCCAGGTGCGGCAGCGAGGTGTAGCCGGCGTCGACCAGGTGCTCGGCGGGCAGCAGTCCGCGGCGGGCGGCCGGCGAGGAGGAAGCCGTCGGGCTGCGGCTCGTCGAGCGCGAGGGTCAGCTCGATGGGCTCGGTCTTGTTGACGCCGAGGCCCCAGGCCTTGATGACGCCCTCGTCGCGCAGCCGGGACAGGACGCGGAAGGCGCCGGTGCGGGCCTCCTCGAACTTGCTCAGCCACAGGTCGCCGTGGAAGTCCTGGGCGATGTCGTGGACCCAGACGATGTCCAGGCGGTCGGTGCCGAGGCGCTTGAGGCTGTCCTCGATCGAGCGTTCGGTGGCCTCGGCGGTCCACTCGTGGACGATCCTGTTCGGGTTGCCGTGCTCGAAGAGGCCGCCCTTCTCGCCGAGATCGCGGGCGGCGGTCTCGTGCTCGTCGAGGATGACCCGGCCGACCTTGGTGGACAGCACATACTCGTCGCGCGGCTTGCCCGCGAGTACCTGGCCGAGCCGCTCCTCGGTCAGACCCGCGCCGTAGAACGGGGCGGTGTCGTAGAAGCGGATTCCCTGGTCCCAGGCCGCCTCGACGGTGGCCAGGGCCTCCTCGTCGGGGATGGCAAGAGCTGTCTTCACGCGTTCGCCCCCAGTGGCCCGTACTCGTCCGCACACGAACGTCAGACAGTGCGACGGGGGCCGGCCGCGGCATACTCCCAGAGCCGGTCGGCCGTCCCCACCTCGAGCGCATGGGCGGCCACACCCCCGGGACGGCCTCCTCGCCGCCGTGGACGACCCGTGCCTCCCAGTGGTCCGGCGAAGCAACCGCCCGTCACGCCGCTCAGCAGCGAGAGACGGCCGGCAGCGCAGAGGCGGCCCGCAGGACACACCTGGGCCGCCCCCATGCGCCGGACTCCGGCAGAAGGGCCAAGGCATCAGGTTCCCCTCCCCGTCCACCACCCCGAACACCCGCATCGCGCCGCCGTCAAAGCGCCTCCGCAGCCGATGACGACGAAGCCCCGATCGAGAACGTTCACCGTGTCCCCGTCATCCGCCCAGCACCGGGCTCCCCCACCCGGAACCAACCCCACACCCGCACGCAGCAGCTCGTCCCGGCAAGGCCGCCCCGGAGGGACCGCCCGCGGACGCACAGAAGGCAGAACACCCACGGCAACACCCACACGGCCGGCGCAGATCACCCCCACACGTACGGAAACAGACCCCCGCGTCACCCGTGAACCACCAATACCGACACCAACCCCACGGACACCAGGAACAAACATCACCCCCGAGACCAGGCGCACGCACGAAAAAGCCACTCCACGCGGACGCGGGGAGCAGACTGTTTGACCTGCAGCGTTCCACCAACGACAGGCCGCACGCACCACTTTCCAAGAACCCGACAAAACACCCACCCTGAGCAAAGAACCTCCCACAACGCGCCACTCAGCAAAGAACCCGTCCCGCCGCAGCCTCGCCTCGACATGGCCCCAGCGCCCACCGCCCAACCACCGCGACACCACTGACACCCACCCACCACCACCCACTCACTGACGTGGGCGTGATATTTGAAGGCGACTCATACGAATGCCAGGAGGCTGGGCGTCCTTCGAAGAGCCGGTCTGCTGCGCTTATCCAACGAGTGGCTTTGTAGATGAGTCCCGAGAACGCTGATTGATGAGCGGCAAGAGCGCCCCGCTGCCCAGGGGAGTGATGTTGCCGAGTTTTGAGAGCGCCCGGGTACTTTGCTTCAGGGCGGTCGCTGTGCAGAGGCATAACGAGGTGGGTGCGGAGCCTGCCGGCCGCGGTGGATCAGGGCCGGACGACGTTGGTGTCGGATTGCTGCCGGACAGGAGGCTCGGCTCGTTGGTTGGCTAGCCGCATGATCACAGCACAGAGGGACAAGGCCCTGCTCTTCCGCTCCCTTCACAGCCCTGCGCGCCCCCTCGCCCTTGCCAACGCCTGGGACGTAGCCAGTGCTCGTGTCGTCGAAGCCGCGGGAGCGCCCGCTCTCGCCACCACCAGCGCCGGGATCGCCTGGTCGCTCGGTCATCCGGACGGGGAAATCCTCTACTCCGGCCAGGTGGTGGACCTGATCGCCCGGATCGTCGCGGCGGTCGAGGTACCGGTCACCGCCGACATCGAGGGCGGGTACGGACAGGGCGCGGCCGCCGTCGCCGAAACCGTCACACGGGTGCTGGAAGCCGGGGCCGTGGGCGTCAACATCGAGGACGGCACCCGACCTCCGGGCGAACTCAGGGCCCGGCTGAGAGCGGCCCGGTCCGCGGCGGAGCGAATGGGCATGCCCCTCTTCCTCAACGCCCGTACCGACACCTACCTGTTCGGCCTCGGCGACCCCGCCACCCGGCTGAAGGACACCCTGGTTCGAGCACGCGCATACGTGGACGCCGGCGCCGACGGCATCTTCGTCCCCGGCGTCACCGATCCCGCCACCATCGCGGAACTGGCCACTGGCATCTCCGTACCGCTGAACATCATGGCCGGCCCGGGGACGCCGGACGTCGCCGAGCTGGGCGACCTCGGCGTCGCCCGGGTCAGCCTCGGCTCGGGTGTCGCACAGACCGCCTACGCCGCCACCCGCCTCGCCGCGCAGCAGCTGTACAACACCGGTGACTACCAGGCGCTCGCCGACGCCATCCCCTTCCCCGAACTGAACGGTCTGTTCCCCAGCCCGCGCTGACCGTAGGGCGCGACACGACACGCCGAAGGGGCGCTCTCAGAAGTGGCCAACATTTATGGCGCGCATGCCGAGGCAGTGTTCTCCGGACCAAGCTACAAACGCTCTCGGTTCTCGCCTACGAAGCCAAACGAGGGAGCGGAAAGAGCGGTGGGTGGTGGACGACGGGCTCACCGGATGCGGCCAGAGGCCGGTGGACACGGCGGCCAGAGCGGCGTCGGGGCTACCCTGCCGCTTGGCAGCGATCTTGAAGTAAGCGCTCTGGGGGCCGTCCCGCGGTCACTTCAGGACTGGAGCCGGGCCCCCTCAGCGGAACATCTCGCACCCCAACCTTCTCAGAGGTGAGCGTGTCGGGGTGGACGGGCCCATGCACCTGCTCCAGGCCGTCGAGAGCCCGCTCGAAGCGGGGCACGGCCAGGTCCGGGCTACCCGCGAGCCGGTACGTGTGCGCGAGCATGCCGAGGACGGCGAGGGTGTCCGTATGGCGCGGGCCGAGGGCGCGGGTCCGGGCCAGGTATGTCTGTTCGTACAGCGGGATGGCCAGGCCGACGTCACCCGCCTCGCGGTGAGCGTCGGCGAGGTGGCGCCTACTGGTGAGGGTGTCGGGATGGTCCTCGCCCAGGGAGCTCTCCCGTGCTCGGAGGATCTCCCGGAAGAGCGGGACGGCCTGCGCGGGGTTCCCCGCCATGAGATGGGTGACCGCCAGGTTATGGCGGACGGTGAGGGACGCGGGGTCGTCGGCGCCGAGCTGGTCGCGGTGCTCGACGTCGGCCTGTTCGAACAGCGCAAGGGCCAGGTGCGCGTCGTCGACGGCGAGGAACCCGTAGCCGATGTCGACGCCCCGGGTGTCGGGACGACTCCCGTCCTGTGGGGCCAGGTCCCCCTGCCGGGGAGCGCCGAGGCGAACAGCCCGCTCCAGATCTCCGGCCGCCCGGAGAGCGAGAGCGAAGGCGATCCGGAGGGCGCGGGTGATGCCGTGTTGCTCGCCGTGCACGCGCTCCATGGCGGGCAGGACCTCGTCGAACAGCGCGACGGCCTGGTCCAGCTCACCCGTCTCCCGGTACGCGCTCGCCAGGTTGCCCCGTACGAGGAGGGTGTCCGGGTGGTCCTCGCCCAGGACGCGTTCCATGTCGCGGACGATGCCCTCGAAGAGACGAACGGCCCGGGCCGGGTCCTCGCGTGCCACACGCGTTGTCGTCAGGTTGCTCCGCGTCACGAGGGTGAGGTGGTGGTCCTCGCCGAGGACTCGGCGGCACGCGCCGAGGTTCTCCATGAACAGGCGCATCGCTTCCGCGTGATCGCCCGCCACCAGCCGTGCGCGGGCCCGGGTGCTGCGCGCGGCGAGAGTACTGAGGTCTTCGTCGCCTGTGGCTCCGTCGACGACCGGGCCGGGCGCGTTGTCCGGTCCGAGCAGGGCGAGGGCCTTGCCCGGGTCGCCCGCGGCGCGGTAGGCGTCGGCCAGGTTGTTGCGGCCGGCGAGGGTGAGGGGATGCGTGGGCCCCAGCACGCGGTGCGCGTCGTCGAGCGCCCGCTCGTACAGCGGGATGGCCTCCTTCACGTGTCCTGAGGCCTCGCGGGCGTGCGCCAGGTTGTGGCGGCAGGCGAGCGTGTGGACGTCGTCGGGGCCGAACTCCCGCTCGTGGTGGGCGAGTACTCGGCGGAGGTGCGCGGTGGCCCGTGTGGCGAGGCCTTGGCCGAGGAGGCACACGCCCGCGTGGTGGAGGAGCCGCGCCGTGGCGCCGGTGTCCTCGGACGAGGGCGTGTGGTCGGCGATGGCGTCCATATGCGGAAGCAGGGCGCGCCCGGTGGGCCAGGTGTCGGTGTCATTCCAGTCGATCGGCCGGACGGCGGCCTCCAGCGCGACCGTCGCGCGGGTCCGTGCCGCGGTGACGAGGGCGGGCGTGCGGTGCGGATCGTCGCCGTCGGGGGTACGGGCGACGGACTGGACCAGCCGGTGCACGGAGAGGGCTCGCGCGGTGGGGTCCACCGTGATCATGCTGTACGCGTTGAGGACGCCGATCGCGCCCGCGACCACGGCCGGTCGGTCCTCGTCGTCCAGCAGGTCGGCGGGAATGCCGTCCGGGGCGTACCAGGCCAGAGTGCGCAGCATGTCGGAGGCGAGTGGCTGGAGTTCGCCGATCCGGTCGAGGGTCACGCGCCAGATGCGGGAGATGGTGCGCTCCGCGACGGTGAAGCCCTCGCCACCCCGCTCGTACAGCGGGGCGGGGTTCTGCCGCAGCAGCTCCAGATACGCGCGCGGGGTCACCAGCGGGTTCTGGGCGAGGAAGGCGGCGGCCTGTTCGACGGCGAGGGGGAGATGGCCTAGATCCGCGCACAGTTCGGCCGCACCGTCCATGTCCCGGGCACCTCCGCCGGCCCGGACGATGTGGGTGAGCAGGGCCAACGACTCGGCCGGTTGCAGGACGTCGAGCCGGATGACGGCGGTGGCGTCGTGCCAGACCGTGGCGAGTCTGCTGGTGATGAGGAAGCGGCCGTCGGGCAGCCTGGCCAGGAGCGGGGCGATGTGGTTGACGTTGTCCAGGACGATCAGCCAGCCGCGGTGCGCGGCCAGCCACTGCAGTGCGTTCTCGGCGAGGGCCTCCACCGTCAGCACCTTGGAGGTGGCGGGCTGCAGGGCGGTGGCCAGGGCGGCCAAGCCCTGCTCCACGCTCGCCTCGCTGTCGGCGGAGATCCAGCGGACCGGCGTGAGTCGGTGTCGGGCGGCCCGGGTGGCTGCCCAGTGGGCAACCAGCGTGCTCTTGCCGACCCCGCCGAGACCGTGGACGGCCTGGAGCCACACGCCGCCGGTCCCCTTCATGGCGGCGTCGAGGCGGTCGAGTTCGGTGGTGCGCCCCACGAAGTGGGTGGTCCGGTAGGGCAGGTTGTCCAATCCGGGCCGGGCCTTCACCTCGGCCACGGGTCGTACTGCATCCGACGGCAGCACCACCGTGGAGTGGTCGTTGTAGATGCCTGAGACGGCGATTCCGCCGTTCGTCGCGGTCGCGTTGCCGCTGTGTGACACCTGCTGCACAGCTGCATCGCCACCGACCGTCCCGCCGGCCAGGGTGCGCCCGCCCGCGTCGTACCTTCTTCCCCACCGCCACTTCGCCATGCCGTCGCCCCCCGTCCCGGTCGCCTACCGGTTGACGACGCCGCTGACTGCGGTGGAGCCCGTGCCGGTGGCCTCCGCATCCCCGGTGCGCACGGCTCGGGCGGCCGGTCCACCGCCCGAGCGCTGCACCCCCGTTACCGCGCTGGCGCCGTCCCGTGCCACGGCGTTCCCGGTGTCAAGTGCTGTGTCGCCTGTGGCGCCGGCGACGAAGTCCGCCAGGGTACGCAGACCCTGGACGGCTCGCTCCCGGTCCTCTCCGTCGAGGGATTCGAGCAGGGCGGTGAACCTTTCCTGCCAGGCGCCTTCCTGGCGAAGCGCCTCCCGGTCCGGGGCGGTGTCGGTGCCCGGCTCCAGGGCGCGGGCCGTCCCGTCGAGGCGTTCCAGTTCGGCACGTCCGCGCTCCGCGTCGCCGCGGGTGACGAGCTCGGCGACCCGGGCCCGTACCTCGTGCCAGGCGTCCGTTCCGGCAGCCTGGACCACCGCCCCGCCGCCGGCTGCGGCCAACGCCGCCAGAGCCTCGGCCAACACGGCCCTCACCCGCCCCTCGCCTCGGGAAACCTATCGGCAACATACCTCCGGCCCGTCGCGTATGGGGGCCGAATCAGGCCAGCTGCGTGAGGCATCATGAAGCCGGACTGTCCGTGAACACCGGGGCGGCCAACCAACGGTGACGGAGGTTGACCGCCGGCCCCCGGGGCCACCGCCCCTGGGGTCAGGAAGCGCAGCGGACCGATGAGGGGCGACGCGAAGCGGTGCAGGCGCCGTCGGCGTTCTTCGTTCCCGGGTTGCCCAGGTCCAGCTCAGTGTCGACCGACCAGTCGACCGTCTCGCCCTGCGGAACGTAGGTGTCGAAGAGGTTGCCCAGGGAGGAGGTGGAAGGGTCGACGGTCACCGGGGACTTGGTGTCCGGGTCGGCGAGGAAGGCCGCGTCCGGGGTAATGACCAGGTCGACGCCGCCCTTGGTGAACCCCTGGAGTCGGTCACCATCGCGGCGCGGACCGTCGCACTGACGGGTCCTTCCGGCCGTTGGGGCTGCTGGGGCGAACGGGACCCGGAGGTTGCCGTCGTCCGCGGCTTCCCGGACGAGGCCGCGCGGCTCGATTGGCATGTCCGGTACGGGCCCTGCGTCGACGCGGCCGGCGCGCTGGCGTCCTGGTTGCCGCAGGTTTTCGGCAACCGGTGCATCCCCGACGCCTACGCCGCCGAGCTGACCGCCAACTACGGCGCGCACCATCGAACCTTCGACGTCCTACCACCTGGGCGCGGTCTCGCCGTGGGCTGTTCCCTGTTGCCTGGGACGGCGCGTGCTTGCCGCCCCGGTACGTCTCAGTTCCTGATGAGAGGCTCGTAGGGGTGGCCCTCCGGCGTGAAGATGAGGACGAAGTTCTCTCCGGTCCCAACAGCTACCTCCCGCAAGCAGGCCAAGACGTCTGCCTGGTCCGGAAGGTCGAGGCCCAGGGCTGCTGCGGCACGGTCTCTCCGAGTCACGAGATCCGGCATGTCCTCCAGGTACTCGGCCGCGAGCTCGCGACTCTCCTCGTCCGTGAACGCTTGGCAGTCGCGCCACCAAGGGGCGACCAGCAACAGGCGCAGGAGATCGGGCAGGCCGATCGCAACCAGAACCGCACCTCCTTCGGGGGCGGCATAGAGGATGGGACGGTCCTCGCCACCTTCACCGCAGAAGAAGTACGTGCCCCCCGGCGCCGTCGCCCGCGGAACCCTCGAGCGCGGCACCCGAGGCGGGATGGACTTCTTCGACATGATCGCCTCGGTCCAGGTCGAAGTCACCCGGCCAAGCGAGCAAACGGGCGACTGCGTCCCGTTCGCGGACGGCAGCGATCAGCGATTCCATGGGCCGCACCTCACGGCTCACCGGGTTGACGAGAATCGATGGGAATCAGTCGGCTGTTCCACTGCGGGCTGCCCGAGGTGATCTTCAGCAGCATGTCGCGGCGGACGGTCAGCGGCTGGGCCACGAAGGAAGAAGTGGGACTGCTCGCCGACGCCAGCAAGGGGCGGGATCGCGAGCCGGCCCCTCGTCCTTCCCCTTCGTTGCGCGGAGCCCCTTCTTACTGACCGACCGCCTTGGCCGCCCACGCCGACGCGGTCCTCGCCGCGAGGGCCGGCGTCGACTTTGCGCCCACAGGGCCCGCCGAGCAGGAGCGGCTGCTGCGCGATGGCCGGGGCCCCACAGTCCTTGACATTATCAATTATTTACTTAAGCACCTCAAACATTTACTTGACCACCTCAAGCATCAGGACCTACCTTCGTCGTATTACTTGAGGACATCAAACATCTATGAGCTGAAGCACTGAGAAGGTCCCCACCCATGAGTCACGAGATCACCCCGCCCGCCGCCGATCCCCGGCGCGAGACGCTCGTCGTCTTCGCGCTGAGCCTCGCCGCCATGGTCGTATCGATGATGCAGACCCTGCCGGTTCCGATCCTCGGCCTCATCCGCGCTGACCTGGGCACCTCGGCCGCGAACGTGAGCTGGGTGACCACCGCCACCCTGCTCTCCGCCGCCGTCTTCACCCCGCTGCTCGGCCGCTTCGGCGACCAGCACGGCAAGAAGCCCACCCTGGTCGCCGTCCTCGGCGTCATGGTCGCCGGCTCCGTCGTCGCCGCCCTGGCGACCTCGCTCCCCCTGCTGATCCTCGGCCGTGTCCTCCAGGGCGCCGCCACCGCGATCTTCCCGCTGGCCCTGTCCGTGCTGCGCGAGGAGGTCCGCCCGCAGAAGCTGCCCGGCGCGATGTCCCTGGTCAGCGGCACCCTGGCCTTCGGAAGCGGCCTCGCGCTCGTCGCCACCGGGCTGCTCACCTCGGGCTCCGACGCCGACTACCGCAGCGCTTTCTGGATGGCCACCGGCTTCGCCGCGATCGCCCTGCTCGCCGTCGTGTTCCTGGTCCCCGCGACCCGCCACAAGACCGGCGGCCGCACCGACTTCCTCGGCGCGCTCACCCTCGGCGCCACCCTGCTGCTGCTCCTGCTGCCGATCTCGCAGGGCCACGAGTGGGGCTGGACCTCCGGCCGCGTCCTCGGCAGCTTCGCGGCCGCGGCCGTCATGACCGTCGTCTGGGTCCTCACCGAGCTCAAGGTCCGCGAGCCCCTCGTCGACATGCGGATGTTCGTGCACCGGCCGGTGCTCATGGCCAACCTGGCCGGCATCCTCGTCGGCTTCGGCATGTTCGCGAACTTCCTGGGCGTCTCGTACCTCGTCCAGATGCCCGAGGCCCTCACCGGCTACGGCTTCGGCGCGTCCATCCTGCGCGCCTCCGTCGAGTTCCTGCTGCCCGGCGCGATCGTCTCCCTGCTCGCCTCGCCGATCGGCGGCCGGCTCGTCCGCCACCGCGGCCCGCGCACCGCGCTGACCCTGGCCGCCGCCCTCGGTGCCGTGGGCTTCGGCTGGCTCGCCCTCGACCACGGCCACACCGCCTCGGTGATCGGCGCGGGTGTGATCGTCGGCGCGGCCGTCAGCTTCGGATACGCGGCGATGCCCGCCGTCATCATGTCGAGCGTCCCGCACCACCAGAGCGGCATCGCCAACGGAATCAACTCCATCTCCCGCTCCACCGGCAGCGCGATCGGCAGCGCCGTGGTCACCACGATCCTGGCCTCGCAGACGATCGAGCACCTGCCCACCGGCGTCCCGGCCCTGCCCTCAGAGTCCGGCTTCACCCTCACCTTCTGGATCGGCACCGCGGCCTTCGCGCTCGTCGCGGTCATCGCCCGCCTCGGCCTGCGGGCCGGCCAGACGCCCCGTACCGAGCGGGTGAGCGCGCCGGCCGCCGCGAAGGAAGCCGAGAAGGAGAAGGCAGCCGCGGCATGACCAGAGGGCGGGCCCGCCGGACGACGGGCCCGCCACTGTTCCGGAACGCCGTCAGGTCGTACTGGAGGGAGCCGTCCTCGTACGACTCGATGAACGGCTCCTCGATACCGGTGACCAGCGAAGACAGCCGACGTCAGCCAGGGAGCGATGCTGGTGTCGAGATCCTGAAACAGCCGCTGAGGCTCACGCCGCCGCCGGGCACGGCCGGTCGCGGTTGACGGGCCAGAAGACGAGCAGGGCGACGTGGTTGCCGTTGGCCCGGTCTCGAATCTGCCTCCGGTCTCCGGCGTGGTCGTCTCCCGTCGGCCGGAGAGGCGCCTCATGCCGGAGATGCCGACATGGGCATACGCGGTGGTGTCGCTCCAGCCGAAGGTCGACTTCAGCCAACCGCTCGGCCATCGGCCGGATCGACTTCCGCCGGCCCTGCAGCATCAGGCCCCGCAGATGACACCCGCCCCACGGCAGCGCGGCGGAACGCGGCCAGCGCCGCAGAGCGGGTGGGTGCGGCCGGCCGCGAGCCTCCCGGGCAGCCATCCGCCGCATGCTCCGGCACGAACCAGTCGCCGTCATCAAGGACCGGCAGAAGTGCGGGGGTACGCAGCTGCACTGCCGAGCGTGCGGCCGAGAACGCGTCTCTCGCCGTCCCGATCCGCCCCGAGCGCGCGGCCTGTCCGCAAGCTCAGGGAGGCGGCGGCACCTCGTCCAGAAGGACGCGCAGGCGCTCCAGCGCCCATGCTTCCGCATCGTCTGCCGGCTCCCGTTCGAGACAGGCGTGCAAGTCGACGCGTCGGTTGGCCCAGCTCTTCCCTGCCTGGTCGTACGGGTAGAGCACAGAGACGAGGAAGTGCGCCAGGTCCGAGTGCCGGGGATCCTCCGGCTCAGGGGAGATGAAGAACGTGCGGATCGGCGGAGCGTGATCGCCAATCGTCCCCGCCCCCTCCAGGTCGACGACGCGCACACGCTCGTCCTCGCCCTCGCCCTCGCCCTCGTCGGCCCGAACGTCGACGAGGAAGTTCGCCAGTTTGGCGTCGCCCAGGTAAACGCCTTCCGCATGAAAGCGTTCGAGCAGCAGCCACGCCTGCTCAAGGTGCCGCGGGCGCAGCCGCCCGTTCAGCTTGTGGTGCAGGAAGTTCGGCCCGTCGACGTACTCCAGGACGAGGGCGACCTTGCGCGGGACGTCCAGCGTGTCCAGCAGCGCCGGGGCCATCCGATCCAGTCCGCGTTCGGCGAGGAGCCGGTAGCAGGCGATTTCCCGGCGCAGCAGGTCGCAGCCGTCGGTGCCGTCCGGCTGCACCTGCCCGCGGTGGTAGCCGGCTTTCAGCACGACCTGTTGGAGCGTTGCCGCCGTCGCGTCCATGGCGTGGAAGACCCCGCACTTGCCCTGCTGGGCGAGGGCGCGGAAGGCGGGGTACCGGCGCAGGAAGCGCCGGACGTCGGGGTCCTCGGCCTCCGGCTCGGTGAACCCGGCGAGGGCGTCCGTCACGCCCTCAGGCACGGCGCGCGCGAGGCTGCTGCGGTCGTCCACAACCTCGCGACCGCCCAGGACGAGCGTGCTGCCCACGTACGCGCCGAAGCGGTAGAAGAGCGGCAGCCGGCCGCCGAAAGGCCGGGAACACGGCACCGCAGGGCACTGGTCCCGGTATTGCCCGAGCGCCTTCTTGAGCACTCCCAGGAACGACGCCTGCGGATCCGGCAGGTAGACGACCAGGCACTTCCCGATCTGGGAGTAGCCATGCACCCCCGCGTTGAGCTGCTGCAGGGTGGCGAGGTCCTTCACGTACTTGAAGTGATGGCCGGCATCGAGCAGCAGCGGCGCCACCTTGTGCAGCATCTCGCGGGCGTTGAGCAGCGTCATCGGGACGTACAGCTTCCACCCCTGACGGATGCCCGGGACGGGAACCCCGCACGCGTACCAGAGGGCGGACTCGGTGAAGGAGCTGCCGGCACCGAGCTCGCGGGGGTGGGGCAGCGCGGGGAGCGCCGGGGCGGCGGGTGTTCCCGGGACCGCCGCCGGCGCGCCGCGCACGACGGCAGGTCCGGCCCTCAGCACTCCACCAGGACCGTGGTCACGGTCACCGTGGTGATCGTGGGAGTGGCAGCCTCCTCGTCCGCTCCGGACCGGGCCGGAAGGAGGGCGGCCAGCTCACGCTCACCGGTCGCGAAGCCGATCAGCCTCTGCACCCGTTCCTCGTCCGTCTTCATCGCCTCCAGCTCACGGATGACGGACTTGTACTGCTCGGGATCCTCGCGCATGGTCCGGATGACTTCGAGAATCGCTTGTTCGGTTTCGCGTTGCGCGTCCGGCTCGCTCGGCTCGCTCGGCTCGCTCGGCTCGTAGGTCATGATTCCTCCTGGTCGTGGGAACGGAGATCGACTAAGTCAGCACTGCTGTCCGGGCGTCGAGAGGAGCCTCGGGCGCCGTCCCGGGCCCGGCCCCCGTCGCCGCCCCGAGCTCGGCCGCTGTCGGCTCGGGATGCCGCTCTGCCGTCCGGCTTGCGCAGACCGCAATGGCGAGAATCTTCCCGTCGATGCGGATCACCAGGCCGTCCGACAGCCACTGTTCGACCAGCCCCGCAATCCCGCTCGCCCCGCCGAGCGCCTCGAACGCGCCGGGGTCCTCGTCCCGGAACTTCTCGGCGAGCAGCCTCTCCGCCGAACCGGCATCGAGGTGCCGGTACAGCGCGCTCGCGGCCCGGCTGAGGGGATGCCGGACGGGTGGGCTCCCGACGTCGCGGTGATCGACGACGACACCCTCCCCGTCGGGACGTTCGACGAACTCCAGGCGCGCGCCCGCCCGATTGGTCCGCCGCCACTCCACGACCGCCGCCTCCACCTCCGAGGTGTCCACGGGCTCGCCCAACGACGGGTCCAGCGTGAAGTCGTGGAGATAGACGAGCTGGTCCAGGTCCGCCTTGTCGATGGGGAAGGCGTAGGCGAACATCCGGTGCGCTCCCTCCCACCGCACGCCGTGGACCTCCGGCTGCTCGAAATACGGGCTGAAGCGGTGCAGCTGGAACCTGCCGCCCCCGGAGGGTGGCTGGAGGTGCGTGAGTTTGGGAATGAGCTCCGCCATCCGCGCGTAGGACGCCTGGCTCTCCCCCGGAAGACCGAACAGCAGGTTCCAGCCGCAGTAGATGCCCAGCTCATGGCACCACTTGAGCAGCTGAATGTTCTGGTACGGCTTGACCCCCTTGCGCATCAGCGCCAGGAGGTCGGCGTCGAGGCTCTCGATGCCCGGCTGTACCCAGCGGACTCCCGCCGCTGCGAGCGTCTCCAGCTCGCTGCGCCGCATGTTCGCCTTGATCTCGTAGAAGAACATCCAGTCGTGGCCGCGCGCGACGATCTCGGGGAGGAGGGTCCGCAGGTACTCCCGGGGCATGATGAGGTCCATGGAGTAGAAGCGCCCTACGCCGTAGCGCTTCTGGAGGCTCTCCAACTGCGTCAGGACCACGTCCGCATCCCAGGCGCGGAAATCCATGATGTCGTGGAGGCCGCAGAACGTGCACTGCACCTTTTGCCCGTACCAGCAGCCGCGACTGCTCTCGAAGGGCAGCCACGGGTTCATCTTCTCCGTCAGCCCGAGGCGCTCGAGCCGGTGGAAGTAGGCGTCGTAGCCCAGGTCCAGCTTCCGGCTGCCCGCCACCACCAGCTCCGCGGCGGGCGCGGTCACCACCTCACCGTCTGCGGTCCGATGGCTTACTCCCGCCAGCCCGCTCAGCGAGCGCCCGTCGCGGAACCGCCGGACCAGTTCGCCCAGCACCTGCTCACCCTCGACGTGCACGACCGCGTCGACGTACGGGCAGATCCGCATGATCGTGCTGCCCATGGGGCCCGCGCACTGCGACCCGCCGAACACGATGCGCAGTGAGGGGAACGCGTGCTTGAGCCGCCGCGCGAACGCCATCGAGGCACCGAGCTGGGAGATCGTCAGCGAGAAGCCGACCACGTCGTACGCGGACCAGTCGACCTCGTCGACGAGGTCGTCCAGGTATTCCTCGGTGACGGGTGCGAGCGCGGCCAGGACCGTGTCGGCTAGTTCCGGCCACGGGAAGCCGACGCCCAGCGGGCGCTGTTCCAGCATGCCCGTGAGGTGGTCGCCCTGCTCGGGTCCGTAGTAGTGCCGGGAGAAGATCCACTCTGGCAGGTGGCCGAGCAGGTTGCCCAGGACGTTGTAGAGGTTGAGTCCGATGCGTGCCGCGTAGTCCACGTACACCTCGTGGACGTCGGACGCGACGCCTTCCTGCCGCAGCGCCGACGCGAGCGTCGCCAGCTGGATCGACGGCAGGGTGGGTGACATCCACGGCAACGAGACCAGCGCCACCCGGGCGCCGGCGGTGTCCGTCCCCCGTGTCTGCGCCTCCCGGGCCGCCAGCCCGGGGAAGTCGACGCGCTGGCCTGGGAGGCTGCCGGATCCCGCGATGAGCCGGTCGACCTCCTGGAGGAAGCATCTGGCCAGACGTCGGTGCTCGCGCTCCAGCTCCTCAGGCCCGAGAGAAGTCATGTTCGCGATCACCGCGGCCCCCAGCCCGCCGGCCGCTGTCGGCTGCGCGGCACCGCGGTCCCTTGGTGTCGGGGGTAGCGGGCTCTTCTCCGCGCGCCTGGACTTCTCCGCGCGCCTGGACTTCTCCGCGTCGGCCCGGGTGAAGAGCAGGCGCAGCAGCTGAAGCCGTACGGGGTCGGACCGGTCCGGGCCCAAGCCGTCCACCACAGGATCCTCTCGAACAACCACGGCCCCATACTGGCCGGTTGTCCACCACCGACAGCCCCGGCCCGCCAGGGACGCGCCGACGCTCACCCGAGCGGACCAAGGGCCGCGTCCGGCACACCTGCCGGGCGCGGCCTGACCCTGAGGGTGGAACACGTTTCGACACCGGCGGCGGCAGAGGGGTCGGGAGAGGGAGCGAAGTACGCCGGGTGTGGGAGGAGGTTCTGGCCGACGTCACCGGCCGTGACCTCGCCACCCGCGCCGAGGTGGCGCGGCAGCTCGTCCACGGTGCAGCGGGACCGACGACCTGCTCGAACCGGCAGCTGACGTCCGTTCCCCAGATCGGCCGCTATCCCCGATGCTGGGATCCGCCCATGGCCGTGGATCAGGCAACACGTACATGACGGTGGAGGCCGGCACCCCGTATGAGGCGTGCGCGCGGACTCTCAGCAGCAGACGGCAGCACGCCGTCACGCACAAGAAGCGTCCCGTGCGGCCGACTCCATGGCAGCCTCCATGGCGGCCTCCGAACGGAGTTGGCCTTACGCGGCACAGGCGGCCGCAGGTGAGGTGGAGTCCGCTCTGGACCTGGTGACTCGGCACCGGCGGCCGGACAGCATGCGCGCTCGTGCCGCGTGGCGGAAGGCCGACCGGGTCGCGCGCATCGCCGTCGCCACGGAACTCGCGACGCTCGCACCCGACGTCTCCGCCGAACTGATCCGGCCCGTGTCAGGGGACTTCTTACCTCGCTCGTCGAAACATGAAGGGTCGTCAGTGCCCTGATCCACGCAGGCCGGTCGGGTGAAAGCGCGCAGAGAACAGAGAAGGATCGCAGCCCTGCCGTTCACCGAGACGGATCGGGATCACGCCCGCACGCCGTACGCTGCCGACGCCTCCGCCAGTCCCTCCAGGCCGCCGTCCTCCCCTGCGCCCTCACCCACGCGGGATATCCAGAGCACCCGGGCCGGCAGGCCGGTGGCAGCGTACGCGGCGAGCCGGTGGTGGCCGTCAAGCACCACGCCGAGGAGCCACCGCTCCTCGTCCCGGGCCTCCACGTACCGGTCGTCGACCCAGCCGAGGACCAGGGCGGCGGGCCTCTCCCCCGCCGCCACGGCGGCCGCGTGTCGGGCGAGGGCTGTAGCGTCGAGTGCCTCTGGTGGTTGCGAGGGCAGCAGGGCGCCGTACGTGGACTCTCGGCCAGCCAGCGCTGCAAGTGCGGTACGGCTGCGCTGTCGCCCATGAGCTCCAGGGCGACGGTGAACGCGGCGTGTTCGAGCCCGGTCACCTCCGACAGCCGTTCGGCGATCGGCACCGTCCACTCGCGTGCACCAAGCCGGCCCAGCGCCACCGCCGCACGCCCGCGCGGGGCGGCGGGGTCCGCGAGGAGAGCGCCGAGGCGCGGCGCGAAGGACTGGTCGCCGGACAGACCCATGGCGTCGACGAGCTCGGGGGCGGGAGGGCTGCCGACACCGGCATCGCCCCCGTCGGACAGCGGGCCTTGCTGCGCGTAGGCGTGCAGCGGTCCGGGCGGCAGCCTCAGCCCGCGCCCCACGGCGGTCCTCAGCAGGTCCTGGCGTTCGTCGGCCGCGAAGGCGGGCTCGGCGAACAGACGCAGCAGCGCCTCGTCGCCCGCATCACCGAGGTCGCGCAGCAGCCAGGTGAGGTACCGGCCGAAGGCGGCCCGGTCGGCGTCCGACCGGTACAGCTCCTCGGCCGCCTCGGCGAGACGGCTGGGCCGGTCGGTGTTCAGCGCGCACAGCTCGGTCCACGGATCGTCGGCGCGCAGGGCGGCGCGCAGGCGTGTCCGCGTGGTGTCGTAATCCCCCATGCAGGCAGTATCCGGTACGCCGCGGCTGACTGGCAGCGCGGGTCGCACGCCCGGCGGCGACCGGGGCCCGGGCTGTTGGCGTTCCAGGAGAGCCGGATCGGGCCACGGCCGTGGCAGGTGGCCTGCCCTGCGGGGAAGGCGGCGCTCTCAAAGCTCATCCGACCGCCTCATTCCTGCCAGGTACACACCAAGGGGCGTTACCCTGCGAGCCATGTCATGCGCGCAGTATCAGTGGCCCAGATCGCAGCAATGCCCTGGCGACGCAGGGCTGTTGGAGTGCCACGGGAGTGGGCATCGGGCCCCGGTAGACCTGCGTGAGGGCCTTTGCTTGTCCCGGACTGCTCTGAGCCCCGACGGCCCGGCGCCGAGGACGGCAGCGCCCTCAGGGTCACCCGCCGCCGTCGGCTAGACCCGTACGATCGCCGACGGCGGCTACCCGGGAACCAGACTCGTCATCCCGCGCCGCCGCGAACGCGGTCAGAGCGAACTCCCGGCCTGGGAAGAGGAACACAACAAGTCCCACAAGCAGGTCCGGGCCCGCGTCCAGCCCGCCTTCGCCCGCACGAAGACCTGGAAGATCCTCCGCGACTGCCGCCTCCGGGGCGACGGCATCCACCGCTCCGCACTCGGCATCGCAAGGACGCACAAACTCGCCCTCGCCGGACAGACCAGCGGGCCACACTGCGGCCAGCCAGATCCGAGGCGGCTCGCAGATCAGTTACGGGACAGCCCTCAGCCGACGAGGCGAGCGAGCGTGGGTTCTCGTCAAGTGCGCCGCATGTCGTGCCGAGGGCGACACTCATCCGGCGGGCCGTCACCGTCCTCGGCGCCGTACGACGCTAGCGTCGTACGGGCACCGGATCACCGGCCAGACCGTGGTCAGAAGGGAAGCATCCGAGATGAGCAAGCCCCGAGTTCTCCTCGCCGGCCGCGGACTGGTCGAGGCGCCGCGCTGGCACGACGGCCGACTGTATTTCTCCGACTGGTCGGCCGGAGAGGTCCTCGCCGTCGACCTCGCGGGCACGAGCGAGGTCATCGCGCGGGTCAAATCGCTGCCCCTGTGCAGCGCCTGGCT
Organism: Streptomyces sp. NPDC051909; assembly: GCF_040681095.1. Classification (NCBI taxonomy): domain Bacteria; kingdom Bacillati; phylum Actinomycetota; class Actinomycetes; order Kitasatosporales; family Streptomycetaceae; genus Streptomyces; species Streptomyces sp. NPDC051909. Next base: position 47,158 of record NZ_JBFAYA010000027.1, on the reverse strand, counting down.
CCCGGACGGTCGCCTGCTCATCGTCTCCTCAGCGGACGGCCGACTGCTCGTGCGGGACGCCGACGGGTCTCTGTCCACCTACGCCGACCTCGGCAAGCCCGGCTGGAACGACATCGTGGTGGACGGCCGCGGGAACGCGTACGTGAACCGGGTCGGCTACAACCCGATGGCCGGAGAGGAGTTCCGGCCCGGTTCGGTCACGCTGGTCACAGCGGACGGGACCGTGCGCGAGGCCGCGAGCGGCTTCGCGTTCCCCAACGGCATGGCGGTGACCCCTGACGGCTCGACGCTCATCGTGGCGGATTCCCACCGCAGCGAACTCGTGGCGTTCGCCATCGGCGCCGACGGCAGTCTGTCCGGGCGGCGGGTGTGGGCGGCCCTGCACGACGCAGCCCCGGACGGCATCTGCGCCGACGCCAAGGGGACGGTGTGGTACGCCGACGTGCCGAACCGACGGTGCGTGCGGGTCGCGGAGGGCGGCTCGATCCTGCAGACAGTCGCCCTGGACCGCGGCGCCTTCGCCTGCGTCCTGGGCGGGCCCGAGCGAACGACCCTGTTCGTGACGGCCGCCGAGTGGCGGGGCATGGGCGTCGACGAACTGGTCGCGCCGGGATCCGGACAGGTGCTGGCCGTCGAGGTCGAAGTGCCGGGGGCGGGATGGCCGTGACCGGACGCCAAAACACGCCCGGGCACCGCCCAGCCCCCCCGCTCCTTCGGCACGTGGGTGGCAGAGCTGCGGCACGAGGGGGCTGACGCGGTTCGCAGAAGTCAGCTGTGGAGCCTGCCGCTGGAGGATCGGATGCTTCTTGGTCACGGCCTCCTGGCGTACCAACTTGACGTTACGACAGCGCGCCCCACCGTTCGGCGTCTCGAAGTCCACAGCCAACTGCATCGTCAGCCACTTCGGCCCCCTGATCGCGCTCGAACCCCGCAGGCGATTCCGCAAGAGCACCGTCCTCATTGTGGACGGCACCTTGGCCCCCACTCACGACCACGTGGTGGCCGAGCAGTCGAAGAACCACCGCTGCTCCACCAACCATCTGGTCGTCTTCGACGCCGACACCCGGCGCGTGGTCGTGGTCGGACGGCCGTTGCCCGGCAACCGCAACGACTGCAAGGCGTGGGCACTGTCCGGAGCCAAGGACGCCGTCGGCCGCACCACCGTGATCGCTGACGGCGGCTACCGGGGCACCGGCCTGGTCATCGCGCACCGCCGTGATCGTGCGCCTCGCTCTTCCCGGAAGGTGCTGACCGGCCGGATGCCGACCCAGGTCACGTGGCGTCAGGCGGGCTGCGGGGCGGGGGTCGCCGGAGCGGTCGCGGGATTGCGGGTCTCGTGCGTGATCAGCAGGCCGTTGACCACCATCAGTGTCGCGGTCAGGCAGTGGACGCCGAGCGCGGTGGCCACGGAGCCGTGGTGGGCCAGTACGTTGGCCATGTCGCCGTACGCGGCGAGGGCCTCCACGAGCAACGCCCAGCCCAGCGCCCTGCGGTGACCTGTCACCAGCAGGATGCCCAGGACCAGGGCCATCACGACGTCGCGGATTCCCTTGACGACCAGGAAACCGCCGCCGTCGCCGGACGGCCGGCTCGGCAGGCCGTAGCCCGGCGCCATCGTCTCCGGGCTCAGGATGTATCCCGTCCCGAACCAGAGGACGAAGAGGATGAAGACGGCGGCCAGGACGGTGTTGAGCTTCTTCAGTGACATGGTTCTTCTCCTTGAGGGTCCTCGCCGGATGGGTGTGCTTGATGGGGCTTGCCGAGTCGTGTGGAGGGGAGTTGGGAATGGTTGCGTCGCCGGGCGCCGCGCCGGCCCGCGCGTTCAGGTGAGGGCGGTGACGAGGAGGGTGAAGGCGGCGATGATGACGGTGACGCGGGCGTAGTGGTAGCGGTCCCAGCGGTTCATCTGCTGCTTCCAGTCGGCGGGGCGGTTGTCGGGGGTCCAGGTCTTGCCTCGGTTGTTGATCGGGACAAGAAGGAGGACCGACATGATCACGCTGACGATCAGCAGGCCGGCGGCGATGACGACGAGGCCGGTGCCGGCCTGATGCCATCCGGTGACGGCCCAGGCGGCGGTGAGGGCGAGTGAGCCGATGTACCAGAAGGGCATCAGGGCGCCGAGCATGCGGCCGCCGTGGGCTCGGCCGAGTTGGCCGGCGTCTTCGGGGAGGGCGTCGAGGATGCGGTTGACGACGAAGGCGACGGAGAACTCGACTCCGACCATGAGGCCGACGGTGACGGTGGTGAAGACCTCGAGTGCGGTGAGCATGACGGCCCCTCCAGGAATGGCGCGCTAGCGGCGCTAGATGATGAGGCAACGCTAGTACTGCTGCCGCTTGATTGTCTAGCGGTGCTAGGATCGAGTCATGTCGGTACAGGAACGCAAAGCACGCGAACGCGCGGACCGCGAGCGCCTCATCGTGGCCACCGCCCGCGAACTCGCCGAGCAGCAGGGCTGGGACGCGGTCACCACCCGCCGGCTCGCCGAGCGCATCGAATACAGCCAGCCCGTCCTCTACAGCCACTTCCGCGGCAAGCGCGAGATCATCGGCGCCGTCGCCCTCCAGGGCGCCGCCGAGCTCGCCGCGGCGGTGCGCGCCGCGACCTCCGCCGCCGACGGCCCGCTGGCCCGGGTCGCCGCCCTCGCCCACGCCTACCTCGACTTCGCCGAGCGCAACCCGGCGGTCTACGACGCCCTGTTCCAGCTCGACGGCGGTCTGCCGTACGCACAGGACGACACCCCCGAGCCGCTGAAGGACGCCTTCGCCGCGCTGCTCGAAACCCTCGAAGAGGTCGCCGGAGACGACGTCCACCCGGGCCTTTTCACCGAGACGTTCTGGGCCGCCCTGCACGGCCTGGCCGCCCTCACCCGGGCCCGACGACTCCCCCCGGAACACACCGCACAGAGGGTGGAACTGCTCGTCGGCCGCCTCGCCATCGTCTGACGTCCGCCCGGTCGCACACGGCCGAGGACCTCGGCTCCCCCGCCGCCGAGTAGCCCCGCCATCGCGCGGAGCAGGCGCTTGACACCCGGTTGCTCCACTCCGAGCGGGTGCACATGCCAGTCGTAGGCCGCGGTCTGCGCGGTGGGGCGTCCGTCCGCGTTCGGCGGAGGCGGCTGCTGGGCGGTCAGCGCGTCTCAGTACGGTTCCGCCATGAAAGACGCGCGTGACCAACAGGGGGCCGACGGCCGGCAGGGCAGCGAGCAGGCCGCCGTACCCGACCCCGCCATGACCGAGGGAGCCCCGCCCGCGGCGGCCGTGTTCGCGTGCGCCGCCTGCGGTGCTGCGCTGACCGGTCCGCTGAGACCCCTGGCGGCGGTGCCCGAGGCTCCCTACCACCCGTGGTGGGAGGCCGAGGAAATGGGGCCGTCGCCGGCCACCGTGCCGTCGGGCTGCTACGCGATAGAGACAGAGCCGTACGGCCCGCCCCTCGTCGTCGCCGACGCGCCCGGCTCTGTGATGCCACGCCACGGGACTCGCTACAACATCGACGGGCAGCCGCTGGTCTCCCAGGGGCCACGAGGCAACATCGTCGTCAACCCGGATGACTCCCGTGGACTGACGACGCGACACTCCTCCGCCGCCTGCTGCGGGGCCACTCCAGACGGGGGACTGAACCAGGCCTGCGCCTGCGGAACACTGGTCGCGACGCTCAGCTCCGACTGCTGCCTGCCCTATGAGCTGCATCTCTCACCCGACCACGTCCGGGTCCTGCCGTCCCACCCGCCCAGCCCCGACCTGACCGCGTGAGCCCGCACACCTCGACTTCAGCGCAGCCTCAACTCGCCGACGAGCCGGCGGAACACCGGCCAGCCCCACAGGCGCAGAAGGCAGCGCACCTCCGCGCCCGTACGAATCAGGACCGGGGGACCGTCCCCAGGCACGCAAGGAGCCAGGCGAGCGCTCCGCCCGACAGGAGCGCAACCGCTGGATCAGCCTCGCGAAGACGTCGTGGCGCCGGGAGTGGTCGTGGCGCCGACGGCGACGGTCAACGCTGTTCGCGTCGACCGCGGATGCTCAGGGCGATGGCGGAGACGAGGAACCAGAAGGCACCGAAGGCCGAGTATCCGGTCGACGGCGGTCAGGCTGCCGGTCGCCGAGGCGGACATGGCAGCGAAGGAGGCACCGGCGAGGACGGACAGTCCGCCGCTGATGGCCATGGGCCACTGGGCGCCGACGGTGCGTCGGCGCCGGATCGCCACGATGAGCTGGATCGCTCCGGAAAGCAGGGCCCAGATCCCGAATACGAGCAGGGCCGTCCCGATGGTGGCGAACGCGGCGGCGATCATTCCGGCGGTGGTGGCGAGGCCGAGGGCCACGTTGGTGGCACCGACGCGGTCCATGGGGGCGGTGCCGGCGATGCGACGCTCGAGGAGCGTGACGATGGCGTCCCACAGGGGATAGATCACGAGCAGCACGGCCGCGATCGCTGTGGGCCGGTCTCCTGACGCGACCGGGCCGGCCGTCTACATCATTCGAAGTGCACGACCGCAGCACATGTGGCCGAGAATCAGCCCATGGTCAAGGCGCAGAACAATGTGGACGGGCCCGCAGCACAATGAGGACGGGCCCGCAGCGCCCCTGTGGGTCCGCCGCCCCGAGGCTCTGCACCTGGTCGCCTATGCGATGGCCGCGCTGGTGTTCACCGGCCAGATCGTGGCAGTGATCCTGCGAGGCTCGGACGGGCCGACAGCCCTGTCCGTACTCCTCGCCGGTGGCGGTGTCGCCCTCTCCTGGTGGAGGCCGTGGGCGGGACTGGTCGTGGCGAGCGCGGCGTCCTTCGCCGTCACGACGGTCGGCCACGATCCCCTGTCGGTGTGGATGATGGCGGTGCTCGTACTGTTCTCGGTCACCCTCCGGGGAAAGCAGCCGCTTGCCGGAATCGGCATCGTGGCGGCGTTCTTCCTTGGGGCGTTCATGACGCTGGGAGGATTCCGGGGCGGCGCGATCGTGGGAGCCGCCGCACTCTTCTCGGCCATAGCCGGAGGTACGACAGGAGCCGCGCTGCGCATCCACCGAGAGCACTGGCTCACCCTGGAGGAACGGGCCGAGAGCGCCATCGCCACCCGTGAGATCGAAGCCATCCGACGAGTCGCCGAGGAACGGCTCCGTATCGCCCGGGATCTGCACGACGTCATCGGACACCAGGTCGCGATGCTCAGCATGTATCTCGGTGCCGCGGAGATCGGGCTGCCCGAGGACGCCGATTCCTCCCGGCAGGCGCTCGTATCGGCCAGGTCGAGCGCCCGCACCGTCGTCGTCGAGACGCAACGGATCCTCGCGCTCATCCGCCTCGGAGACGAGATCTCCGGCGACGAGGCGCTCCGGCCGACCCCGGCGCTCAGCGGCCTGGAAGGCCTTGTCGCCTCCTTCGAGAGCATCGGGCTCGACATCCGGCCCTCTATCGACATCCCCGCCGGTTTCGTCGAGCCCAGCGTCGGCGTGACGGTCTACCGGGTCCTCTAGGAAGCGCTCACCAACACCTACCGGCATGGAGAGGGGGCGGCAACGGTGGATGTACGCGAGCGCGACGGCAGGATCTGCGTCACCGTGGAGAACCGAATCGGACATTCACCGCGCGGCTCAGGATCCGGCGCTGGATCGCGCTCCGGCTCCGGCTCCGGCTCCGGCAGCGGTCTCGGACTCGGACTCGGACTCGTGGGGATACGCGAACGCGTCGAGTCCTCCAACGGGCAGCCGACGATCGACAGTGACGACGGCCGATTCCGGGTCCATGCGGAGTTCAGCCCCCTGGGAGCCGCCGTATGACGACGCGGATTCTGATCGTCGACGACCAGGCCGAGATGAGGGCCGGCATCAAAGCGATGCTCCGGCTCGACCCCGGTCTCGTAGTCGCGGGTGATCTCTCCGACGGACTCCAGGTCGCACCCTCCCTCCGGGACCACCCCGTCGACCTGGTCCTGATGGACATCCGGATGCCAGGCATCGACGTGTCGAAGCCACCCGCCGGATCCGCAAGGAGCACCCACCCGAGAAGACACGGGTGATCGTGCTGACCACCTTCGACCAGGACGACATCGTTCTCGCCGCCCTTCGCGCGGGCGCCAACGGTTTCCTGAGCAAGCCCGTGAGCCCCGCCGAACTCGTCGCCGGAATCACCGAGGTCGTCGGCGGTGGCGGTGCGTTGTCGGCCACCGCGACGGCCGCGCTCATCGGTCACATGACCGACAGTCCGCCCCCGGTGATCGACCAGGAGCTGCTGCGACGCTTCGACGCCCTGACACCCAGGGAGCGGGACGTGGTCGTTCTCGTCGCCGGCGGTCTCGGCAACGACGAGATCGCGGCCCGGATGTCCGTGTCACCGTTCACCGTGAAGACGCATGCGGTACGGGCCATGAGCAAGGTCGGCGCACGTGACCGAGCTCAACTCGTCTCGTTCGCCTTCCGAGCCGACCTCTACCCCTGAGCCCGCCCGGCCCCCGCAGAACCCCGAAACAGGTGGCTGCCGTAGCGATGCCGATCACCTGCGCCCGATTGTCCCGGCCTCCGAACAGGTCGGACCGCCTGCGGATCGGCCCCACCCGCAGGCAGGCCCGAGGAGCGCTGGGCCCGTCGGTGGGCCGGGCCAGCGCTCACCGGCGTCCGCTTGTGAGCAGCGACCTGGCGCGGTGCCGGAAGGCTTCGTCCTGGCGGATGATGCGGTCTTCGACTCCCGAGCGGACCACCCGGGCGTCGCCGTCGGCGAGGACTTCGAGCCGGCGCAGTTGATCGCTGTTCAGGGCGGCGGCTCCGAGGGCTTCCAAGGCATCACAGGCGCCGGTCGGATCGGCCTCCGTTTCGGCGGACGTCAGGGCGGCCGAGGCGAGCGCGGCGTGGTCCAGAGCGGCAGGGTCCGCCACGGCTACGAGGGCCAGTACCGCGGCCGGCGCCTGCACCGGATCGTCGAGGGCCGCCTCCAGCCTGGCGGTGAGCGGACGGCCGGCCGGGCCGAGCAGCGCGGTCACCCGGGCGGCCCTCGCCACGGACCAACGGGCCCACTGGCTCTGTGCGGCGCGGTCGAAGACCGACGCGAGGACGGCCACCACCGGTTCCGGGTCCCCCGTGACACGCCACAGGGCTTCGGCGAGGGCCGTGTCCGTGTCCAGAGCGGGCGTGGTGTCCTGGCCCGGGTCGCTGAGCGCCCCACGCAGAAGTGGTGCCAGGGCCGCTCCGCGGGGACCGAGCATGGCAGCGATACCGACGGCGTCGCGCAGGTCTCGGCCGCCGCGACCGAGTTCCTGTTCGAGGCACCGCAGCAGCGGCGCGGGATCGTCCGCGAGGTCGTACAGGGCCTTCGCCGCCGGGAGGACTCCTCGTCGGGCCGCCTCCCGCAGTGCGGTGACGGCGAGGTCGCGGTCCGACGGAGCGCAGCCGGCCGCGACGGAGACGAGGGCGCGGGAGGCCTGACCAGGATGGTGTGGGAGCGCCGCGCACAGCTCGGGCAGCGCAGCCGCCGCATCCGGGCCCCACCCGGCCAACAGGCTGGTCAGCTGCCATGGTTGGTTGCCGCCGAGGTCCGTGGGCCGGGAGAGGCGGGAGCGGACGGCGTCGAGGAGCTCACTGTCGTACGGGAAGGGGGCGCTCGACGCGAGCCCTCGCCCGGCGGCCGCGTCGAGGGCACGCGGTCGGCGCCCGAGGCCCGCCGCGAGGAGCGGGGCCGCCTGTGTGGGCGCGACCCGTACGAGCGCGGCCAGCGCACGGTCGGCGTGGTCGTCCTCCCGGTCCGGGTTCCGTGCGGCAAGCGGGGCGAGCACGTCCGCGGCCGGTGCGGCAGCACTGCCCAACCGGCCGAGAAGGGACGCCATACCGAGTACGGATGGCTCGTCGAGAGCTGCCGCGCGCAAGCCCTCCACCAACTGCCGCGGGGCACTTCGCGAGAGCATGCAGGCGCGGTCGGCCGCCCAGGCGCCTTCGGCCCGGACCTCGGCCCGGCCGTCGCGCAGGGCCGCGTCGATCAGGGCGAAGGCCGCCTCGCGCTCCGGCCCGGCGTCCCGTTCCAGGAGGGCTTCGACGACGGCCGCCAGCGGCTCGCCGCGTTCGAGGTCGGACTCGGAGCGCAAGGAGTCGGCGGGCAGGAGCGACAGCGTTGTCGACTGCAGGGCCTCCGTCCACGCAGCGCCCCCGTCGAGACAGGCGAAGACCGCGGCCAGCCGCACCACGGCGGGCTGGGACGGGTCCAGGACGGAGGCCCCCTCAACCGCTCCGCGCTGCGGATCGAGCCGCGCGATCCCGGACAGGACCTCCGCCCGGACGGCGGGCTCGGGCTCCTCCAACCATCGGGCGCACAGCGCGGGCAGGGCGGTGTCCGCGACGCGGGTGTGCGAGACCGCCCAGGCGGCGGTCCGGCGGACGACCGGCGCGGTATCGGCCAGCAACGGCAGAAGCAGCACCAACTGCCCAGCCACGGCCGCCCGCACGGCACCGGGCGCCACACCGTACTCGTCCTCGCTCTCCGCCATGTCGCCGAGGAGCCCCAGGACGTCAGCCGTACGATGGCCGGCTATCGCGATCCTGGCGAGGAAGGGCACCGCTTCCGCGCTGGCGGCGTAGACCGTTCCCTGATGCAGCACGCTCCCGTACAGCTCCGACAGTGCTTCGTCCGCCGCAGCCGCGTCCGTACCGGTCAGGGCCCGAAGCAGGTCGGGAACGTCCTCCGCGCTGCCGTACGCGTGGGAGAAGGAGGCCCAGGAAATGGCGTCCAAGTCGTCGAGCGGGTGTGCGAGATCCATGTGGAACATGGTGCCAGCCACCCCTGACATCGCATCGCCATGAATCCACCGGCCCCGAGGCGCACCAGCCACAGCGTCTGTGCCGGCCTGGGCCGTGTGGCGAGTGCTGGAAGATCGCTGTGTTCCTGTGCGTTGTGTCCGAGTATGAAGATCGGCGACGCTTCCAGAGTCAGTGGTGTGAGTGCGAGATCGTTACGGCACTACGAGGACGAGGGCCTGATCGTCCCCGGCCGTTCCGGCAACGGTTTCCGCGACTATTGCCAGTCCACGATCGACCAGGTGCTCGTCATCCGCACGCTGCTGGAGTCCGGACTGCCCGTGCGGTTGATCAGGGAAGTTCTGCCCCGCCTCACTGACGGATCCGACGCCGGCACGGATGGGGTGTGCTCGGAGTTCCTGAATGAGGTGCAGAACCACCGCGATCGGCTCGCCGCTCGCATCGCCGTTCTCAGCGCTCAGCAGGCGGCACTCGACACCTACCTGCGAGAGGCCCGCGATGCTGGCCGCTGACCGCCGCTTGACGTTGACGCAAGTGTCAGGGTCCTACGGTCGGTGCATGGAGATCAACGCGCGGCGGCACACCGCCCGGCAGACGATACGAGCACTGGTCCAGCAGTCCCTCAGGGGGCCGGAGGATCTGACCCTCACGACCGATCACCGCCGCCCCACCCCGGGGCCCGGCGAGTACCTGATCCGCGTGGGCGCCGCCGGGGTCAACTTCGCTGACGTCATGCAGACCCACGGCACGTACGGAGGGGGTCCGCGGGCACCTTACGTGGCGGGCTTCGAGGCCGCCGGCGAGATCGTGGAGGCCGGCCCGGAGGTCGAGCGTCCGCTGCCGCCCGGCACACACGTCGTCGGCGCCGGGCCAGGAGCCTTCGCGCAGTACATGACGATGCTGGCCGCGGGTGTGCTTCCGGTGCCGTCCGGCTGGAGCGACGCCCAGGCCCTCGGCCTGGTGCTGAACTGGGCCACCGCCCTGGCGGCCCTGAAGCCGCTGGGCGAGATCAAGACGGGTGAGGTGATGCTCATCCATGCAGCGGCCGGAGGTGTGGGGCAGGCCGCCGTCCGCCTCGCCCGCCACTACGGTGCGCGCGTGATCGCCACGGCGTCACCGGCGAAGCACGACACCGTCAAGGCCCTCGGCGCCGACGAGGTCCTGGACAGCCGACGCCCCGACCTGGCCTCGGAGATCAGCCGGCTGACCGGCGGTGTCGATCTGGTCCTGGAATCAGTGGGCCGGGCCACGTTCCAGACCAGCCTGTCGGTCACCAAACCCTTCACCGGACGCATCGTCGTGTTCGGCGCCGCGTCCGGCGACGCCACCCTGACCACGCACGACCTGGTCTTCACCCACCAGGTCCAGGTCAAGGGTCTGCACATCGGTGCGCTGGCGACCGCAGCCCCTGCCCTGTACCAGTCGTTGCTCGTCGAGCTCCAGGCCCTCATCGCCCGCGGCGTATACCCGCCCGGAACCCCCCAGGTTCACCCCCTGGCCGAGGGGGCGACGGTGCTGCAGCAACTCGAAGCGGGCCAGACCCGCGGCAAGCACGCCCTCGATCCCTGGCGCTAGGCCGAGTCCGGAGAGTCCTTGAGCCGGAGCCGGAGCCGGAGCCGGAGTCGGAGTCGGAGGCAGGCGAGGGCACCGTGTGCGCCAAGTCGACGAGTGGAGGCTGCTGTTCACTCCCACCACACCCGAGATGCGCTGTCCGGCACATCGTTCATCTCGTGTACACGTCAGATCGGGGTCGCCGGTAGTCGCGTGGCTGCTGTGCCGACACGAAGGGGGGTCACGCTCTCGCACGACCACCCCCTTCCAGAGGAGATTCGCGTGAATCGCTCCACGATCGTCCGGTCGACCGTGCTCACCGTGACCACGGCCCTCATGGCGGCGGCCCTGGCCGTGCCGGCCGAGGCAGAGGGCCGCCACCGTCTCTCCGGCGGTTCGCTGCCGGCCGTCACGCCCCGCGCGGAGACGCCGGTGCTGCACGACGACGAGGAGGGTGGCAACGCCGACGCGGACGACCCCGCCATCTGGCGCAACGCAGCGGCCCCCGGTCGCAGCCTCGTGGTCGCCACCGCCAAGGAGGGCGGTCTGCGTGTCTACGACCTGGAGGCGCGACTGGTGCAGTCGATAGCCGCGCCGCCCGCCGTGGGCGAGGACGAAGCTCCGGGCCGGTTCAACAACGTGGATCTCGTCCACGGGCTGCGGCTCTCCTCAGGGAGGGCCGACCTCGCCGTCACCAGTGACCGGGGCCACGACCGGCTGCGCTTCTACCGCATCGACCGCGACCGCCCCGGCGGCCCGCTGACCGACATCACCGACCCCGCCGCGCCGCCCGTCTTCTCCCGGGACCAGGCCGAGATCAACGACCAGCAGACCGCCTACGGCCTGGCGACCTGGACGGACCCGGCCACCGGGAAGGCCTACGCCCTGGTCAGCCGCCGCGAGCGCACCGGCATCGCCCTCCTGGAGCTGCTGCCGACCGCGAGCGGCGACGTCACCTACCGCAAGCTCCGCACCCTGGACCTGCCCTCGGCCTTCCGGCTGCCCGACGGCACCTCGTGGTCCCCGTGCGGCGAGCCCGGCGAACTGCCGCAGGTCGAGGGCATGGTCGTCGACCCGGCCAACGGCATCCTGTACGCCGGTCAGGAGGACGTCGGCATCTGGCGCATGCGCGCCGACCTCACCGGCACGCCGAAGCTGATCGACAAGGTCCGCGAGTACGGCGTCCCCGGTGTCTACGACCAGGAGACCGAGGAGTGCACGCCGGGCGCCGACCCCGGCTACGGCGGTACGAGGCTCACGGCGGACGTTGAGGGTCTGACGCTGCTCACCGAGCCCGACGGCGACGGCTACCTCCTCGCCTCCAGCCAGGGTGACAACACCTTCGCCGCCTACGACCGCGAGCTCGAGGACGCCAACGAGTACGAGGGCGGCTTCCGGGTCATCCCCGCGAGCGGCACCCTCGACGGCTCGGAGGAGTGCGACGGCGCCGCGGTCCTGAACGCGCCGCTCGGCGCCACGTACCCGAACGGTCTCCTCGTCGTCCAGGACGGACACGACTCCCCCGGCGACGGCGATCGGCCCGCGACCGACTTCAAGTTCGTCGACCTCGGCAAGGTGAAGGACGCCCTCGACGACTGACCCACACACCCGGCAGGCCCCGGCGCCCCAGGCCGTGCGGCCGGAAGGCCGGCTGGGCCTGGTGACACTCCTGCCAGGCGTCTGATCCGGCGGCGGTCTACTGGCTTGTAAGGCGACCGCTCCCCGCTAGGCGCGGGACCAATGGTTGGCGAAGTCGCACTGGAGGTCTGTCCAGCGGCGCTGTTCGGCGGGGGTGTAAGCGGGGTGGTCGTGGAGGTGAGTCAGGGCGTTGACCCACTGGTCCCAGAGGCCGTCGGGCTGGGTGAAGAGGTCGGCATGACGGGTGCCGAGGTGGGCGTCGAGGCGGAGGAGAGCGCCGAGGGCTGCGGGCTGGTCGTAGCGGAGGTCGGTGCGGGGGAGATAGCGGTTCAGGTAGGAGGTGAGGATCTCGGCGTCCGCGTGGGCGCCGAAGCGGGCCAGGGCGAAGCAGTAGGCGCTGCCGGAGAAGCAGACCTCGCTGGCCAGGAGCAGGTCGCCGATGCGTTCGCGGAACGTGACGCGTCGGCCTACGCCGATCAGCCAGGCGGCGGTGAGGCGTGAGCGCCACTCGTAGCCGAGGAGGGCGTTCAGTTCGGCATCGGTGATCGTGGCCGAGTCGTCGATGAGGTGATGGGCGAAACGTTCGGCGTGAGGCCACTCGGGCCGCAGGAATCGACCACTATTCAGGACGAGGTAGCGCGCGTGGCCGGAGTCCTTCCTTGCCGCGTAGCGCTCGATCACATAGCCGTAGCCGATCTCCTCAGGGTGCTGGAACGGCATTGGTCACCTCTCCGGATACAGGTCGGTACGGTCGATCCAGGTGGGGGCGACGAAGATGTCGTCGCCGGCGGGGGCTTCGGAGGCTTCCAGCAGGGACCAGGCGCGGGACTCCTCGACCAGGTGCTCCCCGGGCGCGGTCCAGTCGAGTTCCCAGTCCAGGCCGGTGCCGGAGACGCCGTACGTGCGGCCGGTGTCCACCCGCCAGAACTGGGAGTAGAGGATCACCTGGGCGTGGTCGGCCAGGTCGTTGATGATCTCGGTGAAGTGGGTCGAGGGCCAGCGAGGGGCGCCGTCTGCGGTGGTGGCCCGTAGGCGAGCGGTGAGCGGCGGGACGACGGGGGTGCGGGCGCCGAGTTCGGTCAGGGCCCAGCGGATGCCTTCCGGCTCGCTCCAGTCCGGTGGCGTCGCCCGATCCAGGCAGGCGCGATAGGCGCGGCGCACGGGCTCGACCGCGCCGTCGATCTTCAGGCCCGCCAGGGCCATCGCCGCCCATTCCCGGACGGTGGAGTCGTCGTTGCCCAGGAGGGCGATCAGGGCGGGGCCGCAGCGCGGGTCTGCCACCTCTTCGAAGACCTCGATGGCGGTCAGCTGACCGAAGCCGCCGAGGGAGGGCAGTCCATCGATGATGGCGGGGACGGCGGCGTAGCCGATGCCAATGAGTTCTGCGCGAGCGTCGTACGACGGGCCGGTCGAGTCATCGAGCTGCTGGATGAGTCTCTCGATGTGAGTGGTCATGGGTGATCCCGCCGCCAGAAGGTGGGGAGCCACCAGCAGAGCACCGAGTGGTCGTCGGGCCACGGGGCGCGGTCCTCGGCCGCCCAGTCCTCGAAGGAGTCCCGTGTCGGATCGATGGGGCGCCAGGCGGGGTCGAGCGGCTCGTCCTCGGCCGGGGGACGCACGAAGCGTCGGCCGTGCTGGTCGCAGGCGCCGAACTCCTGGTAGTTCTGCTGGGCTTCGATCAGGGAGACCTTGTTCGCCCCGCCGTCCATGGTCGGCCAGCGGAACTGGACCCCGTCGTCCTCCCAGAAGCAGACGGGGCAGATCTCGAACGAGCCGGGCATCTCGTCCAGGACGAGGTGCCCGCAGCAGGGACAGGGGAGGCGGCGACTCATCTGCGCAGTCTCGTTGACCTGCTTCCTCCCGCGCCATGTATTTCCGGGCCGGGCCGGTTGCGGGCCGCCGGGGTGGTGATCACGGTGGCGCGGTCGGCCTCGCTGGCGAATTCGTCGATGTACAGCAGCTCTTCCGCGAGCCCGCACCTGGATGGGAGGGCGGGTTCATCAGGTGATCGGAGTGGCGCCGGTCGCCGCGAGGGACAAGTCCCAGGGCCGGGCGGCGGCGTCGGGGGCGATGGCGTACGCGCGGACGCCTCCGTCGTCCATGGGCTCTCAGGGGCGGAGACGCGTGTGACGTCGCAGTCCTCCAGGTAGAGCCCGCCGAGTCCGTCGAGGAGGGGCGACGTGGCTGCCCACAAGCCGGTGGCGGCGCCCTGGGAGGGGGTCTTGAAGCCGGCGCCGATCACGTGGCCCTGCGCGTCCACCCATCGGCGGTCCATCTGCTCCTGGAGACTCATCTCCCGCTGGAGACCTGTGATGATCCTGCCGGGGTGGAGCGCGAACGCCCGGACGTCGTGGTCGCGTCCGAGGGCGTCGAGGTGGACGGCGAACAGGGCGTTGGCGGTCTTGGCCTGGCCGTAGGCCAGCCGCTTGTCATAGCCGGTGCGGAAGCCCTGCCGCTTGTGGAGGTGGAAGGCGATTGACGGGGCAAGGTCGTTGGCAAGCTGCCGACGACAGGCTCCACAGCCGGACCTAGCGAACCGGGTCCGTGTCCTCGCGCCCTAACAGAAAGATCAGCTTGCCGAACTGCCGTGGGCCGTCCGGGGGGGGGCTCCGACGCCGTGGTCGCACCTGTCACCGGGGGATCATTCCCTTGCTTCCGGCTCTCCTTGCTCGAAGGCGACGCGGCAGCGTTCGACCTGGTCGGCCACCTGCTCCATGAACCAGCACATGATCTCGTAGGGCACCACACGCTCGTCAGGGCTGTAGACGCGGACGGTCGGTTCCAGGTTCGGGTCCTCGTCCGGGACGAGGGCCGCCAGGAAGGCAGTGCCGGGCAAGTGGGACGCCTCGGCATCGGAGTTGGCCGGCGCAGGCCGGGCTTCGCTCAGCTCCACGGCCCACGCATCGTCAGGCAAGGCGTAGTGGAACAGGACCGCGTAGTGACGGCCCGCATGTTCTCGCAGCTCCCAAGGCATGCCGGCAGGCTGCCACAGCCGCCGCGTCGGACGCTCGCAGGTATTCCGTTCCACCTGTGCGCATACCGGTCGGTGTCTGCCGGACGACCCTTAGGCTCGCCTTCATGACGAAGGCTGTACGCACCGACGACGGGCGCGTCCTCGTGGCCGAGGAATGGGGGGACCCGGCGGGGAGTCCGGTGCTGCTCCTGCACGGGACGCCGGGTACCCGCCTCGGCACCGCCCTGCCCGGAGTCGCCGGCCAGTGCCCCGGTGTCCGGTTCCTCTCCTACGACCGTCCCGGGTACGGAGACTCCACCCGCCGGCCGGACCGCCGCGTCGCCGACGCGGCCCGGGACGCGGCCACGGTCGCCGACGCCTTCGGAGTGGAGCGGTTCGCGGTCGTCGGGCGCTCCGGCGGGGCTCCGCACGCGCTCGCCTGTGCGGCCATGCTGCCCGGCCGTGTCCGGGCGGCCGCCGTCCTGGTGGGGCTCGCCCCGCCGGACGCGGCCGGCCTGGAGTGGCACGCCGGAATGACCCCGTTCAACGTGCGCGAGTACGGGATGGCCCGCGCCCACCTGGACGGGCGCGATCCGGGCGGGCTGGAGCGGGACCTCGCCGACCGCGCCGCCGTCGTCCGGCAGGACCCGGAGCGGCTGATCGAGGATCTGCGCGCCGAACTCTCCCCGTACGACCTGCCGGTCGTCGACGACCCTCGGGTCCGCACGGTACTGCTGCGCACCTACCGCGAGGCGCTCCGGGTTTCGCACCACGGCTGGCTCGACGACTGCCTGGCCTTCGTCCGCCCGTGGGGATTCGACGTGTCGGCCGTCGAGATACCCGTCCTGCTGTGGCACGGCCTCGACGACGCCTTCTCCCCCGTGGCGCACACCCGGTGGCTGGCGGCCCACATCCCGGGCGCCGAGCCCGTCCTCGTACCCGGCGCGGGGCACTTCGCCGCCCAGTACGCCCTGCCGGAGGTGCTGCACTGGCTGGAGGGTCAGGACGCCTGACGCTGGTACGCCGTCGACCGGGCGCCCTTCAGGGCGTCCAGGACCCGCTCGTGGCTGTCGCCGACCACGTCGACCACGCGAACCCTGAGGTGCAGGGCCTCGACCTCGTCGACGAAGCGCTGGGAGAAGGCGCCGAGCATCGTCGTCTCGTAGCTGCCGGTGCCCACCAGCGGGAAGTTGCCCATGGCGACGAGCTGGAAGTCCTCGCCCACGGTCAGACCGGCGCCGGTCAGTACCGCCGCCGCCCCCTGGACGTCCGTCCACGGTGCGTGCGCCGCGTCCCCCGGTTCCGCGCCCCGCAGCACGACCTGGCATTCGTACTCCTCGACGACCACCGTGTGCGATCCGCCGTTGAGCAGTCCGACCTGCCACTCGGGCACGCCGCCCCGCAGGTGTCCGGACTTCCAGTCGGCGCGCCAGCCGAGGTGGGGCCGCACGGTACGGGCGTACTGGGCGCGGGCGAGCACCGAGCCGGCAGCGACCGCGAGGAGGCTGCCCAGCGGCTCCATGTCGAGTATCTGGAGCCGCCACGGCCACTCGGCGCGTGCCGCAGCCGACATGTTGCCGCGGACGATCTCCCAGGCCAGCACCACCGTGAGCAGGACGAGCATCACGATGGGCGCGGTGAAGAGCAACGGGCTGCGCCGCACCCGCCGTTGGGCGTCCGGTACAACCGCCGTCCGAGCACGTCTGAACCTGCCCACCGCACCCACTCCCCCCGAGGACCGTCATCCTCTCCCCATCGTGCCTCATGGCCAAAGGGGCGGACCAGAGGCTTTCGACCGGCCGTCGGTCCGCCCGCCCCCGACGCGCGCAGCAGAGGCCGGTTCTTCACGACGCGTGCTCTGGGGACGGCCTTGACGGCGCGGAACAGGCCTGCACCGGCACGGTCGCGAACCCGGCGCTCCGGGGCCGGTACGCAGGGCCGCTGCGCGGGATCGGGCGCCATCGGCCCCTTTCGGGGCGCCCCGCGCCGTTGCCGCCGTCCCGTCCCGGCCTTGCAGCATTCGCGTGATGGGACGGGCCGGTCGATGCCAGGTCCCCGCTTTCGGAGTATCGCTGCGCGGGTCTCGTACGCTGGATGCCCGCAGCATTCCGCGCACGTCCTCGTAGTGGTCCACGAAGGCCCGGATCTCCCGTTCCGTGCCCGAGGTGAGGATCACCCATGGCCCGTCCACCACCACTGGGTCGTCCCACCACACCTCGGCGTCGGGTTCGGGAGGCGGTGGCGGCGTCCAGACGGGATCGACCGCCGCGATGGCGGCGAACAGTTCCTCCATCACCGGGCCGTTGAGCAGCACCCCCTTATTGCCAGGCCGCCGGAACACCGTCCCCTCATCCCAGACGAACCACGTCCCGGGCACCTCCTCCGAGGGCAGTGACGTGCAGGGACAGCGAAGCCCTGGGCCGATCCAGGCGCTCGACAGCGTCGCGGTGGCGCACCGCTTTCCCTACGCACGGAGGGCACCCCTGGCGGCGTTCCTCCGCACGGTCGCGCCCGCGGTGCCGGGCCCCGTCCGGTTCACTAACGTCGGCGCCATGCACCTCACCCGCCTCACCCGCTGCATCCGCCGCATCGCGGCCCCCGCCGCCGCGCTGGCCGCGGCCGTCTGCCTCTGCGCCACGGCCACTGCCCGGGCCGACACCGTCGTCCTCGACACCATCGACGAGACCACGACCCACACCGGCGAGGCCCCGCTCGAAGGCTGTCTGCCGGCCGGCCTCGTCGGTCGGTACACCGTCGTCGAGCACACCGTCGCCCAGGTCGTGCGCACCGACGGCGCCATGGTCGTCAAGGGCGTGGACAGCTACGACTTCCACATGGACCTGCCCGACGGCCGCTACGTACAGAGCGGAACCGACTACGAGCGCTTCACGGTCGTCCTCGCCCGCCCGTACCACACCGTCCTCAGCACCGTCTCCGAGGACGAGCGCACCATCTACGCCGCCGACGGCACGCCTGTCGGCACCCTCACCATCACGGAGCGGAAGAAGGTCGTCTTCGAGGACGCCGACCTCGACGGCGAGGCCGACCCGGGCGAGATCACCGTCGAGCGCGTCCGCTTCGACCTCACCTGCGGGTGACCGCACGGTTCAGGCCGGACTCCCTCTCCCGTACGGCGCGGGCAGAACGAGCGGCCACACCGCGTCACAGGGAACCGCAGCCTCGCCACCGTCCACGGTGATGCGCGGGCACCTCCCGCTCTCGGGCCTCCCCCAGCAGGTTTCGGCCAGCTAACCGCTGAAGGCGTCCGGCACCTCGCCTGGGCCTGCCCGTACACCGACTTCCCACTCGTGGAGATCCGCCCCGACCGGCCGGTGAAGGCGCGGGTGGACACCGTGCGGGGCGCCCATGTGGTCGCCGTCCCCGGCACACGGGGCGACGCTGGGAGTGGCCCTGCCTCTCCGCCTGCGGCGACTCGGGCTCGGCGTCTGAGTGTTGTCCGGCCGATCATGACGGCCTGGCGGGCGCAGGGGATCATGGCCATGGCCCAGCCGATCACGACACAGAGGGAAGGGGTCATGGCCGCGTTCCACGCATCCGCGCTGGACGGCGTCGCCCGCAATCCGGCGCTGCCGACACCGTTGCTGCTGCGCTTGCTCGCCTTCGAGGGCGGCGGCGGTGACGGTCCACCCCGTCATGCCCTCCAGCGGGCCGGGCTTCCCGAGCCGGCCGTCGCGGTGATCCTGGCTCACCCGCTCCCGGGCGCTCGGATCGACTTCGCGATGAGCGCCAGGGCGGATCCCGAGCAGCGGGCCCGGCTCGCGGACGACGCCTCCCCCAAGGCGCGGGCTGCTCTCGCGTACGGGCCCGAGCGGCACGACCGGCGTGCGAAGGTCGCGCCGCTCGCGGCCGATGTGTGTAGCCGTCTGCTCGACGACCCGGCCCCTTCCGTACGGGCGGCCCTGCTGGACTCGCCCCATCTCGCGCCGGCGTTCGTGGCCTCCCTGGCCACCCACCGCACCCCGGCAGCGCGCCGGGTCGCGGCGCGCGCCTGGGCGACGCTGACGGCGGGCGAGCGGTCGGCGCTGCTCGCCGACCCCGACCCCGAGGTGCGACGGGCCGCCGCGCTCTGGGAGTGCCGACGGGACGCGGACGTCACCGCCCGACTCCTCCGCGATCCGCGACCCCCCACCGAGGCGCTGCGCCGCGGACTCCTCCACCGCACCGACGCCGAACGGTGCGTCGACGAGCGGACGCAGCCGGCCGCCCTCGCCGAGAATCCTTCGCTGCCCACCGACCTCGTGGAACGGCTCGCCGTCGACCCCGACCAGGCCGTACGGCTCGCGGTCTCCATCAGGCCGGAACTGGCCGAGACGCGACGCATGGCGATCGACTTCACGGTGGGGGCCTTCGACCGGAGGGATGTGGAGTGGGTACGGGACGGGCTGGCCGACCCGGTCGTGCTGCGCCGGGCCGCGGCCTCCGCCCACCCGCTGCTCCGACGCACCGCCGCCCGGAGCCCCCACCTGTCGCCCGACCTTCTGCGGCTGCTCGCACGCACCGAGGACCCCTTGGTGGAGGACCTCTTGGCCGTGCATCACCCTGACACCCCGCAGGAGGTGCTGATGCGTGTCCACGCACGGCTCGGCGGCACATTCTCCGCCTGGATGGCGGAGACACACCCCCGCTTCCCCCGCGAGGGGCTCGCCGCGCGCTACGCGGACCACCCGGACGGCCACTACCGCCGACTGGTCATCCGGGACCCGGCCGCCACACCCGCACTGATCGAACGGCTCAGCCATGACCCCCCGGTCTGGACACGCCAGGCCGCGGCCGCCGACCCGCGTCTTCCGCTCCCCCGGCTCCGCGAGGCGCTTCACGTCCCTGAACTGGCCTCCAGCGCGGGCGCCAACCCGGCGCTCCCCGAGTGCGAGATGGCCGCCGTCATGGACCGGGTCCACGTACGCCGCGGGAATCGCGATGGATCCGAGGAACGACACGCCGCCTGGCCGGCGGAGCAGATCGGCCGGTCCGTCATCGGCCCACCGCAGGAGTAACCCTGGCAGGGCGATCTGACGGATGAGGACGAGAGGCGTGTTGTGAGTACGTTCGTGTTGATCCACGGTGCTGGTGATGTCGGCTGGTACTGGCACCTGGTCGAGGCGGAGCTTCGGGCGCGCGGGCACGACGTGGTGGCTCCGGACCTTCCGGGCGGCGACAAGTCCCTGACGCTCGACGACTACGCCGACGCCGTGGTCGAGGCGGTCGGCGACCGTGAGGGGCTCGTGGTCGTGGGGCAGTCGTTCGGCGCGTTCACCGCGCCCCTGGTCGCCGCGCGCCGCCCAGCCGAAGCGCTGGTGCTCGTCGCCGGGATGGTCCCCGAGCCAGGTGAATCACCTGACCAGTGGTGGAACAACACGGGCTACACCCAGGCCGTGAGGCGCAAGGCCGCCCGGGACGGCGGCCTCACGGGCAGCGACGACCCTTATGTCGCGTTCTACCACGACGTGCCCCGCGAACTCGCCCGGGAGGCGATGAGCAGGGAACGGGAGCACCCGTCGCCGGCCGCGTCGGCCCAACCGTGGCCGCTCGACGCCTGGCCTGCGGTGCCGACCAGGTTCGTGCTGTGCACCGAGGATCGCTTCTTCCCTGCCGACTTCCTGCGCCGGCTCGCGCTGGAACGCCTTGGTGTCGTCCCGGACGAGATCGCCGCGGGCCATTGCGTCGCGCTCAGCCACCCCGTTGAACTGGCCGACATCCTGACCGGTGCAGCCACTCACTGACGTCACTCCCCCACCGCCCACCCGGCGATCCTGGAAGGGCAGCGGGCGGCCCGATCCTCGCAGCGGCCAGCGGCCGGGTAGTTCATCGCCACGTCAAGGTGGTCGGCTCCACCACACGAACCCGTGAACCCGCGATCTCTGGTCATGGTGCTGCACAGGCGCGCGGCGTCCAGGCACGTGCGGGCCACACGCGCGAGAGCAGTACGCGGACCCCGGTACGTGGATCACCGAGAGAATCACCCTGAGAGAACACTCGGTCACGGATAGCTAGGATCGCGGGCGTCGCCGCAGCCACGTGGCGGACCGAGACAGGAGCATCGCCATGGCCATCATCGTCACCTTCGACCTCCCCGGCGCCGGACAGGAGTTGTACGACGCGGTCATCGCGCGCGTGACCGACGGGCGGGGCTTCACCCAGTTCGCGGACCTGCCGAATCCGGGTCTCGTCTCTCACGCGGCGGGGCCGGTGGACGGCGGGTTCCGCGTGACCGAGGTCTGGGAGAGTCTCGAAGCCCTGGAGACCCATGCGAAGACCTTCGGTCCGGTCCTGGCCGACCTCGGCCACGCCGACGTGCAGCCCACGATCATTCCGGCGCACAACGTCGTCGTCCGGTAGGGAGAGTTCGGACAGCGCCCGAACCCCGCTCTTCCCCGCCTGCCGGGTCTCAGATTCCGTCCGGCTGGAAGAACGCGAGCATCTTCTGGGCGGCGTCCGGCGACATCAGCAATTCCCGTATGTCCGCGGACATACGGGCGGCGGCACTGGTGCGTTCGAACATCTCGCGTTCGTATTCCTCGACGGCGGCGGGCAGGTCGTTCGGGTGTCCGGCCGGCGCGAGGCCGAACAGGGCGCCGTCGAGCAGCGCCATGTTGGCGCCCTCGCCCACCGGCGGCATCAGGTGCGCGGCATCGCCGATCAGCGTGACGCCCGGCGTCGTCGGCCAGGTCAGGCCGACGGGAAGAGTGGTGATCGGCCGGGGCACGATCGTGTCGTCGCAGGCCGCGATCGGCGCGGTGAACCGCGCGTCCCGGCCGGCGAACAGGTCGATGAGCCGTGCCCGGGCGGCGGCCGGGTCGTTGAAGGGGCTCCCGCTGGTCGCGATCCAGTCCTCGGCGGAGCCGATGTGCGCCGGGCGGGCGTCGGTGCGCTGCGCGCGGACGCGGGAGTTGGCGCCGTCCGCGCCGACCAGCAGGTCATACGTCGCGCTGCCGCCATCGGCGAAGCGCAGCAGGCCGTTCTCGGCGGACGTGAACGCGCGGCCCCAGCGCACCGCGCGTTCGGGGATCGAGTCGAGGAGCAGATCGCGCAGGTCGGCACGGTCGGCCTCGGGGCGCGCCAGCGGGGCGTCGTCGGGCGTGTCCTCCTGGAGCAGCAGGGTGCCGTCCGGGGTGAGCAGACGCATGTCCTGGCCTTCGCTGCGGGCGATGGCGTGGAACTGGTCGGTCAGGCCGGCCTCGCGCAACGCCCGCTGGCCTGAGTGGATGTCGAGCATGCCGCCCTGGCCACGGGCGCCCCGTGACGGTTCACGTTCGTACACGACGGCCTCGATGCCGTTCACGTGCAGTACACGGGCGAGAGCCAGGCCGCCTGGCCGGAGCCGCCGAGTCGACCCGTCCCGGCCGGATTGAGCCGGGACGGATCGTGCGAGCCGCGATCCGGCTGGCCGACGCCGACGGCCTGGAGTCGGTGTCGCTGCGCAAGGTCGCCACCGCGCTGGACGTCCGCCCGATGCGGATGTACGGCTACATCGCCGGCAAGGAGGAGTTGCTCGACCTGATGGTCGACACCGCCCACGCCGAGATCCGGCCGGCCGGAGACGGCTGGCGGGAGGTGCTCCAGTCCCTCGCCGAAGCCACCCGGCACGCGTTCACCAGCACGAATGGCTCGCCGACCTCCTGGGCGGCCGGCCCCGACTCGGGCCGCACGCACTGGCCAGCGGGAAGACCGCGGTGGCCGCACTGGGCGACGTCGACCTGGACGCCGTCATGCCGGTGGTCGCCGCGGTCAACGCGTACGCGATCGGCGCGGTACGCCGGGAGATCGCGGAGCGGCGCGCCGAGCGGGCCACCGGGATGGACGAGAAGCGCTGGCAGACCTCGCTCGGGCCCTACCTGGAGCGGACCTTCGCCACCGGCCGATTCCCCGCGCCGGCCACGGTGGTGCACGATGCCGCCCACCTGGACGCCGACCGCACCTTCCGGATCGGCCTCGACTTCCTGCTCGACGGCATCGAGGCCCGCATCTCACGGTGACACACGGGCAGACGGCCCGGGTACCCGACTCCCGCACGGGGCAGGCTCCGACCGGCGATCGGGCCTGCCCCGTGCGGGAGTCGGGGTCAGCAGTAGAGGTTGGCGCCCGCTGTCACCCCGAGGGTGGCGGTGAACCGGAGGTAGGCGTCCACCCGGCTCTGGACCTGTGCCGGGTTGCGGCCGTCGCACTCCAGGGAGCCGTTGATGGAGCGGATCGTCTGGCCGAAGCCCGCACCGTTGACCATGGCGTTGTGCGGGGTCATCGTCGGCCTTGTAGTTGAAGTTCCAGGAGAGCTGGATGGGGCCGCGGCCGTAGTGGGCGGCCTGGCCGGCGGGGCAGACGTAGGGCTGGTTCCAGTCGCAGGTAGTGCGGGTGGTTGGCGGTGTTCTGCTCGACGGTGTGGACGAGGCCGCCGGTCTCGTGGTTCACGTTGGCGAGGAAGGCCGCGGCCTCCTGCTTCTTCACGGTGTCGCTGCCGGTGGCGGCGAAGGCCGGGTACTTCTTGGTGGCGGCGACCAGACCGGCGTACGTGTAGAAGGGGTTGCGGTTCGGGAACATCTGGTTGAACTGGGCCTCGGAGACCACGAATCCGGAGGGGGCGGGGGTGCTGCCGCCGCCGGCGGCGGGCGCGTTCCACTTCTGGTTCGCCCCGCCGGTGCAGCTCCAGATCTGCAGCCGGGTGCCGTCGGCGCTGTTGTTGTCCCTGACGTCCAGGCACTTGTTCGCGGCCGGGTTGACGATGTCGTGCGCGGCGGTGACCACCCACTGCTGATTCGCTCACCGCTGCAGTCCCACAGCTGGATCGAGGCTCCGTCGCCGGTTCCGCGGTCGACGACGTCGAGGCATTTGCCCAGGGCGCGGAGGGTTCCGTCGCCGGGGTTGGACCACCGCTGGGCGTTGGTCCCGTTACAGGAGTAGAGCTGGACGGCGGTGCCGTTGGCGCTGCTCGCGGCCGCGACGTCGACGCACTTGCCGGCGAGTCCGGTGATGGCCCCCTCGGCGGCCTCGGCGGGCGCCAGAGGCACGGCGGCGGTGCCGCCTGTCACCACCTGCGATCGGACGTCGGAGGCAACGCGGACGCCCGATCCGACGTCTGCCAAGCGGAGAACGAACCGGGCGGACCACGTCCGCCATGTGAAAGGAGCCTGCTGGTGCTCATAGGACTGCTGACCGCCGTCGCCGCCTCGATCTGTTACGGCACGGGATCCGTCCTGCAGGCCGTCGGCTCCCGCAAGTCCGCCCGGCGGGAGGCGGCCGCGGCGGGGCAGCTCACCCAGCACGGCGGGCCGAGCCTGTCGTCGACCGCGAAGGCCGCGATGACCTGGGAGTTCATCGTCGGCACGATCCTGGACTTCGTCGGCTTCGGCCTCGGCGCCCTCGCCGCCCGCCTGCTCCCGCTGTTCCTCTCCCAGACCGTGATCAGCGCCAACCTGGTCATCACGGCCGTCCTCAGCGTGCGGCTTCTCGGTATCCGCCTGACCCGCGCGGAGTGGACCTCGATCGGTGTGGTCTGCTCGGCCCTGGTGCTCCTTGCGAGCGCGGCGGGCCCGGAGGGCAGCGGGCGCACCCCGATCGCCACGCACTGGTGGCTGCTCGCGGTCTCCCTGCTGCTGATCGTCGGCGGCACGGTCCTCGTACGGGCACTCGGCGCCCGGGCGGCGATCCTCGCAGGCCTCCTGTCGGGTCTCGGCTTCGGCGCGCTCGGGGTCGGAGTGCGGATCCTGAACGGCCTCGACCCCTTCGACCTGGGCGCGCTCCTGGCGGATCCGGCGCTGTACGCGATTCTCGTGGCCGGCGTCGGCGGCATGTACCTGCACACGGTCGCGCTGCAGATCGGTTCGGTGAACGGCGCGACGGCGGCGCTCGTGGTCGGCGAGACCGTGCTGCCGGGGATGATCGGCGTGTGGTGGCTGGGCGACGCCTCCCGCCCGGGCTTCGCCTGGCTGGCCGTCCTCGGCTTCGTGCTGGCGGTCTCGGGCGCGGTGGCGGTGGCGTGGTTCGGCGCCCCGGAGAGCCACGGGGCGGACCTTGAGAGCGCACCGGAGCCCGGGAGCCCGTCGGAGCCCGGGCGCGTTCCGGAGCCCGCACACCTGCCGTGACCCCGGCGCCCGGCAGCCGGATCACGTACGCGGTGCGGTCCGGGCCGGCCGGGCCCGCGAAGATGGCGGGGACCGCGCTGCGGGAAGGACACGACGACCGGCGGCGGTGTCCTCCGGCAGGCGGGCAGCCCCGTTGCCGACGCGGCCCGCACGGCTCCGTTCAGGCGACATCCGGTCGAGGACCCGGCGTGTCGCGGGCGCCACCACGTCCGAAGAAACGATCGGGCTTTGGTAGGACGGGCGCGATCCCACGACCGAAAGGTGATCGCCCATGCCTCCCACCCACGGCAGCCCGCCAGAGCCGGGGACGCTCCCCCGGCCGAAACCCCGCCGTCGGCGCGGTCTCACGGCGCTGCTCAGCGGCGTCCTGATGGCCGTCGCCCTCCCCCTGGCCGCAGGAGCCACGATGGCCCGGGCCGCCGTCGGCATCGACGAGTACCCCGTATCCCCCACCAGCACGCCGGTCGGCATCACCACAGGCCCCGACGGCAACCTGTGGTTCACCGAGGCGGCCGGGAACAGGATCGGCCGGATGAGCCCGACGGGCACCCTCATCGCGGAGTACCCCCTGCCCGGCGAGTTCAGCACCCCGCACGACATCGCCACGGGCCCGGACGGCAACGTCTGGTTCACCATGCAGCACTTCGACTCCCGGGTCGGGAAGATCGACACGAACGGCACGGTCACCGAGTACCCCCTCCCCGACCAGCTCGTCGAGCCCACCGGCATCACCGCCGGCCCGGACGGGGCCATGTGGTTCACCGAGCAGAACGGCAACCGGATCGCCCGTATCACCAGCACCGGCGCCCTCACCGAATACCCTCTGCCCGCCGGCTCCGGCCAGCCGTCCTACATCACCACCGGACCGGACGGGAACCTCTGGTTCACCGAGAGCAACGCCGACGTCATCGGCCGTATGACGCCGTCCGGCGTCGTCACCGAGTTCCCGGTCCCCGGAGGCGGCGGGCCGACCGACATCACCACCGGCCCCGACGGAAACCTCTGGTTCACCGTGTTCGGCGGCAACAGGATCGGCCGGATCAGCACGTCCGGCGTGATCACCCAGTACGAGCTTCCGGTGGGCGAATTCTCGCCCCAGCCCCAGGACATCACCGCCGGGCCGGACGACAGCCTCTGGTTCACCGAACGCAACGGCGGGAAGATCGGGCGGATCAGCACGTCCGGCGTCATCGCCGAGTTCCCCCTGCCCTTCGCCACCCGGGACCCCTGGGGCATCGCCAAGGGCCCGGACGGCGACATCTGGTTCGCCGAGACGGCCGGCCTCATCGGGCGCCTCCACCTGACCGACGCCGATCTGGCCGTCACGAAGTCCGACACGGGCTCCGATCCCGTCGTCCAGGGGCAGAGCGTGACGTACACGCTCACCGCGACGAACAACGGCCCGCAGACGGCCGAGGGGGTGGTCCTGCGTGACACTCTCCCGGCCGGCATGGAGGTCGTCTCGGCCTCCCCCGGATGCACCGCGGCCGGCACCGCACCGGACGTCGTCACCTGTGGCATCGGCAGCCTCGCCGCCGGGGCGAGCGCCGCGCGGACCATCACCGCGACGGCCACGACCGAGGACACCGCCGTCGACACGGCGGGCGTGGCCGGCGCGGTCTCCGATCCGGCCCCGGCCAACGACACCGCGACGGAGAACACCACCGTCGACGCGGTCACGTGCTTCGGTGAGCAGCCCACCGTCACCGGCACCCCCGGCGACGATCAGATCAACGGCACACCCGCACGCGATGTGATCCTCGCCCACGGCGGCAACGACACCATCAACAGCGGCGGGGGCGACGACCTCGTGTGCGGCGGCCCCGGGGCGGACTCGATCACCGGCGGGCCCGGAGCCGACGTGATCGACGGCGGCACGGGCGACGACATCCTCCACGGGTCCCAGGGCATCGACATCGTCTTCGGCGGGCCCGGCGACGACTCCCTCTTCGGCAACGCGGGCAACGACAACCTGGACGGCGGCCCGGGCACGAACAGCAACAACGGCGGCCCCGGCACCGACTCCTGTGCCAACCCCGAAACAGGCATCGGCTGCCCGTGACCTGATCCGGCCCTGCCCCGGGCCCGGGCCTGTCCGGGCCGGCCGCGACAGGGTGCTCCCGAAACCGGAACGGGAATCCGGACCGGGAGCACCCCCGGCGGCGGCCCGTACCGCTCAGGGGCGGGTGTCCTCCGGCTCCGGGAGGACACACTCGATGAGGTAGTCGCCGGTGCCGGGGTCGAGGGTGACGCCGTGGGTCTCGCTGTGGAAGCCGGGGAACGCGCGGTCGAAGGCTTCGAGGGCGCCGAGGTAGCGCAGGAGGGGGCCGTCGGAGGTGCCGACGGCCTCACCGGGCATCAGGACGGGGATGCCCGGCGGGGTGACGGTGACCATCGCGGCGGAGATGCGTCCGGCCGCCTTGGCCAGGGTCAGACGTTCGGTCCCGCCGCGGGTCAGACGCTGGTAGCAGTGCTGCGGTGGCGCTACGGGCTCGGGAAGCTCACGGAAGGCCGTGTCAAGGGCGTCGATCAGCTCGGCCTCCGTGAGGTGTTCGTGCATGTCCTGGCACAACTGCCTGAGCGTGAGGCCGGTGTAGCGGTGCGGGTGTGCCTCCACGAGAGCGGGCAGCACCCTTTCGAGCGGAGCGGCACTGTCGTACAGGGCCTTGAAATCCATCAGGGCGTCCATGAGGGTGCCCCACTTGCCCTTGGTGATGCCCATGGAGAAGAGGACGAGCGTGCTGTAACTGTCGGTCTTCTCCACGACGATGCCACGAGCGGCCAGGTAGGCGGTCAGGACGCGGGCCGGGATGCCCCACTCCTCGGTGTGGCCCGTGGCGGTGACGCCGGGGCAGGTGAGGGTCGCCTTCACCGGGTCGAGCAGGCAATAGCCCTCGGTCAGCCCCTCGAAGCCGTGCCAGTCTGCGCCGGGCTCCAGCTGCCAGCAGCGCGGATCCGACGCGAGCAGGGAGGGCGGCGCGTCGACGAAGTCCACCCGCTCCCCGGTGGCGGGGTCGGTCACGGTGTCGGGCTGCCACACGCCGAAGAACCAGCCGGGCCGGTCGCCCGCGGCGGCGATACGACGGCCGGTACGCACCACCGTCTGCCGGAAACGGATGGCCTCGGTGATCGCCTCGTCGATGAGCGCCCGGCCCTGGGGGCCGTCCATCATGGCGGTGGCCACGTCCAGCGAGGCGATCGCGGGATACAGGGGCGAGGTGGTGCCGTGCATCATGAACGCCTCGTTGAACCGCTCGTGCTCGACCGGCGCGCGTGGCGAGGGTTTGACGTGCACCATCGCGGTCTGGGAGAGCGCGGCGAGCAGCTTGTGCGTGGACTGGGTGGCGAAGACGGTGGGCCGCATCGGGTCGTCGAAGGTGTCGGGGCCGACCGCCATCCCGTACCGGCCCGCGTAGAGCGGGTGGAAACGGGCGTAGGCGAACCATGCCTCGTCGAAGTGCAGTCGCGGTGTGCTGGGCGCCAGCGTCCGGGCGGCCTGGACCGTGTCGTAACACAGCCCGTCGTAGGTGGAGTTGGTGAGCACGGCGTACTGCGCCTGCGGGGAGAGGGCTTCCGCCGCAAGGGGGTGCTCGGCGATGAGTGCGGCCACCGCGTCCGCTGCGGTGCGTGCCGGGGGCAGGGGGCCGGCAAGTCCGTACCCGTTGCGGGTCGGGACCAGATAGACGGGGCGGGCGCCGGAGATCACCAGGCCGTGCAGGACGGACTTGTGGCAGTTGCGGTCCACGAGGGCGATCTCGTCGCGCATCACGCTGAAGTGGCCGACCATGCGGTCGGCCGTCGAGTCGCCGTGGAGGACGAAATACGTGCGGTCGGCACCGAAGACGCGGGCGGCGTTGCGCTCGGCCTCACCGATCGGACCGTTGTGTTCGAAGAGGGAGCCCAGTTCCCCGACCGAGATCGACAGATCCGTACGGAACAGCCGCTCGCCGTAGTAGTCGAAGAACGCCCGCCCCGCCGCCGACTTCAAGAACGCCACACCACCCGCGTGCGCCGGAGTGTGCCACGAGTACTGGTGCGTGTCGTCGAAACGGCGCAGAGCCTTGAAGAACGGCGGCAGCACCCCGTCCCGGTATGTGCGTGCCGCGGTGGCCACACGCCCCGCGATGAAGACGGGCGTGTCCTCCAAGGCCCAGACGTAGCCTGTCACCACCTCGGCCACCCAGAGCGGAAGCTGCTCGAACTCGCCTTCCGAGTCCTGCGGCATCAGCAGGAACACGGGCAGGTCCTTGAACCGCCGCCCGATCGCCCCGAGCACCTCCGCCCCGCCGCCCGCCCCGTCTCCGGGCGCGGCCTGCGGATCCAGATCCCAGGCCACCACCGCCCCGACAAGACCCGCCTCCGTCCGCAGCACAGCCTGAGCGTCCCGCGCATCGGCCGCCCACCGCACCTGTAAGCCCTGGCCCTCCAGCTCCTTGCCGATCCTCCGGAGCTGCTCACTGACCGCCCCGGAACGCGCGCCCAACTCCCGCGTCGCCAGAAGAACCGTTCCTGTACTCATGCCCTGCTTCCCATTCCCGATCACGGACACATGCCGCGCGGATAACCGGTCGAGGCATCCGACGACACCGGCGCCCCGCCAAGATTCACTCGATGGAGGAGGCCTCGGTCCCCGACCACTCCCCCGCACACGAGGTTGCAGGGACGGCCGCCGACCGATCGAGGGCGAGCAACCGCCGACTCATGGAGAGCAGGCGCCGAGTCCGGCAGCAAGGGGGTCAAGCGGGTGTTGGCGCCGGACCGGTTGGTTCATCGGTCTTGTGACGAGATGCCGTAGGGGACATCCGGGTGGTATCCGGCGCGTACCGCAACTGATCCCACTGCCGCCACAGTCGTCTTCTGCAGTGGCATGACGACCAAGGAGGCACTTGTGACTGGTTTTCAGGCTTTCACCACGAGCACCGCTGGGCTGATGGATCTCGACCCGTACCGCTTCCCGGCCGCGATCGACGGCGACCTGCCCGCGCGGGCCGCGACCGCCTGCGGCGTCATGGAGACCGACGACTGCTGCCCGCTGCCCGCACCGGACCCGGCAAGCCGGCTGTCCGCTCCCCTCGAGCCGGCCGACCGTCGCCGTCTGGAACTGCACGCGGCTCTCACCACCGCGGGCATCGCACCCCTGCCGGGCGACCTCGACGCGATCGAGGCCTTGTGCGGTCTGGACGACACCACCCATGCCGCGCTCCGGCGATGGATCAACCACATCATGTGACCCGCGCTGCACCGGATGCACCTGCACCGCGTGATCGACCATCACGGGGGGCCACGCTGCCGTGACGGCCGATCACCCGGGTGCCGATTCGACACCGATTCGCCACTCACCGGGTCGCGCAGATGCGGTACGCATCGTGGTAGGGCCTACGGCTCTTGTGAGGGTGGAGGCGGAGGCGGCCAGGGAGACGGTCCGGGGCGGAGCGTGGGCTTCGTACGGCCGCTCCTGGTGGCCACCATGGCCTGACGGATCTCGGCGGCGGTTCTGCGGGCGTGCTCGCTGGTGGCAGGGGCCTCGGCGATCCCGGGGACGAATCGGTGCTCGGGCTTCTGGCAGTAGGGGCAGGCCGAGCTGTCGCGGATGAGATGCCCGTCTTCGCATGCCGAGTTCCGGCACGGGCCGCGACCGACGAGGAACTCGGCGATCTCCTGGGGCGCCCAGCGGCGCCGGTCGTCCTCGTCACGCTCGTGGATGGCGTGGGACCAGCGGGTGTGCCAGCGGCGCTCGATGCGGTCGAGAAGCTGGGCCGGGGTCCGGTGGGCGAGCTCCGCGTAGAGGATGTCGTGGAGGGTGGGTGGTACGCGATGCCCGAGGGCCTGGAGCAGTGGCTGGGGGAAGCCCTGCATGATGAACCGGATCGGATCTCGTCCGGGCCCCCGCTTCCAGGTCCGGCACGGGCACACGCCGTCTTCCGGAAGGTTGTCGCCGCAGCGTGCGCAGAGGCCTCGGCACTCCGCGCACAGGCCGTTGGCCAGCCCGTCGAGGTGCGGCGCGGGAGCCCGTCCGCACACCTGGCAGCACGAGGCGCATAATCCGCAGAGCCGTTCGTCGCCCACCCGCTTGGCCCAGGGGCGTTGCTGGCACCGGCAGCACAGGTGGACCTTGCAGAAGTCGCCGTGAGCTCCTTCGTACCGGCCGAGGTTGTTCAGCATCGTTCTCTCCTCCTGTCGGATCCGCCGGGTCCGGGCCATGTCGACGAAGTGGAATCAGTGCCCTTGAGAGGCCGCGACGCGCCTGTCGCGTTGCCCCTGGGCAGACGCTAGGAGCACGCCTCCATCCCTGGTCGCCGTTCACCGATCATTCGTCACATTGAGTGATCAGGACCTGCTCGCGGCAGGCAGACAGCTGTGCCGACGCGGCGTCGGAGCATCGTCGGAGCATTTGTCTGCACGCTTTGACCATGGAAAGGGTGGGCACGCGTCGGGAGACTTGCCGCGACCGGCCGATCTTGTGGGGAGCAGTCTCGAGCGACTCCCGCCGGTGGCTCCCCCGGCAGCCGCTTCGGGGGGTCACCCTGCCCACGGCGAGCGGCTCGCTTGTAGTTGCGATCGAGACGACCCTCTGCCCTGAAGCGCAAGAGACGGCAGATCAAAGACTTCTTGCGGGGTCGTGGAACCGTTCGCATGTGCTCATCGTCGAATGAATCGAGTTCGATCCCGCGCACAAAGCCCTTGCCCGGAGCCGCGGTTCGGACCGGCCGACGGACAAACCCTCTGGAGATCACCTTCATGAATCCGAGATCACGCCGACGACGTGTGCTCGCTGCTCTCGCCGTACTGATGACCGGCGCGCTCCTCTCGCCGGCGGCGACTGCGAGCGCATCTCCCTCAGCACCTCCCGAGGCCCCGGAGCCTGCCCGGATCGACCTGGTTCTCGACCTGTCCGGTTCGATGAACCAGAACGACGCCGGCGGCCAGACCCGCCTCGCCGCGGCCAAGCAGGCGGTCACCCGGATCATCGAGACCGCCCCCGAACAGGCTCCGCTGGGACTGCGCGTCTACGGCGCCACGTACCCCGGACAGGACAAGAAGCAAGGGTGCGCCGACACGCAGCAGGTCCTGCCGGTCGCCGCCATGGACGGGGCGGCGCGGGCCGACGCCAGGAAGCGGGTCGCGGGCTTCAAGGCGGTCGGGTTCACGCCGATCGGCGTCTCGCTCCGCGAAGCCGTCAAGGACCTGGGCACGCGTGGCAAGCGCCGCATCATCCTGGTCTCGGACGGTGAGGACACCTGTGCGCCGCCGCCTCCGTGCGACGTGGCCCGCGAGCTCAAGGCGCAGGGCGTCGACCTCGCCGTGGACGTGGTCGGATTCCGGACGCCCACCTCGGCACGTACCCAGCTGGAGTGCATCGCCGACGTGACCGACGGGTCGTACGCGGACGCCGACGACGCCGACTCGCTGACCGCCAATCTGGGCACCCTGTTCCGCAAGGAGTGGCGGACCTACCACGCCACCGGAAGGCCGGTCGACGGCTCCCTCAACGGCTGCCAGGACGCCCCGCTGGTCGCGCCCGGTCAGTACCTGGACAGGTTCACCGGGGGACGTGACCTCTACTACAAGGTCAAGAAGCGGCCGGACCAGCGGCTCCAGGTGAGCGCCACCGCCGTCGCCGAGGAGGGGTACGAGCGCGGTTCCATCATCACCGTCGCGGCGGGCCCCGCGGGCGACGGCGAACCCCGCGACTGGCTGCGCGAGTTCGACCAGTCGATGGGGTGGGCGAACATCATCACCACCGGTGGCCGCAGCAAGCCCGGGGCGGGCAACGAGAAGCCCGCGCCGGACGACACCGGCTGCATCATGGTCGAGAACGACGTGACCGAGTTCGGCGACATGCCGATGCCCGTCGAGCTTCTCGTCGGCATCGCCGACAAGACGACCACGGCGGCCGGCGCGCGGACTCCGGAGCCCCGTACCGGGGCCGCGGCCGAGGGCGGCTTCTCCTTCAACAGCGCCACCCCGATCGGACCGGGCACCCACCGGCAGTCCATCGCCGTCGGCGAGGCACCCTTCTGGCGGGTCGAGCTGAAGGCGGGCCAGAAACTGACCGTCAAGGCCGGCGTGGACATCCCGGCCGACTTCCCCACCACCGTCACCACCGGGTGGGGCGTCACCGTCTACAACGCCCAGCGCGAGGAGACGCAGTGCAATGAGGACAACGACGTGACCGAGCTCTTCGCGGGCCGGACCGGGCACATCGAGCGGGTCTGCGGGCCCTGGGAGATCACCGAGCAGGACGACACGGGGAGCTCCGACGCCAAGGGGTACGACGTGCCCGGCACGTACTACATACAGGCGCAGGTCGCCGAGCCGAAGGACAAGGCGAAGGGCATCGTCGTGCCGATCTCGCTGGCCGTGGACGTCTCCGGCACACCGCGCGCCGGAAACGGCCCGGTGTTCTCCTTCGGTGACGACGCCGCCCAGGGCCCCTCGCCGTCCGGCGCACACGGGAACGGCGAGCAGGGTGGGACCGGCGGCGCAGCCAAGGAGACCGCCAAGGAAGCCGCCAAGGACGACAAGTCGACGGTGAGCAGGCTCGCGCTGCCGGTCGGGGTCGGTGCCGGGGTCGTCCTGCTCGGCGCCATCACCGTCTACGCCCTGAGGCGCCGCAAGGCGGCGTGACACCGGCCGGGAGGGGCGGGCGACTGTCGGTGGGGGGCGGCACTCTGGTCCACCCGCACCCTCCCCCCGGTCCCCGAATTCAACGGTGCTTCTGGTTCAGCAGGGCGCAGACGAACTTCTCCTCGGTTGCCCGCAGCCGGGCGAGCAGGGCGGGGTCGAGCGGGACCTGGCTGGTCACGGAGACGGTGATCGTGCGGCGGCCGTCGGGGGTGGCGGCGGCGAACTGGGTGTAGCCCGGGGTGTTGCCGGTGTGGCCGAAGACGGTGCCGCAGCGGGTGGTGTAGCGGAACAGGGCGAGCCCGGCCGCGTTGGCGCCCGGTCCGGCCGGTTCGGACGCGCCGCCCGGCAGGAAGTCCTGCTGGGCATGGCGGGTGGCCGGGGCAAGGAGCCGGGGACCGGCGTAGCCGCCGATGAAGGCGGAGAGGTCGGCCGGTGTGGAGACGATGCCGCCCGAGGCCCAGGCGCCGGACGCGCTGACCGCCTCGCTGACGTCCTCCGGTGCCTCTCCGGGGGCGGTGGCGTATCCGTGCAGGTAGGGGCGGGGCAGCCGGAAGCCCTGGGGCAGACTGGTCTCGCGGAGGCCGAGCGGCCGGTACACCAGGTCGCGCAGGAGCGCCTCGTACGGGCGTCCCGTGGCCTGTTCCGCCATCAGCGCGACCGCGATGTTGTCGGAGTTCGAGTAGGCGTAGCGGCTGCCGGGCGGGAAGGCGAGATCCTGGTCCGCCACGAACTCCAGCAGCCGACGGGAGTCGAAGTGGTGGCGGGGGTCGGCGCGGACGATGTCCTGGAACGCCTGGCTCCGGCTGTAGTCCGGCAGGCCGCTGGTGTGCTGGAGGAGCTGTCGCAGCGTCACCGCGTGCCAGGCGGCCGGGAGGTGGGGCAGTCGTAGGCCGATCGTGTCGTCGAGGGCGAGGGCCTGCCGGTCCACCAGGCTGAGGGCCACCGCTCCGCTGAAGGCCTTGGCCGCGCTGGCGATACGCATGTGGTCCCCGGCCCGGGGCGGGCGCCCCGTGTCCACGTCGGCCGTCCCGGCCCGGTAGACCCGCCGTTCACCGTCCCGGGTGAGCACGGCGATCGCGCCGGGCGGCCCGCCCCGCGCTGCCACCAGGTCGGCCAGGGCGCGCTGGAGTCCCTTGTCATGGGTGCCATGGCCGTTGGGTGACGGTACGTCGGCGGAGACGGCTGTCGCCGTCGTTCCGGTCAGCACGGCCCCGGCCACGAGGGCCGTGCCGACGGCACGCCGGGCGGCACGCCGACCGAAGCGGGCTGCGTGGGCGGGTACGGGCACGTGTTTCCTCCTCGGACGCGGTGCGGCGCCTGCCGGTGTGGCAGGAGTCGGCTGCACCCAGCATCGGGTTCCTCCCCCGCCGTCGCCGCTCGGCCGCGCGATCCCTGCGCCATCTGGCCCTGGGGCGGTCCGGCGGGGGCGGAGGAAACCCAGTGGCCGGGCCGACCGGCGGGTGTCATGCTGTCCGGCACGAAGGGGTGTAGCTCAGATGGCCAGAGCGCCGGTCTCCAAAACCGGATGCCGCAGGTTCGACTCCTGTCACCCCTGCCACCGCCCGCGGCCCCGTCCTTCCGACGGGGCCGCGGGCGTTCGCGCGCCGGCCACCGGCAGGATCGCCGGAGGCGTGTTCACTCCGGAGTAGTGATTTCGCCGGATAATCCGGCGAAGCCGTGATGCGGGCACGGGGCAGCCGCCAGGATGCCGGCATGAGCCATGAGGATGCGGGGCCGGGTGAGTGGCCTGTGGTGGTGAGGTTTCCGGTGGAGCCGGTGGAGGCCGCGGTGGAGGCCGATGCCCGCGACGCGGCGGTGCACAGCAACGTTCTGGCCGTGCGGGGCCCGCTGTTCGGGGTGATGGCGCAGCGCGAGGGGGACGGGCGCCGGTGGCGGGTGGTCGTCGAGGTCACCCATGGCGGTCCGCAGGAGGCCCGTGACGGGCTGAACTCCCTGCTCTGGTTCCGGGCGAAGGACGACACCGAGGACCGGGCGGAACGGCGCGCACTGCTGAAGGCCGTCGCCCGGCTGGAGACGGAGCGCATCGACGAACTCACCGTGCTGGGCACCCGCTACCGCGTGGTGCGGGCCGAGGAGTACACGGGCATGGACGCGCACGGAGACATCGAACTGCCGCGACCCACCGATCCCGAACCCCTCACCCCCGACTGGGACCGTCGGGCTCACAGCCCGCGCATCGACGAAGGCCTGGTGCTGGACCCGGATGCGCCGCTCTCCCCCACGCAGGCGGCGGAGCGCCTGTCACTGCGCTCGCTCGCCTATACCGGGAGCAGGTTCCCCGCCTCCGTGCGGCGCGACTCCGCGCAGGCCGTGGAGAGTCACCCCGATGTCCTGCTCATGCCCGCACTGTTCCGGATCATGGAGCGGTCGGACGGCGAGCCGTGGTCGACGGGCAGCGGCCTGCACGCCACCGCCCACGACGCGCGCCGGACCCTGGACTTCGCCCTGGTCTGGTGGGAGCCACGCGCACGCGGCCTGATCCCACGCGACGTCCTGGGCGACGCCCGCACGCCGGTCGACGCGCGTACCGTCGTCGCCGAGGGCACCGACCCCGCGGTCGCGGAGCTCGCGGTGCTCGCCGAGGCCGCGGACCGGATCCGGGCGGAACGGCTCGACGAGATCGAGGTCGACGGCACCCTCTCCCGGATCGGCCGTATCCGCCGCCTGCTGCGCTGGGGGCCCGACGGGCCGGAGGGCCCGCGCCCGTCCGACATCGACTCCCAGGACCCCTGCAGGCTCCACCCGCTGCTGGACGAGGACGGCACGATCCACTACGAGGACTCCGAGGAGGTGGAGGACGCCACGTAGGCGGTCGCAGCGGCCTTCTCGGGTCGCCGGACGCGGAAGGGAACGCCTCCCGGTGCCGGGCCCGATCAGTGGCACTCCGCCGCCGCGGCGGCCCAGGGCGGCAAGCACGCCGCCGGCCACCAGCGGCAGCCCGGCTGGGAGGCGGCCGCGAGGACGGCCGTGTTCGCGGGCCGGTCGGTCATCGAGGGGATCACCTCCTCCGTACGGCCCGAGGAGGTCGTGCCGGCGCGGAAGTTGCTGCAGGCGATGGACGACCTCCCGCCGTTTCCCTCGCGGTGAGTGACCGCCTTGGGAGCGAGCGAGGCCCGCCCGGCGGCCCCTCCGGCGAGCGGATTGCGAGGCTCGCCTACTCTCGGACGATGGTGAATCGAGCGGCAGCTGGTGGGATCGGTCTGGCACGGGTGATGGCGCATTGCGGGGGCAGCCCCGCGGCGGCCGTTCACCTTCCTCGAGAGCGACATGGACGGCGCGGTGCCGGCGCTCGGCTCGGTCGCCGGCGTGCAGCCCACCGTGGCCTGGGCGAAGGCCCCGCGGTTCGGCGAGGCGCGCTTCCTCGACGGGGTGAGTGCCGACGCGCCGGCCGCCATCGAGCGGATCATGATGACGGAAGTCGTGCGGGCCGGCACGTGGCGGAAGTCGGGTGACCTCGACCGGACCGCGGCGGCGTTCCAGCGCGCGCTGGCTCTGGACCCGGCCAA
Source organism: Streptomyces sp. NPDC051909 (assembly GCF_040681095.1). Classification (NCBI taxonomy): domain Bacteria; kingdom Bacillati; phylum Actinomycetota; class Actinomycetes; order Kitasatosporales; family Streptomycetaceae; genus Streptomyces; species Streptomyces sp. NPDC051909. The sequence goes on along the minus strand of NZ_JBFAYA010000027.1, from coordinate 10,038 downwards.
CTGGTCGCTGTATCTCGACCTGGCCGACGTACGCGCCGAACAGGGCGACTTCGCCGCCGCGGTCCGGTCCGTCGAGCAGGGTCTGCGGCACGAGCCGACCGAGGTCACGCTCCGGGCTGCCGGGGCCGCCTACCGTGCCCGGCTCACGGGTTCGTCCGACGACCTGCGCGAGCTCATCGGCGTGGCCCCGCGGCTGCCGAACGACTCGCATCGGGACCTGCTGATCGATCACGCGTGTGCCGGCCCCGCCCTCCCGGCGAGCTCGTCGCCGAGGCCCGCCGCCTCCGGAGCAGCTGACGCGGACTCCGCCGCCCCGGGCTCCCGAACGCCGTGCAGGGCCTCAGCAGCGGGCGAGCGTGCCGCTGTCCAGGGTGGACTTGTCACCGAACACCCAGCCCTCGGTCTCCGTTCCCGAGATGCGGGCGTAGATCCACTTGTTGGCGTGGGCGTTGGAGACGTAGCACTCGTAGGAGACCTTCGTGCCGGTCTTGAGCACGGTCACATACGAGCACTCCGCGTAGGGACCGGTGTAGAGGTGGGTGTTCTGCGAGGCGTGGCCCGTGCCGCTGCTGCGGTTCGAGTGGGCCCAGCCGGTGCAGGCCGTCGACACCGGGGTGGGCTCCTTCACCGTCGCACTGGGCGTTGTCTTCGGAGAGGCCGACGGGCTCCCGGACGGCTTGTCGTCTCCGGCACCCGGCGCCGACGTGGGATCGGTCTTTCCGTCATCGGTCTTCTTCGAGGGCGTGCCGGACGGTGTCGCGCCGGGGCTGATGGACGTCAGGTCACCGGGGGCGGTCGGACCGTCGGGCAGGCCCCCCGGGCCGGCCCCGTCGCCGTCGGCGGAGGTGCTCGCCGCGGGAAGGGCCGTGCTCGGGCCTCCGGCGTCCTGGTCGCCTCGCATGTCCATCAGGGCGTAGGCGACTCCTCCGCAGGTGAGGACGGTGGCGGCCGCCACCGCGACGATGGTCCGGGTGCGGCGACGGCGTGCGCGGTCCGTCGTGGCACGGGTCTCGGAACGGCTGTGGTGAACGGCGGGCATGCCGGGTGCCATGCCCGGCTGCGCGCCGGCGGCAGCCGACGGAGGGGCGGCGTACCCGCCGGGGACGGGCGGGGAGAGCGGCGCGGCCATGGCGGGACCGAAGCCGGGCGGGGTGACGGGCTGGGGCGCAGGTACGGGTACGGAAGCGGGCGCGGGCGGCGATGCGGGCCCCGGCGCTGGCGCCGGTCCCGGTGCCGGTGCCGGTGCCGGTGCCGGTACGGGTGCCGCCGCGAGGTTCGGCCCGCCGCCTCCGGCGACGGCCTCCAGCATCTCGCGGGCCTGCGCGGCGTCGGGCCGCTGCAGCGGGTCCTTGGCCATCAGCGCCCGCAGGACCGGGGTGAGCGGCCCGGCGCGGCGGGGTTCCGGCAGTGGCTCGCCGACGATCGCGGCCAGCGTCTCCCACACCGACGTACGGCGGAAGGCCGAGGCGCCCTCCACGGCCGCGTACAGCGTCATGCCGAGCGCCCAGATGTCCGACGGGGCTCCCGGTACCTGCCCCTGTGCGCGCTCCGGCGGCAGATAGTCGAGGGATCCGACGATCTGGCCGCTCTGGGTCAGTTTGGCCAGGGCCTCGTCGCCGGGGGCGTCCATGCTGGCGATGCCGAAGTCGGTGAGCACGACGCGTCCGCCGGGTTCCAGGAGCACATTGCCGGGTTTGACGTCCCGGTGGAGGACCCCGGCCCGGTGTGCCGCGTCGAGCGCGTCCATCAGCTTGGCGCCGATCGCGGCCGCTTCGCGCGGATCCAGTGAACCCCGTCGCGCCAGCACGTCGTCGAGGGAGGGCCCGTCGACCAGCTCCATGACGATGACCGGAAGCCCTCGCTCCTCGACCACGTCGTGCACGGTGACCACACCCGCGTGCCGGATTCGGGCGGCGGCCTGTGCCTCGCGCTGCATCCGGACCCGCAGGTCGGCCAGGTCGGCCGGGGAGGCGTCGGTGTAGGCCCGCAGAACCTTGACGGCGACCTCGCGGTTGAGCAACTGGTCCGTCGCCCGGGCCACCACACCCATGCCACCGCGGCCGATCGTCGCGGTCACGCGATATCGCCCGCCCAGAACCTCGCCGACCAGATCCGCGCCGTTCTCCCCCGTCACCTGTCACATCCCGTTCGTCGCACTGTTCGAAATCCGCCATGTGGCGGGCACCAGGGTAGGGGTTCGCCTCTGTGCGACTGCGCACGGTCCGGCCTTCGGCACGGGGACCCGAAACCGGGACCCGATCACTGTCCGGTGCCGGGACCGGGGACAGGGACGGGCGGGGGACGGGCTGGGGACGGGCCGGGGATTCGGCCGGCCCCTGCCCGCCGTGTTTTCCTTGGTGAGCACCCCATCGACGAAGGCATGGCACTCATGAACCGCTCGGCCCGCACGGGAGACCTCACCGGCCTCGCTGATCTCACCGGCAACACCGGCGACGCGGGCACCCCGCCGCTCCCGGCCGTGGAGCGGTTCGACGCGATGGGGCTGCCCGAGGCGGTGCTCACGACGCTCGCCGACCAGGGTGTCACCAGCCCGTTCCCGATCCAGGCGGCCACGCTGCCCAGTGCCCTCGCGGGCCGCGACATCCTCGGCCGGGGGCGTACCGGGTCGGGCAAGACGCTCGCCTTCGGGCTCGCGCTCCTCGCCCGCACGGCCGGCCGGCGCGCCGATGCCAAGAAGCCGCTCGCGCTGGTCCTCGTACCGACGCGCGAGCTGGCCCAGCAGGTGACCGAGGCACTCGCGCCGTACGCCGGGGCCCTGAGGCTGCGCCTCGCCACCGTCGTCGGCGGTCTGCAGTCGGGTCGGCAGGCGACCGAGCTCCGCGCGGGGGCCGAGGTCCTCGTCGCCACTCCGGGACGGCTCAGGGACCTCGTCGAGCGCCGGGACTGCCGCCTCGACCAGGTGGAGATCGCGGTCCTCGACGAGGCCGATCAGATGGCCGACATGGGCTTCCTGCCCCAGGTGACCGAGCTGCTCGACCAGGTGCGGCCGGGCGGGCAGCGGATGCTGTTCTCCGCCACGCTGGACCGGGACGTCGAGCTCCTGGTCCGCCGGTACCTCCAGGACCCGGTGGTCCACTCCGCCGACCTCGCCGAGGAGACGGACGCCGGGGCCGAGCACCACGTGCTCCACGTGCACGGCGCCGAGAAGTTCGCCACCGCCACGGAGATCGCCGCCCGCGAGGGGCGCGTGCTCATGTTCCTGGACACCAAGGCCGCCGTCGACCGGTTCACCCGGCACCTGGTCGGCAGCGGAGTGCGGGCCGCCGCGCTGCACGGCGGGAAGTCCCAGCCGCAGCGCACCGACACCCTGGAGCGGTTCAGGACGGGGGCGATCGACGTCCTGGTGGCGACGAACGTCGCCGCCCGCGGCATCCATGTGGACGATCTCGACCTGGTCGTCAACGTCGACCCGCCCACCGACCCCAAGGACTACCTCCACCGCGGCGGCCGTACGGCGCGGGCCGGGGCGTCCGGCAGTGTCGTCACGCTCGTCCTGCCCGACCAGCGCCGCGACATGGCGCGTCTCCTCGCGGAGGCCGGCATCCGGCCCCGGACCACCAAGGTCCGCCCGGGCGACGCCGAGCTGCGCCGTATCACCGGAGCGAAGGCACCGTCCGCCACCCCCGAAGGCGGCACGTCCGCCGCCGCGGCCCGCGACCGGCGTGGCAGCGCGGCGTTCCGTGGCATCGGCACGGTCCCGGGCAAGCCCGGCCGCGCCAAGAACGAGTCGCGGAAGTCCGCCGAGGCGCGGCGTACGGCCGAGGCCCGCAAGGCCGCCCGCGTACGCCGCGGCAAGTAGCGGCACGGCGGCACGCAGGCGACCGCGCCCGGCACCGCCCGCCGCGTGAACGGCCGGCGCCTTCGCACGCGGTGCGTACGGGGTTCCCAGCTCCTGTCTCCGTGTCAGGTGTCCCCAGGGCGATCCGTGTTGTCAGTGGCCCTCGTTAGTCTCCCCTCATGTCGCAGTTCAGGGGCTTGATCGCCCCTTGTTCGGGCTGCGCCGGCATCTGATGGACAGGCGGAGGGGCACGGCTCATGGCGTGGCTGGCAGCGGGTGAGGGGTACGAGATCACCCTCGAGGACGGGCGTGTGGTCGCACGGCGCGCCGGGGGGCGGCAGTTGAAGACGCTGCCGAAGGCGTTGCGCGACAGTCCGGAGGCGGACCGGCTGAAGCGGCTGGCCGAGTGGCTGGACCGGCACGCCGCCTCGTGCGTGACCCAGGTGGATGCCTGGATGGTGTCGTCGCTTCCGGTGCCGACCGAGCTGATCGCGCGGGTGTGGCCGGACGAGGCGTGGCAGGCGGCGCTGCGTGACATGGCCGTCGTGGGCGACGATCCGGACGAGGTCGGCTTCCTTCGGGACGTCACGGCCGACGGTGAGCTCAAGGTCGTCGACCTCGACGGCGAGACGGTGCGGTTGTCGCCGCGTACGGTGACGCTTCCCCACCCCGTGCTGCTGCCTGACCTGGACGACGTACGGGACTTCGCGGCGGACCTCGGCATCACCCAGAAGGTGGAGCAGATCCACCGGGCGACCTGGGCCAGGCCGGACGGGCAGGATGCCGGGCGTCCGGAGTCGGCGACGGAGGTACGGGACTACGCGGGCGGGAAGTTCGCCTCGCGGTTCGGTCTCGCGGCGCGCGCCACGGCGCTCGGCTACCGGGTGTCCGGCGGCTACGCCACGTGCAGGGTGCGGGACGGGGGCCGCAGCACGGAGGCGTCGGTGTGGATCGGCGAGCCGTACTGGGACGGGGAGTCGGAGACCGGCGGGCTGAGCTGGCACGACGAGGACGGCCGCGCGGTGCGGCTGAGCGAGGTCGGGCCGGTGGCCTGGTCCGAGGGGATGCGCATGGCCGCTGCGCTGTACGCCGGCCGCACGATCGAAGAGGGTGGGAACGCGTGAGCGGCACGGTGGGGAACGACAACAAGGAGCTGCTCGCGGCGGGCGCGGTGCTGCCGGCCGACGCGCGGGGAGCGGGTCCTGCGGCGGTCGAGCTGACCGCGCGGGCCTACCGCCACGCGGTGCTCGGCGAGGGCCGGGTCGTGGTGCGGCTGGCCGCGGCCGAGCTCGGCCCCGCCGAGGACCTCGCCGCCGGATTCCTCGGGCTCGAGCCGCAGGGCGAGCCGGCCGTGGTCGGTCTCGGCCGGCGCCAGGAACTCGGCTTTCCCGAGTGGGTGCTTGTGCATCACCCGGAGGACGGGCACCACGCGCTGGCGGTCGTGCCGGAGCTGGACCGGCTGGCCCGGCAGGCCAAGACCAAGCCGAAGGCCGCCCTGGACGCGTGCCACGAGCTGGCCGGGCGGCTCGCCTCGGCCGTCCCGCACTTCCTGCCTGTCTTCTACGAGCAGGCCGCGCGGGTCTTCCTCGGCGTCGAGAACGCCACGTACGCCGGCCAGTTGTTCGGCCGTGCCCGTACGAGCGAGGCGCAGCACGGGCTGACGGTCGACGAGGACCGGCTCGATGCGGTGTTCCTGGAGTTCGCGCTGGCCGGCGCCCTGCCGGTGAAGGTGCTGACCGGTTACGGCAAGGACCTGTCGGCCCGGCTCGCGCCCGTCGAGGCGTACGAGCGGTTCCGGCGGCTGTGCGTGCGCCGGACCGCCGGCGGTCTCGCGCCGTCCGCGCAGGCCGCGGTGGAGCTGAAGCGGCTGGCCCGCGCCGCGTCCCTGCCGGGCGACGAGGCGGAGCAGGACTATCTCGCCGAGCTCCTGCCGCTGCCGGCCACGTTGCGGGCCGCCGCCGGCTGGTGGAAGTCGCACCGCGGCGCGCTGGTGGCGCTGGCCCGGCGCGTTCCGTCCGTGCGGGGCACTCTCCTTTCGATGACCCCGCCCGGCGACAACGGGGAGATGACCGAGCTGTGGCTGGGGATCCTGGCGGAGTCGGGGGCCGACGCCGGTCTCGCGGACGCGGACCTTCCGCCGGAGGAGCAGTGCGCCGACGGCGCGGCGGGCTGGCTGGAGCGCTTCCACGCCGCCCGGCACCGTGGTTGGGGGCCGCGCCCGACCCCGCCTGCCCTGCTCGAGCTGGTGCGGCGGGCGGCCGGCCGGCTGCGTGCCGATCTGGCGGGGCGGCCCGAGGGCGAGCGGTTCCTGCGGGTCGGTGTCGAGGACGTGAACCTGCTGGACCTCGTGCTCTCGCTGGAGATCGCGGTCGCGGACCCCGAGGAGAAGTCCGCCCGGCACCGGCGCGGCAACGCTCTGAACCTGTCGGACTGGGCGCGCGGCGAGGAGCCGCGGGATCTGGTCGCGCTGGCGGCCGACCCGCGCTTCCGGCCCGCCTTCGCGCGCGGCGCGAACGGCTACAACGACGCGACCTCGGGTACGGACGTGATGCGGCGGCTGGCCGCCTCGCCCGGCGGGCGCCCGATGCTCGCCGAGTGGACGCGCGAGGTGGCCGCCTCGTCGGTGGCGGCCGGGCTGCCCGGACTGCCGAAGGCGATCCACCGGCTCTCGTGGCTGCCGGCCGAGGCTCTCGCGCTCGCGCCCGAGGAGGTCGCGGCGGCGGCCGGCGCCGATCTCGGCGAGGCGGTGGCGCGCACCCTGCGGAGCGGTCTGTGGGAGGAGCTGCGCTGGCCGGCCTGGGAGGAGGCGCTGACGGAGCTGGCCCCCGGGCGTCACACGACCGAGGGCCTGACGGTCGCGGAGGCCTGGCCGTATCTGATCGTGGCCAACGCGACGCAGGTGCGTGTCATCGACGCGGACTCCACCGTCCTGGTGCACGATCTGCGCGTGCCCACCACGTCGGTGTGGCGGACGGGCTTCCACTACGTGGACGGCGCGCTCCTGGTGTTCTGGAGCACGTACGGGCGCGGTGAGCCGCAGGGTTACTGGCACACGGCGCCCGACACGGTCTTCGACCTCGCCGCCGCCAACTCGTGGGCCATGCGTTCGGAGCACCTCAGCCTGCAGCTGCCCGGCGGCGGCCGCACCACCGGCGGCGGGGTCCTGCACAGCGGCGACACGAAGCTGCCCGCGGAGCGCGAGCTGCTGTCCGACGGCACGTCGTACTGGGTGTGGCAGAACAGGGACGGCGAGGACCAGGGCGGCTGGCTCGAGTACGACCCCGAAAGCGGCGCGTACGGCAGGCGTTCGCAGCCCGGTTTCCTCGCCGACGCGCTGCTGCGGCACGCGCCCGGGGCCGACCTTTCGGCCTCCTCGTGCCGGCTGGTGCCCGCCCCGGCGGTCGAGGGTTCGGTCCAGGGGGCGTCCCCGGACGGGCTCCTCGGCTGGCGTGTCGTGCGGCTGCCCGACGGCGGCCATATCGGCGAGGACACCACCGGACGGGTCGTCATGCTTCCGAAGGGCGCCGACCGGCCGGTCGCCGCGCTGACGTTCCCCGGTGACGACCGGCCGCGCGCGCTGACCCAGCAGTGGCGCGAGCTGCTGCTCCGCGACCCGGAGGGCGTGGTCACGACATCGGCCGAGTGCGACCACCGCAACGAGCTGTACGGGACCGCGGCTCAGGCCCTGCCGCCGCTGCCGTACCTGTACATGCTGCGCGCCCGTGACCCGCGGGGGTCGGCGGCGCTGCGGGGCGCCGACGCGGAGTCGGCGGGCGTCCTGCTGAAGGCGGCCGCGATCGCGGAGCGGGTGGCGGACCTGCCCGAGCTGGTGAGCGCCGCGCTGCCGCAGATCTCGGCGCCCGAGCTGATCGCCGGCGTGGTGAAGGTGCTGCGCTTCGCGGTGCGGCAGCAGAAGGCGCTGGACGCCGTGGCCGCACGGCTCGATCCGACGGCCGCGCCCGCGGAGGCGCGGGTCCAGGGGCCGAGCGACCATGTGCTCGCCAAGGCGCTGTACGGCATCGCCGACACCGGCTACTACCGCTACGGCGCGGAGAGCGACGTGACCTACCGGTACCTGGAGCTGCTGGCGTCCGTACGCGCGGACACCGGCGCCACGGCGCTGCCGGGCCGGCTGCACTTCGACGCGCCGCCGTTGCCGTACACCGGGCTGCCGTTCGTCTCCCTCCTGGACGAGCCGGCCGCGATCGCCTACCGGGCCGTCGCGCCCGGGGTCGACCCGGCGCACCGGACGGCCCTGCTCGGCGTCCTCGACCGGGTGGACGCACTGGGACTGGCGTCGACGGCGGCCTCGGCCGGTCATTGGCGCCGGATCCTGGTCCACCTGGCCTCGGCCCATCTGGACATGCCGGACGGCCAGCGGCGCAACCCCGCGCACCGCAGTGTGCTGCCCCTGGGCGGCGGTGCGGCGCTCGGCATCAGCGAGCACAACTCGGGTGACGCCGACGGCTGGGAGTTCGGTGCGCTGCTCCACGACCCGAGTGGCCGTTTCGAGGTGCCCGGGCCCTACACCGTGCGCGGTGAGGCGCCGGTGGGCGACCGGGCGCGCGACGCGGGCTGGCTGACCGGCTTCCTGAAGGAGGCGCGGTCCCGTGCGGAGGAGGCGCCCTTCCTGCCGGAGGCCGCCGAGGAGTTCAGCCGCCTCACCGGAGTGTCCGGGGCGCTGGCCCGGATCGTTCTCGCGGGCATGCCCGACGTGGACAGCTGGGAGAACAACTTCCTGCCGAGCGAGCTGCGCAAGATGCTCGGACTGAAGGTGGCCGAGGCGGGGCACGCCCGCGACGAACTGCGCGCGCTCACGGTCGAGGTGCGCCGGGCGCTGCTCGCGGCGCTCCTGCCCGACGACCCGGCACGGCTGTGGAACGAGGGCCCGGACGTGGCGTCGGCGGCCGCCGTGTGGAACGAGAAGGTGGGGCGGCGCCGGCAGGTGCCCGACTGGCTGGCGGCGGAGGCCGCGCGCGCCGCGCGCAGCGGCTGGCCCGTGCACCGGGCGCTCCCGGCGCTCCTCGACCCGGCGGCCTCCTCGGAACTCGGCACCGACGTGCCGTGGCGCATCGAGGGCGACCGCCCGACGACGGCGACACCCGCCGAGGCGCCGTTCACCTCGGCGGTGCTGGCCGGCTCGATGAGTCTGACGGCCTGGCTGGCCCACCGGCTCCCCGCCGGCGATCCGGTGCGGGCTGCGCTGCCGGGTGCGCTGACCGCCGTGCGTCAGCGTCTGGCGGCACCCGGACTGCTGCTCTCCGTGGGGCACTACACAAACCTCGCGGACTTCCGGAAGGTGGCCGGCGCTCCGACCGAGACGGCGCCGGACCACGAGCGGTACGGCGCGGTGCTCATGGCCACTCGGGACGGCCGGCCCCAGCCGGCCGTACGTCCCGTCCTCCTCGACTCCACCGGGTCCGACCCGTATCTGGTGGCGCTGCGCGGCGCCGATCAGGAGCCCACCGGGGTCGAGGTGGCCCTGCGGCGGGCGCACGAACCGGCGTTCGCGCGGCTGCTGGCCGACCCGGGCGCGCCCGCGGCCGGTACGGCGGACGACGAGGGCCTGTGGTGGCCGCAGGATCCGTCGCGTTCGGTGCCGGAGCTGGTGACGGAGGTCGCCGAGGCGCGCGGTCTGGGCGCCGACGCGGCCACGCTGTATCTGATGCTGCTCGCCATGCCCGACCCGACGGACCGCAACACCGCGCGGTGGACGGGGTGGAAGCCCGCCCGTCTCAAGGCGGCGCGGGCCGAACTCGCGGAGACCGACCTGGTGGTGTCGGGCGTACGGGCCCGGGCAGGCCGCTCGCTGTTCCTCCCCGGGGCCTGGGCGGAGCAGTCCTCGCCCGTCCTGCCCGTCGAGCAGTGGAAGCTGCCGATGTACGGGGTGGTCTCGGGCAGCCGCCCGGTACTTGGCGCCCTGGTGCCGACCGAACCGGCCGTGGAGCTGTTCGCCCGGGCCTGGCGGCGGATCCTCGACGGCGACCTCCCGCGCTTCGAGGAGCTGAAGGTGCGGCGTACGAGGCGCCGCCGCTGAGGCGGCGTCACCGTGGCCCGGCCGGTCAGCGGCGCCTGAGCCGGCGCCGACCGGCCGACCGGACGACCGCCCGCCGTCGGCACCGGCGCGGGGGGGGCCCCCCCCCCGGGGCCCCCCCCCCCCCCCCCCCCCCCCACCCCCCCCCCCCCCCCCCCCCAAGAGCGGTAGGAAAACCAAGGGAAACCCAATGTGCGGAAACAAC
>NZ_JBFAYA010000026.1:0-87820 GCF_040681095.1 Streptomyces sp. NPDC051909 | reverse complement strand
GTCGAACGCATGATGCGCGACGCCAAGATCACCCAGATCTACGAAGGCACCAACCAGGTCCAGCGCATCGTCATGGCCCGCAACCTCCCGTAATCGTCCGCCGCTTGAGGCCCTTTGAAAGGAGACAGGCCGTGACCCTGAAGATCGCTGTCTGTGTGAAGTACGTTCCCGACGCCACCGGCGACCGCGGTTTCGCCGACGACCTGACCACCGACCGCGAGGCCGTCGACGGCCTCCTCTCGGAGCTGGACGAGTACGCGGTGGAGCAGGCCCTCCAGATCGCCGAGGAGGCGGACGACGCCGAGGTCACCGTCGTCACCGTCGGCCCCGACGACGCCAAGGACGCGCTCCGCAAGGCGCTGTCGATGGGCGCCGACAAGGCCGTCCACGTCAACGACGAGGACATCCACGGCACCGACGTCATCGGCACCTCCGCGATCCTCGCCAAGGCCCTGGAGAAGACCGGCTTCGACCTGGTCGTCTGCGGCATGGCGTCCACCGACGGCACCATGGGCGTGCTGCCCGCGCTGCTCGCCGAGCGCCTGAGCCTCCCGCAGGTCACCCTGCTGTCCGAGGTCTCGGTCGAGGACGGGGTCGTGCGCGGCCGCCGCGACGGCGACGCCGCCAGCGAGCAGCTGGAGGCCCCGCTGCCGGCCGTCGTCTCGGTCACCGACCAGTCGGGCGAGGCCCGTTACCCCTCCTTCAAGGGGATCATGGCCGCGAAGAAGAAGCCGGTCGAGGAGCTGGACCTGGACGACCTCGGCATCGACGCCGACGAGGTCGGCCTCGGCGGCTCGTGGACCCTGGTCGACTCGGCCGCGGCGCGCCCGGCCCGTACCAAGGGCACGATCGTCACGGACGAGGGCGACGGCGGCAAGCAGCTCGCCGCCTTCCTGTCCGGCCAGAAGTTCATCTGACCCACCGTCACCATCCCTCAGGAGCAAGGAATCATGGCTGAGATCCTGGTTCTCGTGGACCACGCCGACGGTGCGGTCCGCAAGCCGGCCCTCGAACTGCTCACCCTGGCCCGCCGGCTCGGCGAGCCCACGGCGGTCGTCCTCGGCGCAGGCGACGCCGCGGCCTCGATCGCCGCGACGGCCGGCGAGTACGGCGCGGCGACCGTGTACGTCGTGGACGGCGCCGAGTTCGCCGAGCAGCTCGTCGTGCCGAAGGTCGACGCGCTCACCCAGATCGCCAAGGACAAGGGTGTCGCCGCCGTCCTGGTGACCTCCTCGGGCGAGGGCAAGGAGGTCGCGGCCCGCGTGGCGCTGCGTCTCGGCTCCGGTCTGATCACGGACGCGGTGGAGCTGGAGGCCGGCGAGACCGGCCCGGTCGCCACCCAGTCGGTGTTCGCCGCCTCGTACCAGGTGAAGTCGACCGTCTCGCACGGCGTCCCGGTCATCACCGTCAAGCCGAACTCGGCCGCCCCGGAGGCCGCTCCGGCCGCCGGCGCCGTCGAGAACGTGACGGTGGCCTTCACCGGCAACGCCGCCAAGGTCGTCTCGCGCACCGCCCGGGTGTCCACCGGCCGCCCGGAGCTCACCGAGTCGGCGATCGTGGTCTCCGGCGGCCGCGGTGTCGGCGCGGCCGAGGGCTTCGAGGTCGTCGAGAAGCTGGCCGACTCGCTCGGCGCCGCCGTCGGCGCCTCGCGCGCCGCGGTGGACGCGGGCTGGTACCCGCACTCCAACCAGGTGGGCCAGACCGGCAAGCAGGTCTCCCCGCAGCTGTACATCGCGGCGGGCATCTCCGGCGCGATCCAGCACCGGGCCGGCATGCAGACCTCGAAGACGATCGTCGCGGTCAACAAGGACCCGGAGGCCCCGATCTTCGACCTGGTCGACTACGGCGTGGTCGGCGACCTCTTCACCGTGCTGCCGCAGCTGACGGACGAGATCGGCACCCGCTGACGCAAGGAAGGAGGGGGCGGGTGGCACTCTGTGCCACCCGCCCCCTCCTTCGTGTCCGTGGGACGCGCTCAGAACCAGCCGTCGAGCGCGACCTCCTCGCAGAGCCGGACGACCGGCCGGCGGCCCGGTCCCGTGCCGTCGTGGAGCAGCCTGACCCGCACCCCGGGGCGCACCGCGTGCGGCGGACCGTCGACCCGGCAGCGCACCACGAAGCCCTCGGCCATGTGCACCGGCCAGAGGTCGGCCTCGGCGGCGGTGAAGGCGCGCCGCACGGAGATCACGCCCTCGCCGGCGCTGAGTTCGGGGGCCAGGTCGGTCGACCCGCAGGTCGGACACAGCAGGCGCTGGAAGGTGGTGGTCTGGCACCAGCGGCACACCTGGTAGTAGAGCTCCGGCTCGGCGGCCGACTCGTCGGCCAGGAGGGCGGCGGAGGACGTCCGCAGGCCCGTGGATCCCGTGTGGAACACGATGACATCTCCTTGCACTCGGCGGCTCGACCGTGCGTGGTGCAAAGATATGGCACTCAGTGCCAGCATTGAAAGACCTCAGTACCCTCAATTGACGATACTGAGATCCCTTCGTGTCCCTCAGTCCTCGCCCAGGCTCGCCTCGACCTCGCGCACCACGCGCCACATGGGGGTGGAGCGCTTGGTGATCACGACCACCACGTCCTCGGCCTCCTGCTCCCCCGCCGCCCCGCCGCCGGCCGGCACCGCGTCCGGGCTCAGCGTCTCGCGGACGAACCCGAGCGCCCGGTCGACCTCCGCCAGCGGGTCGCCCTCGCCGCCGGAGCGCAGCCAGTGGCGCAGGGTGTGGTTGTGCGCGGCGACCACGGCCGCGGCCACCACGTTGGCGCGCAGGGTGCCGTCGCGGCGGTCGGCGTAGCGGGTGCGCAGATAGTCGCCGAGGGTCTTCTCGTACCGCCAGACCACGGAGAGTTCGTACGTCCGCAGGCCGGTCACCTCGCGGGTGAGGCGGTAGCGCTGGACGGAGAAGGTGGGGTTCTCGGCGTACATGCGCATCACGAGCCGGGTGGCCTCGCAGACCCGCACCAGCGGGTCGTCGGAGTCCGCGCTCGCGGCGAGGAACTCGGTCATGTCGGCGAGGCTCTGCTCGTGGTCCGGGAAGACCACGTCCTCCTTGGACGGGAAGTAGCGGAAGAAGGACCGCCGGCCGACCCCCGCCGTACGGACGATGTCGTCGACCGTCGTCTGCTCGTAGCCGCGCTCCAGGAAGAGCTCGAAGGCCGCCGCGACGAGGGAGTCGCGCATCGAGGGCTTGGCGGGGGTGGCGGGGTTGCTGCTCATGCCCCGAACCTAGCACTCGGATCCCTCTCGCGGCGGCACTTGGTGCCATCGCCCAGGTCAGCGGCTCACCGCCGCCGTCTGCTCCGGCTCAGCGGGCCGCCATGCGCAGCGCGCCGTCCATCCGGATGGTCTCGCCGTTGAGGTAGTCGTGCTCGGCGATCATGGTGACCAGGCGGGCGTACTCGTCGGGGCGGGCGAGCCGCTGCGGGAAGGTGACGCTCGCCGCGAGCCCGGCCCGGACGTCCTCGCTGAAGCCGGCCATCATCGGGGTGTCCACGATGCCGGGGGCGACGGTGACCACCCGGATGCCGTACTGGGCGAGGTCGCGGGCGGCCGTGACGGTCATCCCGGCGACACCGGCCTTCGACGCCGCGTACGCGATCTGGCCGACCTGCCCCTCGAAGGCGGCGATGGAGGCGGTGTTGACGACGAGGCCGCGCTGCCCGTTCTCGTCGGCGTCCCGCTTGGCGATGACCTCGGCGGCCAGCCGCATGACGTTGAAGGTGCCGACCAGGTTGACGTCCAGGACCGCGCGGAACAGCGCCAGGTCGTGCGGGCCCTTGCGGCCCAGGATCCGGGCGGAGGGCGCGATGCCCGCGCAGTTGACCGCGAGCCGCAGCTCGGCGCCGTCCTCCTCGATCCGCGCGAGCGCCGCCCGCACCTGCTCCTCGTCGGTGACGTCGGCGGCGAGCAGGGTGACGCCCTCGGCCGGCGCCTCGGCCCCGGCGACGGCCTTGTCGAGGTCCAGGCCGTAGACGGTGGCGCCGCGGGCGGCGAGCGCGGCGGCGGTGGCGGCGCCCAGGCCCGAGGCGGCACCGGTGACGAGCGCGGCGGATCCTGCGATGTCCATCAAACCTTCTTTCGGAGAGACCACCGGCTTCAGCCGGAGGGGGAATCGAATCCTTGGAGCGGAGGCGCGAAGCGCCGGAGTTCACTGCGTTGTCAGTGGCGGAGGATAGGTTGATCGCATCAGCCGCGACCTGGGAAACCGGAGGAGGTGGGCCGCGTTGATGCGTGCGTACAAGTTCCTCCTGCGGCCTACGGTCCGCCAGGAGCAGGCTCTTGCCGAGATGCTGCGGGATCACTGCTCGCTCTACAACGGGGCCTTGCAGGAACGGCGGGACGCCTACCGGCACGCCTCGAAGACGAGCATCAAGTACGGGGATCAGTCCGCGCAGCTCAAGGAGATCCGGGCCTTCGAACCGGAGCGTCAGGGCCGCTGGTCGTTCTCCAGCCAGCAGGCGACCCTGCGCCGCCTGGACAAGGCGTTCCAAGCCTTCTTCAAGCGGGTCAAGGCCGGTCTGACGCCTGGATACCCGCGCTTCAAGGGTGTGGGCCACTTCGACACCGTGGTGTTTCCGAAGGACGGAGACGGCTGCCGCTGGGCCTCCACCCCGCACGATGCGCGAACCCGCGTCCGGCTCCAGGGAGTCGGGCATGTCCGCGTGCATCAACACCGGCCCGTGCGCGGTCAGGTGAAGACGATCAGCGTCAAGCGGGAAGGCCGCCGCTGGTACGTCGTCCTCGCGTGTGACGAGGTGCCCGCCGACCCTCTGCCGCCCACGGGCGCGGTCGTCGGCATCGACATGGGTGTGATGCACTTCCTCACCACATCCCACGGCGAGCACGTCGCCAACCCGCGCTTCCTCGAAACGGCGGCGGAGGAACTGACCGAAGCTCAGCGCGTCCTCTCGACGTTCCCGATGCGCACTCGTCAGCGGACGAAGAAGCACCAGGCCGCAGCCCGGAAGGTCGCCAGGCTGCACGCCAGGATCCGTCGCCAGCGTCTCGACCACCACCACAAGACCGCCCTCGGCCTGATCCGCGACAACGACGTGATCGGGCACGAGCGGCTGAACACAGCGGGCATGACCAAGACGCCCGCGCCCCAGCCCGACCCCGCGCAGGATGGCGCGTTCCTGCCGAACGGTGCCGCCGCGAAGGCCGGGTTGAACAAGAGCATCCTCGATGCGGGTTGGGGGATCTTCCTCGGAATCCTGGCGCAGAAGGCTGAGAGTGCCGCTCGCCGCGTGATCCCGGTGGACGCCCGCAACACCTCCCGCACCTGCCCCGAATGCGGGCATGTCGCGAAGGAGAACCGCGTCACCCAAGCGAAGTTCGAATGCGTCCGATGCGGCTTCGCCGAGAACGCCGACATCGTGGGCGCGCTGAACGTCGAGCGCAGGGCCGGGCTGGCCCTCTGCGACGCTGCTTAGCCAGCGACGGAGGAAGCCCGCGACTTCAGTCGTGGGTGGAGTCACGAATCTCCTCGTACGAAGCGGCGGCCCGGAGCCGGGCCGCCTCAGGTGTGCACTGCTACTTCCATTCCCAGACCCTGGCCGTCGCCTTGTCGTTCGCGTCCGTCTCGAACTCGAAGACTCCGGCGCAGCCGTTGAGCCGGGTGAACTTCGCGGACGCGGTCTCCCAGAAGAGGGCACCGCGCCAGCTCACTCCCCCGGACTCCGTGAAGCGGCCGACTCCGGAGCCGTGCCAGGTGACGGTCTCGCCGTCCCGGGTCATCACGACCCCCTGGCCTTCTCCGAAGAGCGTGCCGTCGGCGCCCAGGACCGACTCGTACGTGCCCATGTCCGTGATCTCGGCACCGAGCATCGTGCCGGAGGCCCGGAAGGACGCCTCCATGACCGGGTGGCCACCGTCCGTGGCCAGCACCCGGAACCCCGTGACCTCTCCCTGTTCCTCACCGATCAGATCGCCGAGCATGATGGGACTCCTCTCCGGAACCTGCGGATCGGGATCCCCTCTTCCGGAGTACGCCCGGCGGCACACCCCGGCAACCGGAGCCGCCGGGCACGGGCGGGCGACCGTCAGGCGGTCAGACCCCGGCTGATGACCAGGCGCTGGATCTGGTTCGTCCCCTCGAAGATCTGCATGATCTTCGCCTCGCGCATGTAGCGCTCGACCGGGAAGTCCCGCGTGTAGCCGTAGCCGCCGAGGACCTGGACCGCGTCCGTGGTGACCTTCATCGCCGTGTCGGTGGCGATCAGCTTCGCCGCGCTGGCCTGGCGGCTGAAGGGGCGGCCGAGGTCGCGGCGGCGGGCCGCGTCGAGGTAGGTGGCGCGGGCGGCGTCCACGGCGGCGGCCATGTCGGCGAGCAGGAAGCCCAGGCCCTGGTGGTCGATGATCTTCCGGCCGAAGGTGGTGCGCTCGTTGGCGTACGCGACGGCGGCGCTCAGCGCGGCCTGGGCGAGGCCGGTGGCGCAGGCGGCGATGCCGAGGCGTCCGTTGTCGAGGGCGCTGAAGGCGATCTGCAGGCCCTGGCCCTCGGTGCCGATCAGCCGGTCGGCCCCTATGACCGCGCCGTCCCAGTGGGCGGAGGTGGTGGGCACGGCCTGGAGGCCCATCTTGCGCTCGGGCTTGCCGAAGCTGAGGCCCTCGGTGGCGCCGGGCGCCAGGAAGCAGGAGATGCCGTGGCTGCCGGGCGCGGTGCGGGCGAAGAGGGCGTAGAAGCCGGCCCTGCCGCCGTGGGTGATCCACGCCTTGTTGCCGTTGAGGCGGTAGGCGGCGCGGCCCTCGGCGTCCTCGGTGCGCTCGGCCTTGCAGGCCAGCGCGGCGGCGTCCGAGCCGGCCTGCGGCTCGGAGAGGCTGTAGCCGCCGATCTCGCGGCCCTCCAGCATGGCCGGCAGCCAGCGCTCCTTCTGCTCGGCGGTGCCGAAGGCGTGCAGCGGGTGGCAGGCCAGGGTGTGGACGCTGGTGGCGACGGCGACGGCGGCCCAGCGGGCCGCCAGCTCCTCCAGGACCTGCAGATAGACCTCGTACGGCTGGCCTCCGCCGCCGTACTCCTCCGGGTACGCGAGGCCGAGCAGCCCGGCCTCGCCGAGGGTCGCGAACAGACCCTCCGGATACGTCTCGGCGGCCTCGTGCTCGTCGACGCGCGGGGCGAGCTCCTTGTCGGCGATCTCCCGCGTGAGGGCGATGAGGTCCGCTGCCTCGGGGGTGGGAAGCAGGCGGTCGACATCCATGGCGACTCCATCAGGACACAGGCGGTGCTGCGAAACGGTACTGCGAGGGGTACGGCAGTACCGGTTAGCGTAGCGCAGCAGCCGGAAGGCACAAGCCCCCGAACGGGTCGACCCGGCATACTGTTCGGGTGATCGAGACCTCCGCCGCCGCACCCCGCCTCACCGGCCGCGGCGCCGCCAGGCGCTCCGAGCTCTTCGAGGAGCTGGTGGCGCTCCTGGTCGGCGAGGGCTTCGCGCGGCTCACGCTCGACGACCTCGCGGCCCAGCTGCACTGCTCCAAGCGCACCCTGTACGGCCTGGCCGGCAGCAAGGAGCAGCTGGTCAGAGCGGCCGTGGTGCACTTCTTCCGACGGGCCACCGGCCGGGTCGAGGCGGTGCTCGCGGCCGCGACGGGACCGGCCGAACGCCTGGCCGCGTACCTGCGCGCGGTGGCCGCCGAGCTCGCGCCCGTCTCCCCGCAGTTCTTCGACGACGTGGCCGCCTTCGAGCCCGCCGCCGAGGTCTACGAGCGCAACACCAGGGCCGCCGCCGGACGGGTCCAGCAGCTCATCGAGGAGGGCGTGACGGCCGGGGTCTTCCGCGACGTCCACGTGGCCTTCGCGGCCGACGTGATCGCCTCCGTCATGGTCCGCATCCAGCAGCGCCAGGTGGCCGCGGCGACCGGTCTGGCCGACGCCGCCGCGTACGAGCAGCTCGCGGAGCTGCTGCTGCACGGCCTGCAGAAGGCGGGTCTCAGCCCGGGCGGCCTGAAGCCGGCCTGAGCCGGTCCCCTTCGGAGCCGTACGCACGCGAAGAGGGCACCCCGGGGATCCGGGGTGCCCTCTTCGGCTCGTACGCGTACGGGCCAGGTGGTACGCGTACGGGTCAGGCGACCGAGCCGATGCGGCCGGCCGGCTCGCTCGTGCCGTCGTGGTGGATCGGGGTGTGCGCGCCGGTCAGCGAGACGCCGCTGCCGCCGCGCCGGTTGGCGACGATCTCGGCGCCGATGGACAGCGCGGTCTCCTCGGGCGTACGGGCTCCGAGGTCGAGGCCGATCGGGGAGCGAAGGCGCGCGATCTCGAGCTCGGTGACGCCGACCTCGCGTAGGCGCCTGTTGCGGTCCTCGTGGGTGCGGCGGGAGCCCATCGCGCCGACGTAGGCGACGGGAAGACGGAGGGCGACCTGGAGCAGCGGCACGTCGAACTTGGCGTCGTGGGTGAGCACGCACAGCACGGTGCGGCCGTCCAGTTCGCCTGCGGCGGAGGCGGCCTCCAGGTAGCGGTGGGGCCATTCGACGACGATCTCGTCGGCCTCGGGGAAGCGGGCCTTCGTCGCGAACACGGGCCGGGCGTCGCAGACGGTGACGTGGTAGCCGAGGAACCTGCCGACCCGGACGAGCGCGGACGCGAAGTCGATCGCACCGAAGACGATCATGCGCGGGGCGGGGACGGAGGACTCGACGAGGAGGGTGAGCGGCTGTCCGCAGCGGCTGCCGTCGGCGCCGATCTCCAGCGTGCCGGTGCGGCCGGCGTCGAGCATGGCGCGGGCCTCGCCGGCGGCGGTGCGGTCCAGCTCGGGGTGGCCGCCGAGCCCGCCCTCGTACGAACCGTCCGGCCGGACCAGGAGGGCCTGCCCCAACAGGTCCTCCGGGCCCGAGACGATCCGGGCCAGCGCCGCCGCCTCCCCCGAGACGGCGGCGGCGAGCGCGGCGGGGAAGACCCCGCCGCGGACCGGGGTGACGAGGATGTCGATGATGCCGCCGCAGGTCAGACCGACCGCGAAGGCGTCCTCGTCGCTGTAGCCGAAGCGCTCGACGACGGTCCGGCCGTCCTCGAGTGCCTGCCGGCACAGCTCGTAGACGGCGCCCTCCACACATCCGCCGGACACCGATCCGATCGCGGTGCCGTCGGTGTCGACGGCGAGCGCGGCGCCCGGCTGCCGGGGCGCGCTGCCGCCGACCGCCACCACGGTGGCGACGGCGAACTCGCGTCCCTGCTCGACCCACCGGTGCAGCTCCTCGGCGATGTCCAGCATCTCGAACTCCTAGGGGGATGGTGTGGGGAGGGCGACGTCACGCAGGGCTCGTGCCCCGTCAGCCGACGCCCACCCAGCTCTCGATCGGGTGGATGGCGAAGTAGACGATGAAGACCGCGGTCAGCGCCCACATGAAGCCGCCGACCTCCCGCGCCTTGCCCTGGGCGGACTTGATCACCGCGTAGGAGATCACGCCGGCCGCGACACCGGTGGTGATGGTGTACGTGAAGGGCATCAGGACCACGGTGAGGAACACCGGGATGGCGACGGAGCGGTCGCTCCAGTCCACGTGCTTCGCGTTCTGCATCATCATCGAGCCGATGACGACCAGGGCCGCGGCGGCGACCTCCTGCGGCACGATCGCGGTCAGCGGCGTGAAGAAGAGGCACAGGGCGAAGAATCCGCCGGTGACCACGGAGGCCAGGCCGGTACGGGCGCCCTCGCCGACGCCGGTGGCGGACTCGACGAAGACCGTCTGGCCGGAGGCACCGCCCGCGCCGCCGAGGATGCCGCCGGCGCCGTCGATGAACAGGGCCTTGGACAGACCGGGCATGCGGCCCTTGTCGTCGGCGAGCTTGGCCTCGGTGCCGACGCCCAGGATGGTCGCCATGGCGTCGAAGAAGCCGGCGAGGACCAGGGTGAAGACGATCATGGTGATCGTGATGTAGCCGACGTCGCCCCAGCCCGTGAAGTCCACGTTGCCGATGAGCGAGAAGTCCGGGGCGGAGACGGCGCTGCCGTGCAGCTCCGGGGCGCCGGAGAACCAGGCCTTGGCCGGGATGTCGGCGACCGCGTTGAGGACGGCCGCGAGGACGGTGCCGGTGACGATGCCGATGAGGATCGCGCCGGGGATGTTGCGGGACTGCAGCGCGAAGATCAGCAGCAGCGTGAAGGCGAAGATGAGGACCGGCCAGCCCTCCAGCTCGCCGGCCGGGCCGAGCGAGACGGGGCCGCCGCCGGGGGCGGGGTTCTCGTGGACGAAGCCGGCCTTCACGAAGCCGATGATGGCGATGAAGAGGCCGATGCCGATGGTGATGGCGTGCTTGAGCGCGAGCGGGATCGCGTTCATGATCATCTCACGCAGGCCGGTGACGACCAGGAGACAGATCACGGCGCCGTAGGCGATCGACATGGCCATGGCCTGCGGCCAGGTCATGACGGGGACGACCTGGGAGGCCATCACGCCGGAGACGCTGAGGCCGGCGGCGAGGGCCAGCGGGACCTTGCCCCAGAAACCCATCAGGAGGGTCGTGGCCGCCGCGCAGAGCGCGGTGGCGGTGATCAGCGCGGGCTGGCTGAGGACGTTGCCGTCGACATCCTTGCCGGAGAGGATCAGGGGGTTGAGCAGGAGAATGTACGCCATCGCCATGAAGGTGGTGACGCCGCCGCGGATCTCCGTCGCGACGGTGGATCCTCTCTCCGAGATGTGAAAGTACCGGTCGAGCCAAGACCTGCCGGCGGGGTTGCGCGAGCCGTTGCCCGCGTCCTCGGCCGTGGTCTTGGGCTCCACTGACGACTGGGTCATGGGGCCTACTCCCAAGGTTCAAAGGGGCACCCGCGTACTGCGTTGGGGATTGCGGGATTTGGGATATCGAGTTGGCTGCACGACCCGGGGGACGGCCCGAGACGAACGGGTGATTCGGTACTGCGGTTCCTGCTGGTTCTGTTGGTTCTGCTGTTACTGCTGGGGTACTGCGGTGTGGGGGGTTTCCCCGGACGGCGCGAGCGGGAGGGAAGTGTGACGTTCCTGGGAGGCACGCACCGTCCGGGGAGGTCCTAGAGGGTGCCGGTCAGGTGCTCGGGGCGGACCGGCGTCCTGTTGAGCTCCAGGCCCGTCGCGTTCCGGATCGCCGCGAGGACGGCCGGGGTGGATGACAGGGTCGGGGCCTCGCCGATCCCGCGCACGCCGTACGGCGCGTGGGGGTCGGCCAGTTCGAGGTAGTCGACCGGGATGGTCGGCGTGTCGAGGATCGTGGGGATCAGGTAGTCCGTGAAGGAGGGGTTGCGCACCTTCGCGGTCTTCGGGTCGACGATGATCTCCTCCATCACCGCGACGCCGAGGCCCTGGGTGGTGCCGCCCTGGATCTGGCCGACGACGGAGAGCGGGTTGACCGCCTTGCCGACGTCCTGGGCGCAGGCCAGCTCGATCACCTTGACGAGTCCGAGCTCGGTGTCGACCTCGACGACCGCGCGGTGCGCCGCGAAGGCGTACTGCACATGGCCGTTGCCCTGGCCGGTGACGAGGTCGAAGGCCTCCGTGGGGCGGTGCCGCCACTCCTCCTCGATCTCGATGACCTCGTCCTCCAGGACGTCCACGAGGGAGGCGAGGGCCTCGCCGTCGTCGGTGACGACCTTGCCGCCCTCCAGGAGGAGTTCGGCGTTCGCCCAGGCCGGGTGGTACGAGCCGAACTTGCGCCGGCCGATCTCCAGGACCTTCTCGCGGACGAGCTCGCAGGAGTTCTTGATGGCGCCGCCGGTCATGTACGTCTGGCGGCCCGCGGAGGTCGAACCGGCCGAGCCCACCTGGGTGTCGGCGGGGTGGATGGTGACCTGCTGGACGCCGAGCTCGGTACGGGCGATCTGCGCGTGGATCGTGACGCCGCCCTGGCCGACCTCGGCCGCGGCGGTGTGGACGGTCGCGACGGCCTCGCCGTTGATGACCTCCATGCGGATCTTCGCCGTCGAGTAGTCGTCGAAGCCCTCGGAGAATCCGACGTTCTTGATGCCGACCGCGTAGCCCACGCCCCGCACCACGCCCTCACCGTGCGTGGTGTTGGACAGGCCGCCCGGCAGCGCGCGGACGTCCGCGCCCTCGCCGGCGGTCTCCCACTGGCGCTCCGGCGGCATCGGACGGGCCTTGACCCGGCGCAGGAGTTCGGCGACCGGGGCCGGCGAGTCCACCGGCTGGCCGGTGGGCATGATCGTGCCCTGCTCCATGGCGTTGAGCTGGCGGAACTCCACCGGGTCCATGCCCAGCCTCGCCGCGAGCTTGTCCATCTGCGCCTCGTACGCGAAGCAGGCCTGCACCGCGCCGAAGCCGCGCATGGCGCCGCAGGGCGGGTTGTTCGTGTAGAGGCCGATCGCCTCGATCTCCACGTCGTCGATGACGTACGGGCCGACCGAGAGGGAGGAGGCGTTGCCGACGACCGAGGCCGTGGACGACGCGTACGCGCCGCCGTCGAGCACGATCTTGCACTTCATGTGCGTGATCTTGCCGTCCTTGGTGGCACCGTGCTCGTAGTACAGCTTGGCCGGGTGCCGGTGGACGTGCCCGAAGAAGGACTCGTAGCGGTTGTAGACCATCTTGACCGGCTTGTTGGTGCGCAGCGCGAGCACCGAGGCGAGGATCTGCATCGAGATGTCCTCGCGGCCGCCGAAGGCGCCGCCGACGCCGGCCATGGTCATGCGGACCTTCTCCTCGGGCAGGCCGAGGCAGGGGGCGATCTGCTTGAGGTCCGAGTGCAGCCACTGGGTGGCCACGTACAGGTCGACGCCGCCGTCCTCGGCGGGCACGGCGAGGCCGGACTCCGGGCCGAGGAAGGCCTGGTCCTGCATGCCGAAGGTGTACTCGCCCTTGACGATCACGTCGGCGCGCTTGGCGGCCTCGGTCGCGTTTCCGCGGATGATCGGCTGGCGGTGCACGATGTTGGGGTGCGGGACGTGGCCGGAGTGGTGGTCGTCGCGGTTCTCGTGGACCAGGATCGCGTCGGGCGCGGTCGCCGAGGCCTCGTCGGTGATGACGGGCAGCTCGCGGTACTCGATCCTGATCTTCGCGGCGGCGCGGCGGGCGGTCTCCGGGTGGTCGGCGGCCACGAGGGCCACCGGCTCGCCGTGGTGGCGGACCTTGCCGTACGCCAGGACGGGGGTGTCCTGGAACTCCATGCCGTAGTTCTTCGCGGCCGGCAGGTCGTCGGCGGTCAGGACGGCGTAGACGCCGGAGACGGCCAGGGCCTCGGAGGTGTCGATGGACACGATCTCGGCGTGGGCGACGGTGGAGCGCAGCACCTGGCCCCACAGCATCTCCTCGTGCCACATGTCCGAGGAGTAGGCGAACTCGCCGGTGACCTTGAGGGTGCCGTCGGGGCGCAGCGTGGACGCGCCGACACCGCCCTGGGTGTGGTTCTGGGTGACGTCGCGGGGGATGCCCGTGGTGGTACCAGCCATGATCAGACCGCCTCTCCCTGGCGGGCGGCCGCCAGGCGGACCGCGTCGAGGATCTTCTCGTAACCGGTGCAGCGGCAGAGGTTGCCGGAGAGCGCCTCGCGGATGTCCGCGTCCGTCGGGGACGGGTTGCGCTCCAGCATCTCGTCGGCGGCGACCAGCAGACCCGGGGTGCAGAAGCCGCACTGGACGGCGCCGGCGTCGATGAACGCCTGCTGGATCGGGGACAGTTCGACGCCCTCGCCGGTCTGCGAGTCCTGGGACGCCCGCGGGCGGAGCCCGCTATTGGACGGGCGTGCCTCCCACTTCTTGGCGGCGTCGAGCGAGGTGCCGCACGCGCCGGAGGCACAAGCGCCTCCTTCCCGATGGGCTTCCTCGCGCTCCTTGGCGTACTCGGCGAGGCCCTCGACCGTGACGACCTCGCGGCCCTCGACCTGACCGGCCGCGACCAGGCAGGAACAGACCGGCACGCCGTCCAGACGGACCGTGCAGGAGCCGCACTCGCCCTGCTCGCAGGCGTTCTTGGAGCCGGGCAGACCCAGGCGCTCACGCAGAACGTAGAGGAGGGACTCGCCCTCCCAGACGTCGTCGGCTTCCTGCGGACGACCGTTGACCGTGAAATTCACGCGCATGGTTATGCAGCTCCTTCAAGGGTGCGACCGTTGCCGGCGCGGTACTGCTCCCAGGTCCAGCCGAGCGTGCGGCGGGCCATGATGCCCACGGCGTGGCGGCGGTACCGGGCGGTGCCTCGGACGTCGTCGATCGGGTTGCAGGCGCCGGAGGCGAGCTCCGCGAACTGCTTGGCGATCGACGGGGTGATGATCCTGCCGTTGTCCCAGAAGCCGCCCTCTTCGAGCGCCGCGTTCAGGAACTCCTCGGCCGCGGTCGCCCGCACCGGGGTCGGGGCGGCGGAGCCGATGCCGGTCCGCACGGTCCGGGTCTCCGGGTGGAGGGCGAGGCCGAAGGCGCAGACGGCGATGACCATCGCGTTGCGGGTGCCGACCTTGGAGTACTGCTGGGGGCCGTCCGCCTTCTTCACGTGGACGGTCTTGATGAGCTCGTCGGGCTCCAGCGCGTTGCGCTTCACACCCTTGTAGAACTCGTCGATCGGGATGAAGCGGGTGCCGCGCACCGACTCGACCTCGACCTCGGCGCCCGCCGCGAGCAGCGCGGGGTGGGCGTCACCGGCCGGGGAGGCGGTGCCCAGGTTGCCGCCGACGCCGCCGCGGTTGCGGATCTGCGGGGAGGCGACCGTGTGCGACGCGAGCGCCAGACCGGGCAGTTCCTCGCGGAGGTTCTCCATGATCCGGGAGTACGGGACGGAGGCGCCGAGCCGGACGTTCTCCTCGCCGACCTCCCACTCGCTCAGCTCCTCGATGCGGTTGAGGTCCAGGAGGTACTCGGGACGCCGGTGGTCGAAGTTGATCTCGACCATGATGTCCGTACCGCCTGCGATGGGGACGGCCGTGGGGTGCTCTGCCTTGGCGGCGAGCGCCTCCTCCCAGCTGGCGGGGCGAAGGAAGTCCATGGTGGCTCTCTTCTTGTGCTTCGGGTGGGGGTCGTTCGTACGGGCCATGGGGGACGGCCGGCCCTCGACAAACGATCTCTTCATGTGCTGTTAACGCGTGGTGTGTGGCCTAGTACACAAGCCCCGGTCCCCCGTGTGCAGCCACCGAACACATGAAGCAGTTGGCTGGCTGCCGCCCTCGTCTTGTAGATTCGAACGAAAGGCGGGGAACAGTAACCACTGCGTTTCCCCCTGGAAACGGTGGCACCACGTCACCGACCACAACGCGACACCCATCGACGAGGAACGGCGGCGAGACCATGCGGCTGCGCGCACTGCTGGAGAACGACGCGCTCGGGCTGCGCCTGCTCGGCGGAGAGGACGAGCTGGACCGCACCGTCCGCGGCGTGATGACGACCGACCTGAAGGACCCCAGCCGCTACCTCTCGGGCGGTGAGCTGGTCCTGACCGGTCTCGCCTGGCTCCGCGAGCCGGCCGACGCGGAACCCTTCGTCCGCATCCTCGCGAGCGCCGGAGTGGCCGCGCTGGCCGCCGGCGAGGCCGAGCTCGGCGACATCCCGGAGGACCTCGTGGCGGCGTGTTCACGCCATCGCCTTCCGCTGTTCGGAGTCAACGAGTCCGTTGCGTTCGCGACGATCACCGAGCACGTTGTTCGACAGGTCTCCGGCGAGCGGGCCGGCGACCTGGCCGCCGTGGTGGACCGGCACCGGCGCCTGATGACCTCCGGACCGGCCGGCGGCGGCCCCGAGGCCGTCCTCGACCTCCTCGGCACGGACCTGGACCTCCGGGCCTGGGTGCTCTCCCCCACCGGCCGCAGCATCGCGGGCGCCGGGGAGCCCCTGGAGCCCTCGCTCGCCGCCACCCTGGCCGGCGAGCACCTGGCCGCCACCCGCACCGGCCGGCGCGGCCCGCACCGGCTCTCCGTGGCCGGAACCGCCTACTCGCTGTTCCCGATCCGCAACACCGGCCGCGGCGCCGCCCCCGCCGCCCGTGACGTGCGCGAGACGGTGCTCTCCGACTGGCTGCTCGCCGTCGAGGCCGACGCCGGCGACTGGCCGGCCGCCCGGCTCGACCTGCTGCAGGGCGTCACCCAGCTGATCGCCGTCGAGCGCGACCGCCGCGACGCCGCCCGGACGGTACGCCGCCGGCTCGCCCAGGAGGTCCTGGAGCTGGTCCAGACGGGCGCCGCACCCGCCGAGATCGCCGCCCGGCTGCGGGTCGCCGCACCGGTGCTGCTGCCCGGCCTCGGCACCGCCCCGCACTGGCAGGTCGTGGTCGCCCGCGTCGAGTGGGACCAGGAGCCCGGGCAGAACGCCGTCGACGCCGGCCCCGTCGCCCAGGCGCTCCTGGAGGAGATCCTGGTCGACCCGGCCGCCTCCGGCGCCGACTCCGCCGACCGGATCGCCGTCGCGCACAGCGGCGACGAGGCCATCGCCCTCGTCCCGCTGGCCACCGCGCCGCTGCCGGACAGCGAGGACGAGCTGCCGCCGGTCACCCTGGGCCTGCACGCCGACGCGCTGCTCGACGCCGTCCGCGCCCCGCTCACCGCCGGCCTCGCCGACGACGGCCGGCTCACCCTCGGCGTCAGCGCCGCCGTGCACTCCGCCGAGGGGCTGCGCGGCGCCCTGGAGGAGGCCCGGCACGCCCGCCGGGTCGCCGCCGCCCGCCCCGGCCGGGTCTGCGCCGCCGGCCACCACGAGCTGGCCTCCCACGTCCTGCTGCTGCCCTTCGTCCCGGACGACGTGCGGCGCGCCTTCACCGCGCGCCTCCTCGACCCGCTGCGCGACTACGACCGCCGCCACCGGGCCGAGCTCATCCCGACCCTGGAGGCCTTCCTCGACTGCGACGGCTCCTGGACCCGCTGCGCGACCCGCCTCCACCTGCACGTGAACACGCTGCGCTACCGGGTGGGCCGGATCGAACAGCTCACCGGCCGGGACCTGTCCCGCCTGGAGGACAAGCTCGACTTCTTCCTGGCGCTCCGGATGAGCTGACCGGATGAGCTGACCGGATGAGCTGATCGGGTGAACCCGCGATTCCGCCGCGGGGATTCATCTCATCGGGTGATCAAGCGACCTGACGGGGCGGCAGTCGAGAGCCGCCCCGTCCCGCGTCCCCCCGTGTTTCCGGCCCCATGTCTTTGTGAAAACTTTCACCCACCCCCTTGGCCCGTGCCCTCGTTCGTGCTGAGATGCCGTCCTACTCACAGCTCGATGGCGTGCTCGGGGAGGGCAATGTGGCGTACGGGCGGGGAACCCCACTGGAAACCGCGATCTGGAGGCTTCGCTCCCGCGGCTGCTGGACGGACGCCGCCGAACTCCTCGCCCCCCGCGCGACGGAACCCGCCGCCGCCCTGGAACGGGCGGCCCTGCTGATCGAGCGCTGCCTCTACACCGAACAGGGCTGGGCCGAGGCCGAGGAGGCGCTGCGCGCCGCCGAGGCGGTCGCCCGCACCGACGAGGAACGCGGGGCGGCGGCCTGCGAACGCGGCCATCTCGCCTACGCGTCGACCCTGCTCGGCGTACGGGACCGGGCCGACGAGGCCCGCGCGGCGCTCGGCCGGGCCGCCGCCCTCGTCGGTACCGACACCGCGGGACGGGCGCTCCTGGACTACCGGCGCGGACTGTTCGCGCAGAACCTCGGCGACTCCCCGCAGGCCGCCCGCGCCGCGCTGCGCCGCGCCCACGCGGGCGCCACCGCCCACGAGGACGCGCTGCTGCTCTCCTCGACCTGGCGGCACCTCGCCGGACTCGCCCTGCGCGAGGGCGAGTTGGCGGAGGCGCGGCACGGATTCGCCGAATCCCTGCGGATCCGCGAGGAGTTGGGCTACCTCGTCGGCACGGCCCCGGCCCTCGCCTCCCTGGCGGCCACCGAGACCGAACCCGAGGCGGGCCGCCTGCGCGCGGAGGCGACCCGCCTGTTCCGCCTCCTGGGCGGCGTACCGACCTGGCTGGCGGCCCAGCTGACGCCGCGGCCGGCGATCTGAGGGGGCGCGGGGCGGGGCGGGGCGCGGATCGTGGGCGGGGCGGGGCGCGGGTGCCGTTCCGGTGACCGCATTCGGGACTGCATGATTTACGGCGCGGCCAACTCTCCTGAGACCTGAACGCCCTGCACTCCGCGCCACAAATCACGCTTCACGTCCCGAACGCGGCCCCCTGCACGTCCCCCGCGCCCCTCAACTCGTCGGTTCCCACCGCACCGGCCCCTCTTCGGCCGGGGTGAGGGGGTCAGCCCACCCGCTCAAGCCGTATCAGCGCCTCGTCGAGGCCCACGATCAGCGCCCCGTCATCGGTGACCGCGACGGCGCGGACCGGCGGGCCGGGCCGGAAGACGAGGCGGGTGCGCCGGTCGACGTCGTGGAGTTCCACGGTCCCGTCCCCCCAGGCGGCGGCGAGGACCGGCCCGCGCGGGGTCTCGGTCGCGGCGAGCGAGACCACCGGGGCGCGGCGCTCGGCGAGCGGGCGCGGGTCGGCCTCCTTGCCGGGTGTCCACCGGCGCACCGCGCCGTCCGTGCCGCCGCTGCACACGAACGGCGTCGCGGACTCGACCGCGGCGACCGCCGTGACCCGCCCGCTGTGCAGGGCCGCCTGGTGCAGCCCGGTCAGGCCGAAGGCGTGTACGGACCCCAGCCGGTCCCCCACCACCACGGACCCGGCGATCGCGGCGAGCGCCGTGCCGGGGTGCCGGCTGAGGGTGGTGGAGACGGCCTCGGTGAGGCGCTGGAGGTACGGAGCGCGCGGTTCCCGGCCCCGTACGGTGTGCAGCCGGCCCCGCTCGTCGAGCAGCAGCACCGTCCCGTCGGGCGCGGGCGCGAGGGCGGTGACCCGGCCGGTCACCGGGTGGTCGAGCCGCCCGAGCGGCCGGGCGTCGGTCGCGGCGAGCAGCCGTACGGTGCCGCCGAGGTCGGCGGCGAGCAGGGTGCCGCCCTGTACGGCGAGCGCGCCCACCGGCCCGGGCCAGGGCGGGGCGACGTCCCCGACGACCCGGGTCCAGCGCACTCGCCAGGGCGCGGGCGCGGCCAGCTCCTCCAGGGCGGGCCGCAGCCGGGGGTCGGCGCCGTCGCCGAGGGCGCCGAGCAGCACGAGGGCCCGGTCGGCGGGGGTGCGGGCCGCGCAGAGCGCCTGCCCGGCGCGCAGCCAGGCGGTGCGGAGCCCGCCGTGGGCGTCGTCGGGGTCGCTCTCGTAGCCGGTGGTGACGGCGACGGGGTCGGCGGTGCAGACGACGGCCGGGTCGGAGAGCGTGCTGCCGAGTGAGGGCAGCGGGGTCGGGGTTCCCGCGTCCTCGTCCTCGTCCTCGTCCTCGTCCTCCGCGTCGACGACCGTCACCCGCCCCTCCGCGAGCAGCGCGTACGCGGCGGTGCCGGGCCGCACCTCGACGACCACCCGCACCCGGCCGAGCCGGGCCAGGTCGGCGACGAGCGCGGCGACGGCCGCGGGCTCGGCGGCGGCATGCAGCGCGGGCAGCAGCAGCACGGTGCGGGCGGCGCGGGCGGTGTCGCTGGTGGCGAGGGCCCGGACGAGGTCGCCGGGCGAACCGGCGACGACCCCGAGGCGGTCGGCGACGGCCCAGGCGGTGCCGAGCGCGGTGCGCCCGGTCAGCGGGACGAGCGCGCGGGCACTGCGGTGCCGCCCGGCGGCCCGGGGCCCGTGCCCGGCGAGCCAGTCGAGCAGCCCGGGGCCCCCGGTGACGAGGCAGAGGCGGGGTGCGTCGGGGTCGGTGAGCCAGCCGAGCAGGGCCGCGGCCCCGGGGCGCTCCGCGCGGACGGACGGCATGGACACCTCTCGGTCGGTCGCGGGGTCGGCGCGGTTCGAACGGAGTAACAGGCTGACACTGTCGACCTTAGTCGTCAGTGCTGCGCTCCGGTGAAGTGCTCGCGTACGAGTGACGAGACGACCGCGAGATCCTGGGCGATCAGGGCGTCGAGGAGGGCGGTGTGCTCGGCGGCGTCGGCGACGAGTTCGCCGTGGCGGGTGGCGGGGGCGCTGACGAGGGGCCACTGGGAGCGGCGGTGGAGGTCGTCGGCGACGGCGAGGAGCTGTTCGTTGCCGGCGAGGGCGAGGACGGCGCGGTGGAAGGCGCGGTCGGTCTCGGCGTAGTGGGCGCGGTCGCCGCGGGCGGCGGCGGTGGCGGTGGCCTCGGCGAGGGGGCGGAGGTCGGCCCAGCGTTCGGCGGGCACGGTGCGGGCGAGCCGGAGCATGACGGGGACCTCGATGAGGGCGCGGACCTCGGCGAGTTCGGCGAGTTCGCGCGGGGTGCGTTCGGTGACCCGGAAGCCCCGGTTGGGGACGACCTCGACGGCGCCCTCGGTGGCGAGCTGCTGCATGGCCTCGCGGACGGGGGTGGCGGAGACGCCGAAGCGTTCGCCGAGGGCGGGGGCGGAGTAGACCTCGCCGGGGACGAGTTCGCCGCCGACGAGGGCGGTGCGCAGGGCTTGGAGGATCTGGCCGCGGACGGAGTGCCGGCGCACGGTGCGGGGCTCGCCGAGACCGAGGCCGGGCTCGGCGTCGAGGCCGGGGGCCGGGGGCTCGCTGTGGGTGTGTTCGCCGCGGACGGTCTGTTCGGGGACCCGGCCGGCCGCCGGGTCGCCGTACGCCGCGGGGGCGGGGCGGCCGGTCGTCCGCCCGCGGGTGCTGCCCTGCTCCACCGGGGTCCTCCTGCGCCGTCGTGCCTGGGGCCCGGCTCGCGGTGCCGGGGTCCCCCGTGCACGATAGGCGGACGGCGTCGCAGTTCAAACACCGCATCGGTCGGGTAAGGTAAGGCTAACCTGCTAACGATCGTGATTCGGTGGTCCCGCATGGCCGTGCCCGCTCTGCTGCCGTCACCTTTCGCCTCGCCCGTCGCCGCCGCCTACGCACGGCTCGCCGAGGTCTTCACCGGTCTACGCGTGGAGGAGCTCGCCGGGGACGAGCGGCTGCCGCGCGGACCGGGCTGGGTGACCGCGCAGGAGCTGGGCGCCGGCGGGGCCGGTCTGGACGCCTTCCTGGCCTGGGACGAGGAGCAGGTGCGGCGGGACTACGGGCGGGCCGCCCGCCCGGACGTGGTGGCGGGCTTCGGGCTTCACCGGTACGCGTGGCCGGTGTGCCTGCTCGTGACGCTCCCCTGGTTCCTGCACCGCCGGGTGCCCCGGCTCCCCGCGCGGAACCTGTCCTTCCAGCGGGCCCTCGGCCGGATCGCGGTGCGGGTCGAGGAGTTCTCGTGCCTGCCGGGGGATCCGCTGGCGGAGCTGCCCGGCGCCCGCGTGGTGGCGGACGAGGAGGCCCTGCGCGCGGCGGCGCGGGACGCGCTGGCCGAGCACTTCGAGGAGGTGCTCGCGGGTTTCGGGCCCCGGATGCGGCGCGGCCGGCGGGGACTGTGGGGCATGGTGACCGACGAGGTGGTCGAGAGCCTCTGGTACATCGCGGCGCTGCTCGGCGAGGAGGGCCGGGCGCTCGCGGACCTGGAGCGGCTGATGCCGGGCACGGCGCGGCCGTACGTGGGGACGGCGGGCTTCCGGGAACTGCCCGGGTCGGCGGAGGCCTGCGGCGGCGGGGCGCGCGCCACCCGTGACCGGGTCACGTGCTGTTTCTTCTACACGGTGCGCCCCGAGGACACCTGTCTGACCTGCCCGCGCACGGCCGACCCCGAGCGGGTCCGCCGGCTTGCCGCGACCGCCTGACCCGCCTGCCCTCCCTCCACGGTCACACCACCCGCAGGGGTGATCGAATTCGAACGCGACTCGGCGTCCTCGCACCGCAGTTCGACCAGATCGCACCTATTCGTATGCTGTGCGACCCCAATGGCGTGCTCTTGTCCCGAAACCCCGTGGCCGCCCCGCCCGGTCGGCCAATATGGGCCGCCGTATCGCCCTCTCTGCGAGACAAAGGGACACCGCATGAGACTGACCGACATATCGCTGGACTGGCTGCTTCCGGGCGGCGTGATGGTGGCGGGAGTCCTGACGGCGGTGGCGGTGCTCGCGCGCGGGAAGCGCGCCGCTGACCAGGCCGCGGCCGACGACACCTGGGAGCGCAGCGAGGAACGCCGCAGACGCAAGGAGGCCGTCTACGGCACCGCCTCCTACGTACTGCTCTTCTGCTGCGCAGCGGTCGCCGCGGCGCTCTCCTTCCACGGGCTCGTCGGCTTCGGCCGGCAGAACCTCAACCTCACCGGGGGCTGGGAGTTCCTGGTCCCGTTCGGCCTCGACGGCGCCGCGATGTTCTGTTCGGTGCTCGCCGTCCGCGAGGCCAGCCACGGTGACGCGGCGCTCGGCTCGCGCCTCCTGGTGTGGACGTTCGCCGGGGCGGCGGCCTGGTTCAACTGGGTGCACGCGCCGCGCGGCCTGGGCCACGCGGGCGCCCCGCAGTTCTTCGCGGGCATGTCCCTGTCGGCGGCGGTGCTCTTCGACCGGGCCCTGAAGCAGACCCGGCGGGCCGCGCTGCGCGAGCAGGGCCTGATCCCGAGACCGCTGCCGCAGATCCGGATGGTCCGCTGGCTGCGGGCGCCCCGGGAGACCTTCGGCGCCTGGTCGCTGATGCTCCTGGAAGGCGTACGGACGCTGGACGAGGCCGTGGACGAGGTGCGCGAGGACCGGCGGGAGAAGGAGCAGAACCGGATCCGCCGGCGGGAGCAGGCCAAGCTGGACCGGGCGCGCCTGAAGGCCATAAACCGTCAGCACCGGGCGTTCGGCCGCTCCGGCCGCCAGGTCGACGTGGCGGCGCTCGGCGCCTCCGGTGGCGGTGCGGGCTCCGCGGCGGGGCCGGTGCCGGCCGCCGTCGCGGAGCCCGCCATAGCCGACCCCGGACAGCTGCCGCTTCGCTCCCGACCCTCCCTGCAAGCCGTCAAGGGCGCTGAGCCGCGCACGGGCGAATCCCGGACGGTGGACCTCACCGCCGAGGACGACACCCAGGCGCTGCCGCGCCTCGACTCCCTGGAACGCAAACTCGCGGACCTGGAGCAGCAGTTCGGCTGAGCTGCACACGCCGAGCCGCACAGCTTGAACGGCGGGGTCGCCCGAGGATCCTCCTCGGGCGGCCCCGCCGTTTCAGTCCGCCCCGGACAGTTCGAACCAGACCACCTTGCCCACGCCGTGGTTCTCCACCCCCCAGGAGTCGGCGAGGGCCTGGACCAGGACCAGACCGCGCCCGTGCGTACCGTCGTCGGCGTGCGGTACCCGCGGGCGGGTGAGTCCGGACACGAAGTCCCGCACCTCGACCCGCAGTTGTCCGGGGAGCACGGTGGCCGTGACGACCGCACCGTGCTCGGTGTGGACGAGGGCGTTGGTCACCAGCTCGCTGGTGAGGAGTTCGGCGACGTCGGAGGCGCCCGGTCCGCCCCACGACCCCAGCATCGCGCGTAAGGCATGTCGCACCTCCGGTACGGCGGTGAGATCCGCGCATCCCACCTTTCTGAGCAGTCGAGTCGACCGTGTCGTCTCCCCGGCCATATCCCCCACCCCGTCGTCGGATCGAACAGGCTCACGGGGATGCATGCCCGGCTG
Source organism: Streptomyces sp. NPDC051909 (assembly GCF_040681095.1). Taxonomy (NCBI): domain Bacteria; kingdom Bacillati; phylum Actinomycetota; class Actinomycetes; order Kitasatosporales; family Streptomycetaceae; genus Streptomyces; species Streptomyces sp. NPDC051909. Next base: position 64,448 of record NZ_JBFAYA010000026.1, on the reverse strand, counting down.
GCAGGGCGGCATTCATGGATGTGCACGGCCCGTCAGGGGCGCGGGACGCCGGGTGTCAGGGACGAGGGACGTTGCGAAGGTTCGACCGGGCCATCTGGAGCATCCGTCCCACTCCCCCGTCGAGCACCATCTTGCCGGCGGACAGGGCGAAGCCGGTGACCATCTCGGCGCTGATCCGGGGCGGGATGGAGAGCGCGTTGGGGTCGGTCACGACGTCCACGAGTGCCGGACCCTTGTGCTTGAAGGCGTCCCTGAGGGCGCCCGCGAGCTGCTTGGGCTTCTCGACCCGCACTCCGTAGGCGCCGGCGGCCCGCGCGATGGCGGCGAAGTCGGGGTTCTTGTTGGTGGTTCCGTACGAGGGCAGTCCGGAGACCAGCATCTCCAGCTCGACCATGCCGAGCGAGGAGTTGTTGAAGACGATCACCTTCACCGGCAGGTCGTACTGGACCAGGGTGAGGAAGTCGCCCATGAGCATGGTGAATCCGCCGTCGCCGGACATCGACACGACCTGCCGCCCGCGGTCGGTGAACTGGGCGCCGATGGCCTGCGGCAGCGCGTTGGCCATGGAGCCGTGGCTGAAGGAGCCGATGATCCGGCGGCGTCCGTTGGGGGTGAGGTAGCGGGCGGCCCAGACGTTGCACATGCCGGTGTCGACGGTGAAGACGGCGTCGTCGTCGGCGAGTTCGTCGAGCACGGAGGCCACGTACTCGGGGTGGATCGGGACGTGCTTCTCGACCTTGCGGGTATAGGCCCTGACCACGCCCTCCAGGGCGTCGGCGTGCTTCTTCAGCATCCTGTCGAGGAAGCGCCGGTCGGTCTTGGCGCGGACCCGCGGAATGACGCAGCGCAGGGTCTCGCGGACGTCGCCCCACACGGCGAGGTCCAGCTTCGAGCGCCGGCCGAGCCGCTCGGGCCGTACGTCGATCTGGACGATCTTCACGTCGTCGGGCAGGAAGGCGTTGTACGGGAAGTCGGTGCCGAGCAGGATCAGCAGGTCGCACTCGTGGGTGGCCTCGTAGGCGGCACCGTAGCCGAGCAGTCCGCTCATGCCGACGTCGTACGGGTTGTCGTACTGGATCCACTCCTTGCCGCGCAGCGCGTGTCCGACCGGCGACTTCACCCGCTCGGCGAACTGCATGACCTCGGCGTGCGCGCCGGCGGTGCCGCTGCCGCAGAACAGCGTCACCCGTTCGGCCGAGTCGATCATCCGTACGAGGTCGTCGATCTCGCCGTCGCCGGGCCGGACGGTGGGCCGGGAGGTGACGAGTGCGCTCTGGGCGGCCCGCTCGGGGGCCTGCTGGGCGGCGATGTCGCCGGGCAGCGAGACCACACTGACGCCGCCCCGGCCGACGGCGTGCTGGATGGCGGTCTGCAGCAGCCGGGGCATCTGGCGCGGGTTGGAGATCAGCTCGCTGTAGTGGCTGCACTCGCGGAACAGCTGGTCGGGGTGGGTCTCCTGGAAGTAGCCGAGGCCGATCTCGCCGGACGGGATGTGGGAGGCGAGGGCCAGCACCGGGGCCATCGAGCGGTGCGCGTCGTACAGGCCGTTGATGAGGTGGAGGTTGCCGGGGCCGCAGGAGCCGGCGCAGGCCGCGAGCCTGCCGGTGACCTGCGCCTCGGCGCCGGCCGCGAACGCGGCGACCTCCTCGTGCCGCACCTGGATCCAGTCGATGGCGCCGTTGCGGCGGATCGCGTCGACGACGGGGTTCAGGCTGTCGCCGACCACTCCGTAGAGGCGCTGGACGCCCGCGCGCACGAGGAGGTCGACGAACTGTTCCGCCACGTTCTGTTTGGCCATGGATCCATCAACCCATGGGCACCGCCGTCGTGCCTCCTTGGGTTACGCCTCCCAGACGGCGACGCCCGTGCGGTCGTCGGCGTAGCCGGTGACGCGCAGCTGGGTGTCGGCGAGGAAGGCGGCGAGGCCGGGCGGTTCGGCGCCGGACCAGCGGGCGGCGAGTTCGTGGGCGAGGGCGGGTTCGCCGCGCATGGGCTCGGCGAGGCCGTGCGAGGCGAGCAGCAGCGTGTCGCCGGGGCGGGCGACGGAGGCCCGGAAGCGGAACGGTTCGGCGGGCGGCGGCAGGGGGTCCTCGACGAACGGGCGGCCGGGGGCGTCGGCGACGCCGAGCCGCATGGTGAGCCGGTCGCCGTCCTCGCCCGCCTCGGGCACGTCGTAATCGGCCGGGTCGTCCTCGCCGAGCACGGTCCGGGCGGGCGGCACGGGCCGGGAGCCGAAGCCGACGACGGGGGCGCCGACGGTCGCGGTGGGCTCGGGGAGCAGTGGCTCGATGTCCTGCCAGGTGCCGTCGCGGAGCCGGAAGAGGCCGCCGGTGCCGATGCCGAAGAAGATCCGGGTGCGGCACTCGGGGTCGGCGGAGAGCAGCAGACAGCGCAGGCCCGCGGTGTACTCCTCGGGGTCGAGGTCGCGTTCGGCGGCGCGGGAGCGGAGCTTGCCGTAGGTGCGGTCGGTGAGCCGGTGCAGTCCGGACTTGAGGTCGCCGCGGCGGCCGGCCCGGATGTCCTCGGAGAGCCGGGCGTGGCTGCGGCCGACGGACTCGGCGATCCAGCGGCAGGCGTCGGCGGCGGCGAGGTGGGTGTGTTCGGAGCCGCGCCGTCCGGCGGCGACGGCGACGAGCACGAGGGCGGCCTCGTCGTGGCCGAAGCGGGCGGTGAGCAGGGCGTCGCGGCGGGGTTCGCCGCGGAAGCGGGCGGAGTCGCCGCGGACGGAGACGGCGCGCAGGGTGTAGCCGCCGTAGCGGGCTCCGTCGAGCACGGTGTCGGCGACGAGCGCGTCGAGTTCGCCGGGCCGGGCGGCGGGCAGGTGGGTCGGCTCGGGGTCGTAGGTGGGCGGCCGGGTGCCGACGTGTCCGGTACGGGGCCGGGGCGCGGGGACCTGCACGGTCGGTGTCTCGACGGGCGGCGGCGCGGGCGGGGGCTCCGGGTCCAGGACCGGGTCAGGGACCGGGACCGGGGCAAGGACCGGGTCCGGGGCGAGGCGCGGGTCCCGGTCGGCCTCGGCCGCGGGCGGGGCCTCGGGCGGCGGGGCCGGGAGCTCGGTCGTGGTCGCCGCGGCGGAGTCGTAGCGCTCGTCGAGGCTGTCCGGCGTGGGCGCGGGTGCGGTGTCCTGCGCGTCCTCGTCGTACAGCTTGTCCCACCAGTTGGTGTCCCCCTGCTGAGTCATGCCCTTATTGTCCACCGCACAGGGCGTCAGAAAACGGGACATCGGGAAAAGCTCTGGGCCGAAAGAGTGGTCCGCCGGACGACCCCACCCCCCACGGGAAGGACGCCCGGCGGACCGGCGTGGTCAGCGCACGTCGTAAGCGCGGACCACGGTCTGGGTGACGGAGTTGCCGTGGGCGTCCGTCAGTTCGGTTCTCAGGGTGCCCTGCTTGCCGCCGGCGCCCGCGTGGTTCACGGTCGCGGTCCAGGCGTCGCCCTGGTGGGTGATCTGCGCCGCGGTCCAGGTGGTGCCGCCGTCGTAGGAGTACGAGAGGGTGGCTGCGGCGATCGCGGCGGGGGTGTAGCCCGCGTGACCCGTCACACCGAGGCCGATGTGCTGGCCGTCGGTGGCGGCGAGGGTCTTGAGTCCGTCCTCCGGAAGGTCGTACCGGGGGAAGAGAATCGGGATGCCCTGAGAGTAGACGTTCTCGTCGAGCTTCGAGGTGAATTTCCAGAGGGAGTTGACGGAGGTGGAGCGGTTCCACACCTTGCTGCCGAACTTCATGACGTTCTGTTCGAGCGTGTACTCGGCGCTCTCGGACGGGACTTCGAAGACACCGAACGGCCATGCGCTCTCGCCGAGCACCTCGTCGCCCTTGCGCAGCCGGAGGCTGCCGGCGTCGCCGAAGGAGCCGGCCTCGCCGTGGTGGGTCCGGTCGCCCCACACGGGCCTCCCCCAGCCTTCGGCCGGGGGCACCCCCATCTCGCTTCGCCCGCCACCGCGGGCGGCGGCCTCGCTGCCGACCAGCGGTCGCTCACCGGTACCGATGGCGGTCGACCGGGTGTCCCGCGGCGCTGCGGCCGCGGTCGTGGCGACCGCGGTGACGGCCAGGACGGCGGCGGTCGCCGCTCCCAGGGCCGTACGCGAAATCGGGCGCATCGCTCTCCCCATCTGGATCCGGACACGAGGGCATCGGCACATAAGGGCATAAGGCACCCATGTCCGGAGGCTGTTGGTGCTGCGGTGGCGCCACATTGGCAGAGGTGAGGGTGGTGCAGGCAGGATGGGCGAGGCGGGAATGCGCCGTGGCCGATTCCCGCCAGAGCACCAACGGAACGAACACGTCCGGTGGATGTCCGGAACATTCCGGGTCGTCCCGGGACGTCCGCGCGAGGGGTGGGACAGCGATGCTGGCAGCGATAGGTCTCGACGAACGGCAGGAGTCCGCCTACCGTGCCCTGGTCTCGATGGGCGCGGCCGAGGTCTCCGACCTGGCCCACCGGCTCGCGCTTCCGGAGCCCGACACCGAGCGGGCGCTGCGCCGCCTGGAGGCACAGGGCCTCGCCGCGCAGTCCTCGGCCCGGATCGGCCGGTGGGTCGCGGCCCCGCCCGGAGTGGCCCTCGGCGCGCTGCTCACCCAGCAGCGCCACGAGCTGGACCAGGCCGAGCTGGCGGCGGCACTGCTCGCCCAGGAGTACCGGGCGGAGGCCACCGAGCCGGCCGTGCACGACCTGGTCGAGGTGGTGACCGGCGCGGGGGCGGTCACCCACCGCTTCCTGCAGCTCCAGCTCGGCGCCACCGACGAGGTGTGCGCGCTGGTCACCGGGAAGCCGATCGCCGTGTCCGGGATGGAGAACGACGCCGAGGCGCTGGCCGTCGAGCGCGGGGTGCGCTACCGGGTGGTCATCGAGCGCGAGGTCATGACCCTGCCGAACGGCCTGGTGGAGCTGTCGGCGGCGCTCGGCCGCCACGAGCAGATCCGGGTGGTGGACCGGGTGCCGACCAAGCTGGTGGTGGCCGACCGCCAGCTCGCGATGGTCCCGCTCACCGGCCGGGGCGCCGAGCCGGCCGCGCTCGTGGTGCACGCGAGCGGCCTGCTCGAATCGCTGATGGGTCTGTTCGAGTCGGTGTGGCGGGACGCCCTGCCGCTGCGCCTCGGCGCGGGCGCGCAGATCACCGAGGACGAGGTGCCGGGCCCGGACCCGACCGACCTGGAGATCCTCAGCCTGCTGCTCGCGGGGATGACCGACGCGAGCGTCGCCAAGCAGCTGGACCTGGGGCTGCGGACCGTGCAGCGGCGGGTGAAGGGCCTGATGGAGCTGGCCGGGGTGACCACCCGGCTGCAGCTCGGCTGGCACGCGTACGAGAAGGGGTGGGTGGCCCGCGGGTGAGCCGGGGCCGTATGGCAGGGTGAGCGCCCGGTCGGTGAGCACCGGCCGGTCTCGTCACCCCTCTGGAGTACCGCGCATGAACGGAAGGCGCCGTCGCGCCCTGCTGGCCACCGTCACCCCGATGCTGGAGCCCGGGGAGCAGGTGGAGGTGACGTCGATCGTGGGCCTGAGCACCGTGTCCGTGGGGCGGACGGCGGCCTTCGGCATCGCCTCGGCGATCGCGAGCGGCGGCGCGATGACCGTGGTCCCGACCCCGGTGCCGCACTACCTGGCGATGACCGACCGCCGGCTCTTCATCTTCCGGGCGGACCCGACGTTCGCGAAGCCGGTGGAGCACACGATGACGATCCAGCGGGAGGGCCTGTTCCGCTCGGAGATCAGGGAGCGGATCCTGAACTCGTCGTTCGTGCTGTCCTCCCCGTACAGCGAGACCCGGCTGAAGATCGTCTTCCCGCTGATCAGCCGCAAGGAGCGGCATCTCGTCGCCGCGGCGATTCCTGTGACGGGTCCTGTGACCGGCCCGACGACCGGCTGACGATCGCGTCCTCCGTGCGTATCGCTTGACCTGCGGGAACGCCGGGCCTCCGGCACCCTGGGCGAATGGGTGTGTGGCAGCTCCTGCTGATCGCGATGGTGATGCTGCTCGGCCTGTTCGGGGTCCTGACGCCCGGCGTGCCGGGGACGTGGCTGGTGTGGGCGGCGATGCTGTGGTGGGCGCTGCACGAGCAGACCGGCCTCGCCTGGATCCTGCTGGTCTCCTCGACCGGCCTGCTGCTGCTCACCCAGGTGGTGGTCTGGCAGCTGCCGCCCCGGCGTTTCCGGGGCGTCGGCATCACGCGGCGGATGGTGGCGTACGCGGGGACCGGCGCGTTCCTGGGCTTCCTCCTCCTCCCGGTGCTCGGCGCGATCCCCGGCTTCATCGGCGGCGTCTATCTGTCCGAGCGCCTGCGCCTCGGCGGGCACGGCCAGGCCCGCGCGGCCACCCGCACGGTGATGCGTGCGGCCGGCACGAGCGTGCTGGTGGAGCTGTTCTCTTGTCTGCTGATCGTGGGAGCCTGGGCGGGGGCGGTGATCTGGGGCTGACGTCAAGGAGGTCGGGTGCGATGGCCGGCGGCATGAGGGACTTCGACGGTTTCACCGAGGCCGAGCAGGCCTATCTCGCGACGCAGCGCCTCGGCCGGCTGGCCACGGTCGACCCGGCCGGCCAGCCGCAGGCCAACCCGGTGGGCTTCTTCCCGCAGGACGACGGCACGGTCCTGATCGGCGGCGGCGCGATGGGCCGCACGAAGAAGTGGCGCAACCTCCGCACCAACCCGCGGCTCGCCCTGGTCGTCGACGACCTGGCGAGCGTCCGCCCCTGGCGGGTGCGGGGCGTGGAGATCCGCGGCGAGGCGGAACTCCTCGTGGGCCCGCACGCGCTGGGCCCGTACTTCAGCGAGGAGGTGATCCGGATCCATCCGCGCCGGATCCACAGCTGGGGGCTTGAGGAGTTCCAGGGGGCGGACACGGCCTAGGCCGTTTCTTCCGGATCAGGGTCGGACAGGCCCTGGGCGTCGCTCAGATAGCGGGCGGCGTACGAGCGCCAGGGGCGCCATTCCGGGTGGTCCCGAAGGCCCGGGGCCGGGACGTCAGGGTCGCCGAGGGCGCGGGTGCGGATGACGGCGACGGCCTCGGGGCCGACCCCCGGGACGGCGGCCAGGGCCTCGGCGGAGGCGTCGCGGTCGGCGCCCGGGTCGAGACGGACCGTGCCGTCGGCGAGGGCGGCGGCCAGCGGGCCGGCGACCGGGTGGCCGGTGAGCGCGGCGGGCTCGGGGAAGACGTGGGTGAGCGCGCCGCAGGGCGTCTCCAGGGGTGTGCCGTACGACTCCACGAGCCGCGCGGCCTCGTCGGGGCCGACGAGCGTCCGCAGCGCGAACTCCTCCGGTTCGGCGGCGCCCGGGGACCGTACGCCCGGGCGGGCGGCGACCTCGGCGGCGAGGCGGGGGTCCGCGCCGAGGCGTTCGGCGACGGCGTACGGGTCGGCGTCCAGGTCGAGGAGGCGGCGCAGCCGCTGTACGGCGGTGGTGAGGTCGCGGAGCTCGGTGAGGTGGATCCGGGCCTCCAGCCAGCCGCCGCTCCCGCCCCGGCCGCCGCGGCCCGGGGCGCGCTCGTCGACGGAGACGATCCCGGTGCCGTACGGCAGGCGCAGGGTGCGCCGGTAGGTGCGGGCGCCGGGCGCGCCGACCACCTCCTCGACGCCCGGCAGCGCCTCCGCGGCGAGCAGGTCGAAGACCTCCCCCGTCGCGTACGGACCCCGGTGCGCGAGCCGCAGCGGCACCCCGGCGGCCAGCGCGGTGCGCGTCCCCGCGCCGGTCCCGGTGCCGGACTCGGCGCGCAGTTCGGTGGGGGTGCGGGCGTAGACGGCGCGGATGGTCTCGTTGAACTGCCGCACGCTCGCGAACCCGGACGCGAACGCGATCTCGGTGACCGGCAGCCCGGTGGTCTGCAGCAGCAGCCGCGCGGTGTGCGCCCGCTGCGCCCGCGCCAGCGCGACCGGCCCGGCCCCGAGCTCCGCGGTCAGCTGCCGCTGCACCTGCCGCGCGCTGTACCCGAGCCGCCCCGCCAGCCCCGGCACCCCCTCCCGGTCCACCACCCCGTCCCCGATCATCCGCACAGCGCGCCCCACGACATCCGCCCGCACGTTCCACTCGGCCGACCCCGGCACCGCATCCGGCCGGCACCGCCGGCAGGCTCTGAACCCGTGCCCCTGCGCCGCCGCGGCGGTCGGGAAGAAGCTCACGTTCCGCCGCTTGGGCGTGACGGCCGGACAACTGGGCCGGCAGTAGATCCCGGTCGTGGCCACCGCGAAGAAGAACACCCCGTCGAACCGTGCGTCCCGACTGCTGACCGCCTGGTACCGGGTCTCCTCGTCGAGGGGCCCGAGGTGGGTGCCGGCGGGTGCCGTGGGGCCGGTCTCCGTGTCCGTCATGTCGTCCAGTGTGCGGGACCGGGAGGGCTGCGACTGGCGGATTTCGGACACGGAGTCGGGGCTGATGCCCCGGGGCGTACACCCTGCGGTTGCGGCCCGGGCGGCCGTGGGCCGGAGCTGACCAGCCTCAGGCGCACAGGCCCGCCGTGCCGGTGAGGTGGCCCGGTGAAGCCGGGGCCGTCCCGGCCCCGGCTTGGCAGGCCCCGGGCCGCCCTTGCCCGTGCCCCGGGCCCGTCACCGCAGGCGGCCCCGCTTCGCGTCCATCGCCGCGCGGCCCTCCGCGCCCTTGCGCTTCCAGTCCTTCAGGATTTCGGCGCGGAGGCGGGCGTCGGTCTTGGCGACCAGGCGCTGGTTCTCGCGGATGAGCTTGCGGTAGCTGTCGAGGCGGCGTTCCGGGAGGGTGCCGTCGGCGATGGCGGCGGTGACGGCGCAGCCCGGTTCGGACTCGTGGGCGCAGTCGTGGAAGCGGCACCGCGTGGCGAGGTCCTCGATCTCGGCGAAGACCTGGCCGACGCCGGCCTCGGCGTCCCAGAGGCCGACCCCGCGGAGGCCGGGCGTGTCGATCAGGACGCCGCCACCGGGGAGCACCAGCAGGTTGCGGGTGGTCGTGGTGTGGCGCCCCTTGCCGTCCACGTCGCGGGCGGCCTGGACCTCCATGACGTCCGTGCCGAGCAGGGTGTTGGCGAGGGTCGACTTGCCGGCGCCGGAGACGCCGAGCAGCACGCTCGTACCGCCCGCCGTGACCGCGCGCAGTACATCGAGACCGTCCCCGGTCAGGGAGCTGACCGGCAGCACCTGCACACCGGGGGCGACCGTCTCGACGTCCTCGACCAGGTACGACAGCCCCACCGGGTCCGGCACCAGGTCGGCCTTGCTGAGGACGACGAGCGGCTGCGCTCCCGACTCCCAGGCGAGTGCCAGGAAGCGCTCGATCCGCCCGAGGTCGAGTTCGACGGCCAGCGACACGGTGATGATCGCGTGGTCCACGTTGGCGGCGAGGACCTGGCCCTCGGACCTCTTGGAGGAGGTGGAACGGGCGAAGGTGGTGCGGCGCGGCAGGTACGCCCGTACGTAGCGGGGGTCGCCGACACCGTCCGGGTCGACGGCGGCCCAGTCGCCGGTGCAGATCACCCGCAGCGGGTCGTGCGGCACGACGAACGTGGTGTCGGCGCGCACGACGCCCTCAGGCGTGACGACGTCGCACTGGCCCCGGTCGACCCGGAGGACCCGTCCGGGCAGCAGACCCTGCGCCGCGTACGGGGCGAACTCGGCCTCCCACCCCTCGTCCCAGCCGTAGACGGCGAGGGCGTGCTGAGCATCAGAAGTGGAAGACGTGTTGAGCGAAGCGTTGAACAAGGGGAAACCCTTCGAAGGGTGGCCCCGGCGGCGCGCTTCGAGCGCGCGGAAGCGGAGTGGGTGTCAGCCGGAGACCACGGGGGTGGGAACGATGAACTCCTGAATGCGGGCAGCGCCCGTCACCGTGACAGTCATCAATGTCCTCACCTCCTGCTTCTTCTCGACGAACCGACACCGTGCCCTCGGCAACGACACAGCCGCGCCTCGGAACGAGCAGAACCATAGCCCCACCCAAGGACACGGCACCACCGATTAAATCCCGGGCCTCACCCGGACGCCCCACCTGCTCCACGCATCACCATGCGAAGCGAGACGGCTCCGCGGCCGCCCAGCAGGACGGGACCTCGCCGTCGCGCCACAGGGTCCTTCGAGGTGACGGCCTTGCTCGGGCCGGTCAGAGGTAGTGCTGGAGCAGGGCGGCCGCGTCGACGGTGCCGAGGACATGCGGCCGGCCGTCGTCGTACTCGACGACCAGGACGACGCTGCTGTCGGTGCGCTCCATGAGCGTGGCCATGTGGAGGGGCGAGGCATCCGGACTCACGACGGTGAGTGCGTCCGGGCGCTTCGGCAGCACGTCGGCGAGCCGAAGGATCTCGGTCCGGGCCCGGACCGTGTCGTCGAGGGAGTCGTCCACCACCGCGGCGAGGAGGGGGTCCTCGCGTACGGCCTCGGGCAGGGCGGCGGCCAGGATCCGCGTCGCCGGGACGGTGGCGAGGGGGTGCCCGTCCTCGCTCACCACGACGAGCGCCGGGGCCCGCTCGTGAACCAGGACTTCCGCGGCCTCCCGGAGGGTGGCGTCCAGGCGCACGCAGGTGCAGGGCCAGGCCAGGTCACGCGCGCGCACGGGCCGGGGCCTCCGCGGTCGTCGCTCCGTCCTCGGGGCGCGCTTCGGGTGCCTCGCCGGTGTCGACGAGGTCGTCGACGCGGAAGAGGCGGGCGATGGGGACGTCGGTGCTGCTGTGGGCGATGATCGAGAAGGCGATGCAGACCGCGATCAGGGTGTACGCCTCCGGGCCCTGCGGGATGCCCGCCTGGAGGACCAGCAGGCCGTAGACGACCGAGGCGAAGCCCTTGGGCCCGAACCAGGCCGCGACCAGCTTCTCCCTGCGGTCGATCCGCGTCCCCCACAGCGACAGCAGCAGCGACGCGGGCCGGATGAGCACGATCGCCAGGACCACCGCGACGTACCCGCCCACAGACAGGTCGCCGAACAGGTGCGGTGTCAGCAGCGCGCCGAAGACGAGCAGGGCGGCGAACTTGGCCAACTCCGCCAGGGACTCCCCCAGCGGCTCGAAGGCCTTCTGCGACTCCGGCGAGACGGCGGCGAGGACCGCGCCCGCGGAGAACGCGGCCAGGTACGGGTTGGCGTGGGTCAGGTGGCACGCGCCGTACAGGATGATCCCGGTGGCCAGCGGCAGCAGGGGCTGGAGCTTCGGCTCGGCGCCGAGCAGCGGAAGCCGTACGAGCCCGTTGACCAGCAGCGGGAGCAGCACGCCGAAGGCCAGCCCCAGGCCCAGCTCCAGACCGATCGTCCCGAACGACGCCTCGGCGTGGCCCGCGGTCGGGCCGGCGGCGGCGATGAGGACCAGGACGACCGGCAGAGCGAGCCCGTCGTTGATCCCGCTCTCGACGTTCAGCAGCTCGCGCAGCCGGGCCGGGACCTCCTTGCGTCCGACGATCGCGGAGGCGAACACCGGGTCCGTCGGCGCCAGTACGGCGCCGACCAGGAAGGAGGTCGTCCAGTCGAGTCCGACCAGGTAGTGGGTGATCAGCGCCATGCCCACGCATGCGAGCGGCATGCCCAGACCGAGCGCCCGTGCCGGATTGCGCCAGTTCGCCCGCAGCTTGGCGAAGGAGACGTGCATGCCGTCGGTGAACAGCACGGCGAACAGCGCGAGATCGGCGGTCACCGACACGATCTCGCTCTCCGGCGAGATGTGGATCAGCCCGAGGAATCCGTCGCTGACCAGCGCTCCACCGAGGAGGAAGAGCAGCGAGGTGGACAGAACGGTCCGGGCGGCGAGCCCGGACAGCAGCACCGCGACAAGCAGCGCGGCCCCGAAGACAGCGACGAGCACCATGAAGGAAGTCCCCCGATCGGCAGCGAAGACATGTGTCCCTTGTTCGCCGACCAGACTTCTGTTCGCCGACCAGACTTCCCGGCACTCCGCAACGGACCTTACACATTTCTTACGCGGCATTGACAGGGCCTTGACGGGCACCCGGGCGCGGCCGGAATTGCCGGGATCCGGCAACCAGGGCGGCGAGGGCTCCCGTTCGACATCACCCACGCGAAACCCGCAGGCGCAGGCCGTGATCCATCGACTCGGCCTGGAGCGCTATCTGCCGGACGGCACCGTCCGCAGTCGGCTCGCCGGTGATCGGCGTCGTTACGAGGAGGCTGCACAAAATAGGGAAGGGTGGCGGGCATGGCTTGGGTTTCGATGGTCGCGGGCGCGCTGCTGGTGCTGGTCATCCTCCGGGACGTGTTCCACACGCTGTGGCATCCGACCAGGCACGGCGGGCTGAGCCGACTGGTGATGATGGCCTTGTGGCGGCTGTCGGCCGCGTGGGGAGTCCGGCGGCGGCCCGCCGGACTGGCGGGCCCGCTGGGCATGGTCATGGTCGTCGCGCTGTGGACGCTGACCGTCGCGGTCGGCTGGGGGCTGGTCTACTGGCCCCACATGCCCGAGCGGTTCTCCTACGCGGAGGCTCTCGTCCCCGCTGAGCACGCCGGCCCCGTCGACGCGCTGTACGTCTCACTGGTCACCCTGGCCACGCTGGGACTGGGGGACATCGCGCCGGCATCCGGATGGCTGCGTGTGTTCGCCCCCCTGGAGGCTCTGGTGGGCTTCGTCCTGCTGTCGGCGACCGTGGCATGGATCCTCGGCGTCTACCCGGCCCTGGCCCGCCGCCGTGCCCTGGCGCTGCGCCTGTCGCACGTACGGCGGAGCCGGGCCACCGCAGAGGCGCTCGACTCGGACGGGGGCGCGGCCCTTCTGGACGGCATCGCGACGGCGCTGTCGGTGACGTCGGTCGACTTCATGCAGTACGCGGAGTCGTACTACTTCTACGACGGCGACGAGAACACCTCACTGCCCCGGCAGCTCGCATACGCGGCCACCCTGGCCCGGCAGGCGGAGAACGCGCGTCACCCGGACGTGCGGCTGTCCGCGTCGGTACTGCGTACGGCGCTGGACGATCTCGCCGCCGTCCTCGACGCGCGTTTCCTGCGCACGCAGATGCCCACTGAGCAGGTCTTCGCGGCGTACGCCGCCGATCACGGACGGGCGGACGCGTCCGCGCCGTGAGATGTCGGCGGGCGTCGCGCCGGACCGTCTCAGGCCAGGGCGAAGTAGCGCAGCCACAGGTAGAGCGCGGACACGGCGACCGTGGCGGCGGTGACGACGAGGCCGTATTTGGTGAACTGCCAGAAGGAGATGGGCCGGCGGTTGCGTTCGGCGATGCCGAGGACGACGACGTTGGCGGAGGCGCCGATGGCGGTGGCGTTGCCGCCGAGGTCGGCGCCCAGCGCGAGGGCCCACCACATCACGTGGTCGGGGTCGCCGCCCATGTCGGTGACGAGTTCGCTGGTGATCGGTGCCATCGTGGCGACGTAGGGGATGTTGTCGACGATCCCGGAGAGCACGGCCGAGCCGCCGAGCAGCAGCATCGATCCGCCGAGTTCGGCGCCGCCGATCGCGTCCGCGAGCCAGCCGGCCAGCTCGCCGATGACGCCGGTCTCGATCAGTGCCCCCACCATGACGAACAGGCCGGCGAAGAAGGCCAGCGTGGGCCACTCGACCTCGCCGAGGACCTCGCCCGTCTCGACCTTGGACACGGCCACCAGCAGGCCGGCGCCGAGCAGGGCGACCACACTGGGCTCGTAGTGCAGCACGGGGTGCAGGACGAATCCGGCGACGACGAGGGCGAGGACGCCCAGGCCCAGGGCGAGCAGCCGGGGGTCGGTGATGGCCTCGCGCTCGCGCAGCTCCATGACCTCGGCGGCGCGCTTCTCGTCGTAGACGAAGTACTTCGCGAACATCACCCGGCACAGCAGGACGAGGACGCATATCAGGACCGCGCACAGCGGTGCGAGGTGCACGAGGAAGTCGTTGAAGGTGAGGCCGGCCCGGCTGGCGATGATGATGTTGGGCGGGTCGCCGACGAGGGTGGCGGTGCCGCCCACGTTGGACGCGAAGACCTCGGCGAGCAGGAACGGCAGGGCCGGCAGTTTCAGCCGGTCGCACACCAGCAGCGTGACGGGGGCCACCAGCAGGACGGTCGTGACGTTGTCGAGCAGCGCGGACGCGACGGCGGTGATGACGACCAGCATCGTCATCACCCGGAACGGCTTCGCCCTGGCCTTCTTCACCGACCAGATCGCCAGGTATTCGAAGAGCCCGGTCCGTTTCAGCACACCGACGATCATCATCATGCCCATGAGCAGGAAGATGACGTTCCAGTCGATGCCGGTCTCCTGCGAGTGGAAGGCGGAGGCGTCGTCGGTGGCGCCGATGGCCAGCATCAGTCCGGCGCCGCCCAGGGCCGCGGCCACCCGGTGGACCCACTCGGTGACGATCAGGACGTAGACGCCCGCGAAGACGGCGACCGACGCCCAGCTCTGCCAGTCGTTCACGCCTGGCCGCCCTTGGCGAGCAGGTGTCGCATGAGCCCCGCCGCGGAGACGACGCCGAGCAGACGGCTCGTGGGACCGTCGCGCTCGACCACCGCCACCAGGGGTACGTGGGTGCGGGCCATGGCCGCCGCGATCTGCATCGACCCCGCGTCCGGGCCGACGTACGGCGGCTTGAAGGAGCGGGCGGGCAGCCACTGGGACACCGTCTTGCCCGTCAGGTCGTCGACGATCGCCTCGGCGTGCCGTTCGTCGATGACCGGGGCGAGGAGCGGGTCCTCCATCACGTACTCGGGCACGAGCTGGCGCACGACCTGGGAGCCGGGCACGACGGCGTACGGAGTCCCGTCGGCGTCGAGCACCAGAAGCGCGGGCAGATCGTGCTCGGCAAGGAGTCGGACCGCGTCCACGGCACGGTCGTCGGTCGTGACGTGCGGATACGGCTCGGCGAGATCACGGGCGGGCATGCGGCGGCTCCTGACCAGGGGTCGTCCGAAAACGGGAACACGAAAGAACTCGCCGACCAGACTTCCCGGCACACCGTCGGCAACTTTATAGGTTCCATACGGCTTTCTGGCGAGTCCTTGACGGCGGCCGGTCGTACGGCGGTGTGTCGTACGGGAGCTACGAGCCTCCGGATCAGGCGTCGGCGGGCGGGGAGGCGTGCCGTCCGCCGCCGCGGGCGAGGAGATGGCGGGGGTCCGCGGCGCGCGTGATGGCGGTCTCGACGGCCGTGATGCGGTCGGCGAGCAGCCCGAGGGCGGCGACGGCGCGGGCCAGGGGGTCGTCGGCGGCACCGCCGAGGGCCTGGGTTCGCGCGTGGGCGGCGGTGATCCCGGTCCAGCGGGTGGCCTGCTCGGGGGTGAGGGTGCCGCGCAGGGCGGCGAGTTCGAGGAGGTTGGCCTCGGCCTCGCCGGTGAGGGTCTGGGCCTCGGCCGTGTAGTGGTCGTCGATCACGGCGGCGAGCTCGGCGCTGTTCATGGCGGGCGAGATACGGGCCACGATCTTGTTCATGTTGCGGTACGAGCCCTGGAGGCGGAACGGCGGCTCGGTGCGGGCGTCGTCGGACTGGGCGGCGGAGGCGATGTACGCGGCGTTGACCGCGAGGACGGTCTCACGGGCGGTCAGCAGGTGCCGCAGCACGGCGAGGATCCGGTCGAGCTCGGCGGGGGCGTAGGGGTGGGTGAGCCGGTCGCGGTGCGCCGTCGGATCGGCGCCGGCGAGCCGGACGAGGAGTTCCAGGTCCGCCCGGTCGCGGCCGGCCAGCGGGGCGAGCACCGGGTTCGCGGTGAGGGCGTTCTCGACGAAGCTGAGGGCGAACGCGTCCTCCTTGCCGGTGAGGACGTCGCCCAGGTTCCAGACGTCGGCGCGGTTGGCCAGCATGTCCGGCACCCTGAAGCGCCCGCCGGACTCGGTGTAGGGGTTGCCTGCCATGCAGACGGCGAAGCGCTTGCCGCGCAGGTCATGGCCGTTCAGGCTGCGGGTGGCGTCGCAGAGCGGGATGAACCTCTGCAGGAACTCGGCCGAGCAGTGCTGGATGTCGTCGAGGTACAGCAGCACGTTGTTGCCGGCCGCCAGGGCGAAGGCGATCTTCTCCAGTTCGCGCCGGGCGGCGGCGTTGGGCGCCTCGGCGGGGTCGAGGGAGGTGGTGGTCCGGCCGAGGGCCGGACCGTCGGCCTTGACGAGGAGCAGGCCGAGCCGGTCGGCGACGTACTCGACGAGGGTGGTCTTGCCGTATCCGGGCGGGGAGAGGAGCAGCAGCAGGCCGTGGGAGTCGGTGCGCTTCGCGCTGCCGGCGGCGCCGATCTGCCGGGCGAGGTTGTCGCCGATCAGCGGCAGGTAGACCTCGTCGACGAGCCGGTTACGGACGAACGACGACATGACGCGGGGCCGGTACTCGTCCAGGCGCAGGCGGTCCCGCTCCGTCCGGAGGAGTGCGGTCCGCTGCCGCTGGTAGGCGCGGAAGCCGGGCACCCGGTGGTCGGCGAAGTCCGCCGTGCGCGCCAGGAACTCGTCCAGGCGGAGGGTGAGCGTGCGCCCGGTGATCCTGGGGTGGGTGCCGAGCAGGCCGGTGACCCGTGCGGTCGTCGTGGCGGCCGTGTCGTACCGCTCAAGGCCGGGGCAGAGTTCCACGGCCACGGCTTCGGCGAGGGTGCCTTCGTCGATCTCCTCTCCGCAGGACGCCGCGTAGGCCGTGAGCCAGCCCTCCACGAGCTGCCGCCGTGCGGGCAGTCCGACAAGGGCGGGCAGGGCGGCCAGGTCGTCGTCGTACGCCGTGTCCCCGACCGTACGGCGGAACTTGTCCAGGAACGTGCGGGCGGCTTCGGACAGGGCGAACCCGGCGGGCGCGGCGGCCAGTTCCTCGAAGAGATAGGCGGCGGCCGCGGCGTCCCCCACCTCCGCGGCGAGTTCCGCCGTGGCCTCGCCGATCGCGGGGGCGAGCCCGAAGGTGTCCCGGGCCCGGACCAGGGACACGGCGCGGCGCGTCCACGCGGCGCGCGTCTCGTCGGTGGTGCCGTGGGCCCAGAAGATCTGCGCCTCGGCCCGGGCGGCGGCGGGATGACGGAGCAGTCCGGCGCCTTCGTACAGGTCGAGCAGTGCGGTCAGGATGAGCGTCGCGTCGTGGTCGTGCACGCCCCGCTCGTACCCCTCCTCGTACGCGTCCTCCGCCTCCCGCCGTACGAGCGCGGGCAGCTCGGGACCGGCGAGCGGGGCGGGCCCGTGGGCGGCGAGGAGCCGGGCCGCGAGGTACTCGGACCGGTAGGTCTCCGGCGACTCGGACGGCAGCGCCTGGCCCCAGTAGGGGCGGGTGGCGGCGAACTCCGGGTCGGTGACGGGCAGGCGGTAGTCGGTGCCGCTGAGGGCGAGGGCGAGGGTGTCACCGTGCGGGACGAGGGTCAGCTCGGGTGCCTGGCGGTTGACCGCGAAGGCGTGCCGGCCCAGGCGGATGGTGTCCCCGCCGTCGGAGTAGAGGTCGGTGCGGTCCCGCAGGGCGCGGCCGACCTCCTGGCGGGCGGCGCCGAGCAGGCCGTCCAGTTCCTCGGCCCGTACGGAGTCGCCGAGTCGCCGCAGCTCGTCGATCGTGCGGCGGACCTTGGCGACCATGGGGTCGGAGGCGAAGTAGGTGTGGACCGCGTCGGCGGTGTCCAGGGTGGCGGCGCGGCGGGCGATCGTCTCCAGGACGCGGGTGGCGGAGTCGGCGAGCCGCTGGGCGCGGCAGGCGCGTTCGTCCTGGAGGGTCTGGCGGCGCGCCGAGAACGCCTCGTGGATCTCGGTGCGCCTGGCGTCCGTCTCGGCGAGGAAGCCGTCGTGGTCGGCGAAGCGGGACTCCAGGTTCTCCAGTCGGAGGAGCAGCGGGGCGAGCCGGTCGTCGCAGTCGGCCGGTGTGGTGGTGGCGGCCAGGGCTCCGGTGACCGCCTGGGCGAGCAGCGCGAGCTCGGCGGCGAACTCGGCCCGGCCCTCCCGGTCGAGGAGTTCCGACCGGCGGGCCGTGAGGGCGGCTCGGGCACGGTTGGTCCCGGCCAGGACCTCGGCGATGCGCTCCAGGATCGCGGTGCGCACGGTGGCGTCGCCGACGTCGAGGCCGGCCACGACCTCGGTCAGCGTCCGCAGGCCGGTGGTCAGTGCGTCCAGGCGCTCGGCCACGGGGCCGGCCTCGGCGACGGTGCCGATCGCCGCGGCCGCTTCCGCGAGCCGTTCGACCTCGTCGGCGTGGCCGGCGAAGGCGTCCTCGCGGGACAGGAAGGACACGGCCCGTTGTGCCGTGGTCTCGGTGGCGCCCGCCAGGTCGCCGGCCAGGGCGTCGATCCGCCCGGTGTCGGCGTAGCGGGTCTCCCGCAGGGTCAGCAGGTGGCCTTGTGCCTGCCGCAGTTCGGTGATCCGGCCGATCCACTCCGTCGCCTCGGCGGGTGCCTCCCCGCGGATCCGGCGCACCAGGCGGGCGATGTCCGCGGCCGACGCCTCGACGGCCTCGGCGGCCCGCCGGGTCAGGGTCTGTACGGTCTCGAACTCGGCGAGCACCTGCTCCGCGGTGGCCCGGAGCTCGTTCAGCGGTGTGAACAGATCACCGGCCGCGGCGTCGCTCAGCCAGTGGTGCCGGTCCGCGGCGCCTGCGCAGGCCGCCAGGAGCGTCTCGTACCCGACGAGGGTGGGTGAGGTCTCGGTGACCTGGCGGGCGATGGAGAGACAGTCGGAGACGCCGCGCACCAGGTCGGCGTTGCCGATCCGGGCCAGCGGGCCGCCCGTGGCGGGCGCGGTGTGGGTGGCGGCGGCGTACGGGCTCTGCCAGAGCTGGAGCGGGTGCACCCGGGTGGGCTCGTCCGTGTCGGCGCGGAGCACGGTCAGGGCGCCGTCGTCGAACAGCGCGTAGCCCCGGCAGGACAGGGGGTTGGCGATCTCCTTGCGGATCGTGTTGTACGGCAGGAGCAGGCTGCGGCCCTCGGCCGGCGCGTGGAAGGCGTACAGCACGTCCTCGCCGTTCGGGGAACGTACGGCCTGCCGGAACTCCAGCTCGCCGGCGGCCCCGTCGAAGGTCTTCACCGTCCCGTCGGCCAGGCAGTATCCACCGGGGAAGACGATTCCCTGGTCCTCGGGCAGCCGTCGGCAGGACTGACCGATGGCGTCGAGCCGGACCACGGTCCGCGTGACGGTGTGGAAGACCAGATGCCGCCGGGTGGGCTCCTTGTACGGGCGGATGCGCAGCAGGATCAGCGGCCCGACGGTCGTGTGGGCGACCTCGGCGTCCGCGAGCGACTGCAGGGGCTCGTCGACCGGCTCGGCGTGGATGCCGTCCGCGGTCTCGGTGTCGTTCTCGGTCTTGACGGTCAGTGTCCCGCCGACCGTGGCGACGAACACCCTGCCGCCGATGGAGATGTGCGGGTGACGGCCCAGGACGTGGTCCTCGCGGGTCGTCTCGGTCCACTCGAAGTCCTGCGGCGCTGGACGGACATGGTCGCGCTCGCCCTGGGAGTCCAGGAAGCGGGCCCCGCCGGCCGGGGTGAGAGACCAGCGGAGCACGCGGATGTCGTCGGCCTGCTCGCCGGTCCGGAAGACGGCGAGGAGCCGGCCCTCCCCGCGGCGCAGCCTGAGCAGCCGCGCCCCCTGGTAGTAGCGGTGCAGGGCGGTGAATTCCCGGACGAAGTCCGGATCGTCCAGGAGGCCGGGCACGGCGTCGTCGGGCAGCCTGTTCAGCTCACGGTCGTGGAGGGTGAACACGTCGCCGACGGCCGTCGGACGGTCGAGCCGCGTGGCGGCGGCGTCGCAGCCGAACAGCAGCAGGTCTCCGACGGCCACGATGTCGCGCGGCACACGCTCGTCGTCGGTGCGGATCCGTGCGGTGCCCATAAGGGTGAGCCCGGTGGAGCCGAATTCGGCGATCCGGGCGGTGTTGAGGGCCTCCGTCCGGCGGGCCAGTTCGGCCGCCTGGGCGCCGAGGCGGTCGCGCAGCACCTCGTACGTGCCGGCGTCCAGCGTGTTCCCCGAAGCGGCCGTGCCGGCCATACCGGTCAGATCGGCCATACCGGTCTCCATCCGTTCCAGCTCCCCTGCGTGCACAGTGATTCGGGTTGCCGAGCCGCCCCCCCTCGGCGGCTCGGCAGCCCCCGACCGCACCCCCGTGGCGGTCAGTTCTTGGCGGCGCCGTTCAACGCGCCCGGGTCGGCCGCGGCCACCGGCTCGGCCGCCGCCGTCCCGTCCAGGACGCCGGACTTCATGACCTTCGCGAGCAGCGCGGACACGCTGAGGTTCTGCACGTCGGCGGTGGACAGCGAGCCCAGCACCTTCGTCAGGTCCTCGGTGAAGGAGCCTTCGCCGTTCAACCACGGGCCGGCGAGGGTCCGCGCGGTCTGCGAGTGGTCCAGGAAGCCGTCGACCGACCTGCCCAGCGAGACGGACTGCACGAGCCGGTCGAGGAAGACGGACTCCCCTCCGACGATGTTGATGTCGGCGTGCTCCAGGCCGGTGGCCAGGACCGTCGCCTGTGCCTCGGCGACCTGCCGCTGCACGTCGAGGCCCGCGAGCCGGATGTCCTTCTCCGCCTCCAGGCGCAGCCGGTACTCCTCGTGGGTACGGGAGGCCTCGTCGAGCGCGGCCATGGCGGCGGCCTTCTCGGTGAGGCCGGCGGCCTCCGCCTTGAGCTTCTCGCCGATCGCGGTCGCGTCGGCGAGCGCCATCTCACGGGTGCCCTCCGCCTCGGCGAGCGCCTTGGCGCGCACGCCCGCCGCCTCCGCACGCAGCCTGGCCTCCGTGGCCTCGGCCTCGGCGCGGCCCGTCTTCTCGATGGCGGCGGCCTCCTGCTCGCGTACCCGCGCGGCGGCGAGGCCTTCTGCGGCGGCCTCCGCCTGGATGCCCTCGGCGAGGCGGATCCTGGCGCGGGCGTCGAGGTCCGCGGCCTTGTTGCGGGCCTCGGCCAGGGTGAGTTCCTCCGCCGCCCGGTGCACGGCCGCCTGCTCGGCGGCCTCGGCGGCCTTGATGTCCTTGACCAGCTTCTCCTGTGCCTCGGCCTCGGCGGCGATGACGATCGCCTGCCGGTTGCGCTCGGCCTCCTCGACCGTGCGCAGCTTCTTGATGGACTCCTCCTGCTCGGCGACGGTGCGGTCCACCGCGACGCGCTCGCGGATCACCTCGGCGATGTCGCGGCGCTCGGCCTCGACCTCCCGGTCGGCGGCGATCCGGGTCAGCTCCGTCTCGCGGTCCCGGGCGATGACCTCCAGGAGCCGGTCCTTCTCGATGCGCTCGTTCTCGACGGCGATGACCCGCTCACGGTTCTTCTGCGCGACGGCGACCTCGCGGGCCTGGTTCTCGCGCTGGACGCCGAGCTGTTCCTCGGTCTTGAGGAAGGCGCTCTGCGCCCGCAGCCGCTCCTCCTCCACCACCCGGGCCGTCTCGGCCTCCTCCCGGGCCCGTACGGTCTCGATCTCGCGCCGCTGCTTGATCTCGGCGTCCGCCTGCCGGCGCTCCAGCTCCAGGATGGCCTCGCGGGCGTCGACGTTCTGGCGGGTGATCTCCTTCTGCTCGTGCTGTCGGAACTCGTTGGTGCGGACGTTCTCGACAGCGGTCAGTTCGGTGATCTTGCAGATGCCCTGGGCGTCGAGGATGTTGCCGGGGTCGAGCTGGGCGAGCGGGGTCTGCTCCAGGTAGTCGATGGCCGCGTCCTCCAGGCTGTAGCCGTTGAGGTCGATACCGATGATCTCGATGATGCGGAAGCGCAGCTCCTCGCGCTTGGTGTACAGGTCGGTGAAGTCGAGCTGCTTGCCGACCGTCTTGAGCGCCTCGGAGAACTTCGCGTTGAACAGCTCCTGCAGCGTCTCCTTGTCGCTGGCGCGGGCGGTGCCGATGGCCTGAGCGACCTTGACGACGTCCTCGGCGGTCTTGTTGACCCGGACGAAGAACGAGATCCGGATGTCGGCCCGGATGTTGTCGCGGCAGATCAGTCCGTCGCGACCGGTCCGGGAGATCTCGATGGTCTTCACCGAGATGTCCATGATCTCGGCCTTGTGCAGGACGGGCAGCACCACCTGCCCGGTGAACGTCACGTCGACCTTGCGCGTCTTCGAGACGATCAGCGCCTTGCCCTGCTCCACCTTGCGGAACAGCCGGCTGACGACGAAGAGCACGGCGACGACGAAGAGCAGGGCGACGGCGACGAACACGCCGACGCCCATGGTGATGGCATCCATGACAGAACCCCGTGTCGATCGAAGAGATGAGGGCGTACCCGCTCAGGCGGAGGTACGGGGGCCGAGCGCCGTGTCGTACTGCGCGGCCCGGGAAAAGATGCCGGTTGCTTTTCCGTACCCCGGCATCGGCTGCACACCGACCCCTCCGGCAGGACCATCCTGACGCGGACGACACCGACCGTGCATTGCCGTGACCCGGCAATCTTTGACGCCTCCTTGATGCCGGTGGCGTGCCCTCGGCGAGGCCATGCCGCCCTTGGTCCCCACGCGTCAGGAACTCGTCATCGGAGCGTCAGGATCTGGGAGGGGCCGTGCCGGAGAGCGCGACGACCGAGGAATATCTGGAGGGGTACGCCGAGATCCTCGCGGACTCGTGCGCGACGGGCCGGCGCCTGACCCGCGAGGAGCTGGACGGGCTGCGGGCGCGCGGCGAGCGGGCGGCCGAGGACGGCCTGGGTCTGCGGCCGCTCGTCCGGGCCCACCTCACGGCCGCCCGCGCGTCACACCCCGGTCTGCCGGAGGCGGCTCACCGGCATCTCCTGGCCGTCGTGGAGCAGGCCGTGGACGCTTTCACCGAGGGGCACGAGCGCGCGCAGCGGCTGGCGGTGCGTCAGGAGGAGGCGGCGCGGCGGGAGTTCGTCGACGATCTGCTGTACGGGCGCAGTGATCTCGGGCGGCTCGCCGAGCGTGCCGAGCGGTTCGGGCTGCTCCTGTCGCACGCCCACGCGGTCGCCGTCGCCGAGGGGCCGGAGCCGTACGCGGACGGATATCCGGTCTCCCGCTCCGTCGAGTCCTCGCTCGTCGCCCGCTTCGGCAACCGCCGCATCCTGATCACCACCAAGGACGGGCGGCTGATCTGCGTCGCCCCCGCCGACGAACCCGAAGTGCTCGCCTACTTCGCGAAACTGGCGTACGGCGCCACCGACGGCGGCCACGTCGCCATCGGCCGCGCGCATCCCGGCGCGGGCGGCGTCGTCCACTCGTACGAGGAGGCTCTCAACGCCCTCGATCTCGCCGCCCGCATGGACCTGGACGCGCCCGTGCTGCACGCCTCGGATCTTCTCGTCTATCCGGTCCTCACCCGCGACCGCCAGGCCATGGCGGACCTCGTGGTCAGTGTCCTCGGCCCGCCGCCGCCCCACGACCTGATCCGGAAGGCGGCCCGGTCCAAGCGATCTTGGATCCATACCCGCTGCGCTTGGTGGCGCAGTCGCAGCGGACCGTTGCGTCCGATGGCGGCTGCGCCACCTCAAGCGACGGGCGGCTGGATCCGCCGGCTCGTCGAGCACCGCGCCTCCTGCGGAGCGCACTCGTCGTACGGATCCCACGCCGCCTACGGCCACGGAGACCACCACGGCGGCCACCACGACGGCCACCACGACGACCACGGCCACGGCCACCACTCCGGCCCGGGCATGGGCACGGCGATCGCGGCGGGTGCGGCCGGACTCGCCGTCGGCGTCGTCGGCGGCATGGTCGCGGCCGAGGCCGTCGACGAGATCGGCGACTTCTTCGAGGGCGACGAGGAGGAGGAAGGCGGCGAGGGCTGAGACAGCCTGACAGACCATCGCCCGGACGCCTCCCGGCCCGCGACCGCATCCCGGTCGTGGGCCTCGCCATGCCGGGCCGAAGGCGGGGAGTGCAGCCACACGGGCTACTTCCGCGGGCGGCCCCGGGGGGCATCCCTCGGAATCGCCTCTACAGGACTGTAGGTTCTGGATTCGGGTACAGAGACACCCTCTCTCCCCGCAGGAGCCCCCATGCGTGCCCGCCCCCTCACGACGACCGGCTCGCCAAGGAAGCCGCCCCTCTCGTGGAGCGGCCCGCGAGGAGGTGACCGGGAACGGCACCAGTGACGCTCACCCCTGATAGTTTCTACATCAATGTAGAAGATGTGGGTGATCCAGACCGTCCCCCCTTCCGGCCTGGACCGCCTCCGACACGTAACGCAGAACGGAGCTCGGACATGGCCCTGTGGGACCGCATCAAGGAATCCGCGTCGACGATGCAGACGCAGCTGATGGCGAAGAAGAACGATCTGAAGAGCGGCGCCTTCCGTGACGCCAGCATGGCGATGTGCGCGCTCGTCGCCGCGGCCGACGGCAGCATCGACCCCTCCGAGCGGCAGAAGGTCGCCCAGCTCATCATGAGCAACGAGGTCCTGCAGAACTTCCCGGCGGAGGACCTCCAGCGCCGCTTCGAGGCCAACTGCGACAAGCTCACCGCCGACTTCGACTTCGGCAAGGTCAGCGTCCTCCAGGAGGTCGCGAAGGCCAAGAAGAAGCCCGCCGAGGCCCGCGCCGTCATCCAGATCGGCATCATCATCGGCGGCGCCGACGGCGACTTCGACAAGGACGAGCAGGCGGTCGTACGGGAGGCGTGCTTCGCCCTCGACCTCCCGCCGCACGAGTTCGACCTGTAGTCCTACACCGTCCAGGGTGGGGCCCGCCCCGTCGTCGCGGGCCCCGCCCTTCACGCCTTCACGCCGCGGTCAGGCCAGGTCCGTCAGCTCCTCCGCGTACACCTGCGACAGCGGCTGCGGCCCCACGTACTGCTGGCAGTTGCACTGGCCGGCCTCGTAACGGACCGGCTTCTTGTGCTCGTCCCAGGCCGTCGGCACCTCGACACGTTCATGGCACCGGCCCTGCTTGTCGTGCTTCGCGAGATGGTGCGTGCACCCGCACACCGGCTCCGGCGGCTTGTGCGCGGCCTCAAGTGCGAGGCGTTCCTGCCTGGTCGCCTCCAGCAGTTCCATCTTGCGCTCGTGGCGATTGCGCAGCGCCGTACGGATGTTGTCGGCCGCCCACGCGAAGCCGCCTGTCCAGAACAGGATCAGGACCCACCAGAACCAGTCCATCAGTCCCCCTCATTCCCCCGGTAGAGGACACCAGGATAGGAGTGGGCGGAGCGCGTCAGAGAGGGGTCGCCGCCTTCAGGATCAGGAACAGGGTGATAGCCGAGTTCGCCGAGGAGAGCGCGGAGACCGTGGTGCCGGCCGCCGCACCCCACGCGGCCAGACCGGCGGTGGTGAACAAGGACGGCCAGAGGCCGGCGGCGGGCGCCGGGCCCAACAGGGCTGCCACGCGGCGCGGTACGGGGCCGGCGGAGGCGAAGCCCGCGAGCGTCACGGAAGGCGTGCCGCGGGAGAACAGCGCGGCCTTGGCGACCGCGCGGGCCACGACGCGGCGGCTGCCGACCCGGGTGGCCGCCTCCTCGTCCGCCCACCGCTCGGTGGTGTAGGTGACTGCCGTACGCAGGGGCCGCAGGAACGGATTGGCGCAGGCCGCCAGTTGCACGAGAAGCAGAGAACGGTGGTGCCGGGCGTCGAGGTGGGCACGCTCGTGGGCGAACAGGGCCCGGCGCTCGGGCCCGGTCAGCGTGGCGAGCATCGCAGTCGTGACGACGACGCGGCCCTTCCGGCCCGGCAGGGCGTACGCGTACGGGCTCTCGTCGGGCAGTACGACGACCGAGGTCGCGGGCAGTCCTGCCAAGGCCCGGCGGGCCCGGCGGCGGACGCGACGATGCCGCCACCCGGCCCTGACGCAGGAGGCGAGGACGGCGAACAGGGCGGGGATGGCGACCTTCCCGGCGATCTCGTCGTAGGGAACGGCCTCACGGACCTCCGGGTCGGACCAGCCGTCGGGCAGCGGGTTGCCGGGCAGCTGTGCGGTGCCGACGACCATCAGCAGTGCCAGGCACAGCGTGCTGCACACAGCGAGCACACCGGACACGCCGACCAGGATCCAGGTGGCCGTCCGCGGATGCAGGTGGTGCTCGGCAAGGCGGGCGACCGGCCACGCCGTTAAGGGCAGGACCAGCGGCAGGAAGACGAAGACCCCCATGCGGTCAGTCTTCCCCCTCTTCGGGGTCCTGAGCCAGCAGGTCCCGCAGAAGACGCTCGTCGTCGGGCGAGAGGCCCGTCACGAAGCTGGCGAGCACCGCTTCCCGATCCGTCTCGCCGTCGAGCACCCTCCGCATCCGGAGCGCCGCGAGTCCGGCCTCGTCGGCGACCGCCGTCCATTCGAACGAGCGGCCCGCCCGCTCGCGAGCCACCGCGCCCTTGGCGTGCAGGCGGGTCAGGATCGTGATGACGGTCGTGTACGCGAGGTCGCCACCGAGCCGCTCCTGCACCCACCCCGCAGTATGGGCACCGTCGGCCTGGCGCAGCGCGGCCAGCACCTGCGCCTCGAGCTCACCCTGTCCCCGCCGCCGGGGAGTGGCGTCCTGGCCCTCTCGCGTGTTCCTCGTCATTCCGCCACCCCTCCCACCGACTCGTCCCGCCCCCTGTGGGGGCGGTACATCGTACTGAGGCGACACGCCTCGGTCCGCGACTGTTTCCGTGATGTCGGTGGCGACGTACGCCGCCAGAGGAACGCGGGCCACCGCATCGGGGCCGCTCTTCCCGACCCTTCTACATCACTGTAGATTTACTGGCTCCAGCACGCCACGTTCCGGAAGGAGGACGACATGGGAGTGAGCCTCTCCAAGGGCGGCAACGTCTCGCTGAGCAAGGAAGCCCCTGGTTTGAGCGCGGTCACCGTCGGTCTGGGCTGGGACATCCGCACGACCACCGGTGCGGACTACGACCTCGACGCGAGCGCCCTGCTCCTGAATGACACGGGGAAGGTCGCCTCCGACCGGCACTTCGTCTTCTACAACAACCTCACCAGCCCGGACGGTTCCGTCGAGCACACCGGCGACAACCTCACCGGCGAGGGCGACGGCGACGACGAGGCCATCAAGGTCGACCTGGCCGCCGTACCCGCCGACATCACGAAGATCGTCTTCCCGGTCTCCATCCACGACGCCGCCAACCGGGGCCAGAGCTTCGGCCAGGTCCGCAACGCCTTCATCCGCGTGGTCAACCAGGCGAACGGCGTCGAACTCGCCCGCTACGACCTCTCCGAGGACGCCGCCACCGAGACCGCGATGGTCTTCGGCGAGCTCTACCGCCACGGCGCCGAGTGGAAGTTCCGCGCCGTCGGACAGGGCTACGCCTCCGGGCTCGCCGGCATCGCGGCCGACTTCGGCGTCAACGTCTGACCCACCGAGCAGGACAACCCCTCCAGCGAACGGAAGACCGTGTTCGGAATCAGCGAGATAGCGATCCTCCTGATCGTCGTCATCCTCCTCCTCGGCGCCAAGAAGCTGCCCGAGCTCGCCCGCAGCGCGGGCAAGGCGGCCCGCATCCTCAAGAGCGAGACCAAGGCCATGAAGGCCGACGACGCCCCGGAACAACAGGCCACCTACCAGGTCACCGACAGTCGCCCCCACCAGGCCCCGCCGCAGGGCGGCAACGAGCAGCCCGGCGGCTCCCCCGGCCCCACGGGGAGCACACGCCTCTGACGCCCACGTCGCCCGGCCAGGCGGTGCCGGCATGTGTCACCACGGGTATCCCAGAGCACGCCTGAGCCGCCACGTCGGAGGATGCTTCCCGTCGTCCGCTCCACAGCAAGGCCCCAGGCCAGCGGGTAGATCGCGCGGTGCAGCAGGAGATAACCGCTGCGGGGCGGCAGATAGGGCCCGATGTCGCGCCGCACGGCAGTCGGCGGTGCCCTCGCCGTCGCCGGCTGCCTGGCCCTGGGCGTCACCACCCGCACGCGTCAGCACCATCCGGTCGCGACCGCGCGCGAAGGCTCCTGACCCCATGCCCGCGCCCGCCACAGCACCGCGCACCAGCCGCTGGCTGCGTGAGGCCGTATCGCTCACCGCCTGGTGGACCGTGCTCATCCTGGCCCTCTGGCTCCTGAGACAGGTGACGGGCCACCCGGCCGGCCTCGCGCCGAGCGCCGCGTCCGCCGCCCTCATGACCGCCATCGGCGAAACCGCGTCAACACCAAACTCGACGTGCGCGAGCAGGTGTACTCGTCCGCGCCCAAGCCGGTGATCACCGAGGACAACCTCGTGGTGAACATCGACACCGTGCTCTACTACCAGATCACCGACCCGCGGGCGGCCGCCTACGAGGTCGCCGACTGGAGAGCCCCTGGGCGTCCCGACGGGACCGCCGCCGCGCGAGCTCCGCTGCCGGACCGTGCTTGCGCGGTCACCTCCCGTCCGGCCGCGACCGGCCCGCGAGGACGTCGTAGAGCACGACGAGCGCCACGGCCGCGGCGATGAGCCCCAGGCCGATGTACGCGCACGTGGAACGCACGCCGCTGGGTGCGCCGGCCAAGCGCGGGATCTCGTTGGCCGGCACCGCCCCGTACCCGGCAGGACCGGCGGCGCCGAGGAGCCGCACCGGTCCCTGCGTGTAGCGAAACCGGCCCGGCTGCCGGCCGGCGAGGACGGCGCGGCTGGGAACCAGGACGAGTACGGCTACACCGACGATGAGAGCCCAACTGCCCCACGTGCTCAAGACGATGCCTCTGGACGACCGCCTGCCGCCGCCCGTCGGACACGCAGCTGGTGCATCTCATACATCCCGAGCATCGCGGTGGCAGCGTTCAGGGGGAACGCGACGGTTTCGGCGACGGCGGTGATGCCCCAGGCGCGGCCGATACTCGCCGCGAGCGCCGCGCACAGCAGCAGCGTGGGCAGGATCCGGCGCCACAAGGGCAGCTCCGTCAGCAACCAGACCCGTACGCACAGAACGATGTTGAACATCAGGAAGGCGAGCGCGAACAGCGCGAGGATGATCAGGGTGAGGGGCATGGCCGGGTCCTTCGGGGCAGGGTGAAGGCAATGCCGACCAGACTTCCCGGCTCACCCGCCGCCGATCCTAGCGTCAGCCGTTGAGGTGCCGGTGACCCCCGGCCCCATCAGTGACCGGGGCACTTCTGCGCGGATCCACCGCTCGCGCCGCGTCCCCTGCCGCCTGCGGTGAGTGCCGGGGTGCCGGGGTGCCGGGGGATCGTTCCTCCGTCCCTCCGTGTCACTCACGGGCCCGCTTGAAATGGAGGTCACGGCCGGCGAACAGGTGGACGTAACCGCACGACCGGCAGATCAGACCGGTCGCCGATTCGTTCGCCCAGGCCAGGTCGAAGAGCTCCATCCCCGTGCTGTTCAGCTTGACCTCCCGCTTGCGGAACGTGTCGTTGTCGCACATCAGGCAGAGGATCGGATGCTCGCCGATTGCCGCGTGCACTGACTTGGCCATGCTGGTTCCCCGCTTCTACGTCGGTTCCGGCGGTGGGTGTGCGGGCAGGTGGCGTGGGTTGTCGCGCCGCGAGGCCGGGGCGGGGCGTCGTCACCGCCGGCGACTGCTGCATCCCGGGGCGAGTGCCCCGTAGTAATGCAGACGCGCCAGGGCCTGCGCTGTCTGCGCTCCATCGGTTCCGCCCCGTGTACGCTGCTGAATGTGGGTCCGGTGCCGTCAACTCCCCCGTTTGTCGGCACCGGACCCTCTCTTGTCCGCTCCTCCCGTCGGGGGCGGCGCTTGACGGCGCCAATCACGTCCATGCCCTCGATGGGGCCATCCTGAAGCAGAACCGCTGCTCTGGGCTCTGCCGCTGCCAGGCAGTCTTTGCTGTCTCCTCGATGCCGGGAACGGACCCTGGCGAACAGAGTGCCGACCATGGTCCCCGCGCCGACGGACCTCTCACCGGCGCGACGGAGTCTGATCCGGCAGGCGAGGATGCTGCGAATGGTGCCGAGCGACCGGGACGGCCATGTCCTGATGGCAGCGGTCAGGGCAGTTCGGTGAAGGTCTCCACGGCGCCGGTCTTGCCGGTGACGACGATGATGTCGCCCGGCTCGACGACCGTGTCGGCGGTGGCGTAGGTGAAGTCCTCGCCGGGGCGCTTGATGCCGACGACGGTGATCCCGTACTCGCTGCGCACCTTGGACTGGCCGAGGGGCCTCCCGGTGGCGGCCTTGGGCGCGACGGTCTTGACGAGGGCGTAGTCGTCGTCGAACTCGATGAAGTCGAGCATGCGGCCGGTGACGAGGTGGGCGACGCGTTCGCCCATCTCGTGCTCGGGAAGCACGACGTGGTGCACGCCGAGGCGTTCGAGGATCTTGCCGTGCTGGCGGCTGACAGCCTTGGCCCAGATGTTGGGGACGCCGGCTTCGAGGAGGTTGGAGCTGATGAGGATGCTCGCCTCGATGGAGCTGCCGATGCCGACGACGGCGCTGGAGAAGTCCTGGACGCCGAGCTGATTCAACACGTCGGGGTCGGTGCAGTCCGCGGCGGCGGCATGAGTGAGGCTGTCGCTGTACTTCTGGACGAGACGGGCATCGGTGTCGATGCCGAGGACGTCCCAGCCCCGGCGCATCAGCTCGTTCGCCAGCGAGTAGCCGAAGCGCCCGAGGCCGACGACGGCGACGCGCTGGTCGCCGGCGGGCCGGTGCTGCTCGGTGAGCCGCTGGCGGCGCCGCTTGCGCAGGTTGTGGAGGTAGTTAGCCAATGACGGGTCGCTCCTCGGGCAGTTCGTACCGTCGCGTGCGTTCGCGCAGCGCGAGCGCGGAGACCAGGGTGATGGGGCCGATGCGTCCGATGAACATCAGGACGACAAGGATGAGCTGCCCGACAGCCGGCAGGTCGGCGGTGATGCCGGTGGACAGACCCACGGTCGCGAAGGCCGACACGACCTCGAACAGCACGGCTTCGAAGGACGCCTTGCTCACCGAGAGCAGCGCGAGGGTGGCGCTCATGACCAGTCCGACGCCGAGGAGCGCCACGGTCAGGGCCTGGCGCAACACGTGCGGGGCGAGGCGGCGGCCGAGGACGACCGCGTTCGGCTCGCCACGGACCTCGGCGAGGATCGCTGCCGCCAGCACCGCGAAGGTGCTCACCTTGATGCCGCCGGCGGTGCCCGCGCTGCCGCCGCCGATGAACATCAGCATGCAGGTCATCAGGAGGGTGGAGGCGTGCATGGCACCGACGTCGAGGGAGTTGAAGCCCGCGGTGCGGCTCATCGCCGAGTGGAAGAAACTGTTGAGCAGCTTGCCCCACACGTCGAGCGGGCCGAGGGTCGCCGGATTGGTCCACTCCAGCAGGCCGGTGAGCACTGTGCCGACGATGAGCAGCGCCACGGTGGTGATGACCGTGAGTTTGGTGTGCAGCGTCCAGTTCTTCCGGCCGGTGGTGCGGACGCGGTTGCGGTGACGCAGTATCTCCAGCAGGACCGGGAATCCGATGCCTCCCAGGATGACGGCGACGGCGATCGGCAGGGTGACCCACACGTCCTGGGCATAGCGGGTGAGGCTGTCGGCATGGAGCCCGAAGCCCGCGTTGTTGAACGCGGACACGGCGTGGAAGAAGCCGAGGTAGGCGGCCTCACCGAAGGAGTTTCCGTACCCGAAGCGGAAACGCAGGGCGAGGAAGGCCCCCACGGCGAGCTCGATCATGAGAGTCGTGCCGGCGACGCCGAGCAGGACCCGGCGTACGTCCCCGATGCCCAGGCTCCTCGTCTCGGCCTGTGCCGTCAGCTGCATCCGCAGCCGCAGCCGGCCCGAGACCAGCAGGGCGAGGAGGGAGGCCATGGTCATGATGCCGAAACCGCCGACCTGGATCAGAGCCAGGATGACGCCTTCGCCGAAGCCGCTCCAGTACGTGCCCGTGTCCACGACCGCGAGACCGGTCACGCAGACGGCGGAGGTCGAGGTGAACAGCGCGGTCAGGACACTGGGGGCGTCACCGTTCTCGGCCGCGAGCGGCAGCATCAACAGGACGGTTCCGGCCACCACGACGCCGGCGAACCCGAGGACCACGGTCCGGGCGGGGTGCGCCGAGAAGAACGAGCGTCCACGGTGCCGAGCGACAGTGACCACGATTCCGGCAGCCCTTCCAGCGGATACGCCACGTCTCCCGAACCGGCGACGCGTCAATGACGCGTCAAGAACGCCCGTCACCCTACCCGTGCCTGCGGCGCCGGGCGGCATAGGCACCGGCTCTCCGCGCCGTGGCGCACACCGAACCTGGAGGACCTGGGCCGGCCGGAGGCCGCCCGCGCCAAGCAGGAGGCCGACATCGCCGAAGCCGTCGCCCGGCGGGCCGCCGAGCAGGCCGGGCTGAAGGCGCAGGAGGAGATCGCGGTCGCGCAGCGGACCCTCCACCTGAAGCAGGCCGAGGCCGAGGCCGACGCCTTCGCCTAGTACGGCGACGCCGCCGTCCTGCACGTCGAACTGCCCGTAGCGGGCCTTCTCGCCGCGACGTTCACCGCTCTGCCCCACCTGCCCCCCGTTCGCCGACGAGTGGATCGCGCTCGGCATCGGCATCGCCTTGCTCGTACCACTCCACGTGGCGACGATCGTCCGCAGCATCGGCGTCGGACTCCGAGACATGCGCGCCGCGAGCAGCAGGGCGAACCAGTGGCGCGCACTGCGCTCTCTGCCTCGCCGAGTCCAGGGGCTGCTCATGGGTGCGGGCCCGGCCGGAGTGGTGCTGCTCGTCGGCGCCGGGGCCGCCGGCTCTTCTCTTCCCTCCAAGGAGTGGACTCCGTACGGGGCCGATACTTCGCCGTCGACGCGACACCCTGCTGGTCGCCTGGTTCCTCCAGGACCTGCACAGGAACGGCGTCATCCCTCCTCCACCGTGACAGCGCAGGGGGGGCACCAGATACTTCCTGCCTGTCAGCAGCCCGCATTCCGCGCGAGGTTGGTAGCCGCCTCGCGGAGCACTGTGGTGCTGGTGCGGATGGCGGTATCCCGGTCGACGATGTGCTCCTTCTCCTCCTGCGAGGGCTTCCTGAGCGTGACGTTGATGTACGGGGCGGTCGAGCCCATGCGGGCGGCGCAGCCGGCGGGGAGTACGGCCCTGGCCTCGTCGGGACGCAGCCAGCCGGTGAAGGCGGGGCCGAGCGGGAAGGAGTCCTTCCTGGGGCCAGCGTCGTGCAGCTCGTCCGTAATGGTCGGTTGGAAGATGCCTCGGGGGTGGTCGCTGTCCGGGTCGGCACGCATCACGTGGCACGCCGTGAACACCGCGGTGTCGCCCTTGCCCGGACTTTCCCGCGGCTCCGCGCTGACCTCACCCGCCTTGCCGTCGTCGATCAACTCCGCCGTCTGCCGACTGAGCGCCCCGTAACACAGCCTCTGCGGCAGCGGGGGCTTCTCCGCGTCAGTCAGAAGAACGCCGTCACGACGGCCGCCCGGCGAGGCCCAGAACGATGGTCAGCGGCAGCCACTTCTTGTCCATGGTGTACGGCTGCCCCATCTTCTTGCCGGCGTCCCCGATGCCGGTCTGGTACCACTGCTCGGCGGTCGCCTGGAGGCCGAAGACCGCACGACCCTGATTCCGCCGCCGCGCACCGGCGTGCGGGAGGGCCGGACACGACACGGGAGCGCCATTACGTGCCCGAACGAGCAACGGATGTCCCCCTCCCCGTTCAAAGGGGGGGCATCCGTTGCCGTCCTAGGGGGTGTCAGCCTCCGTACCCACCGGTGCTGTCGCCGTAGCCACCCGTGCCGGGGCCGTGGTCGTGACCGCCGGGGATACCGGGCAGACCGGGGCCGTCGCCACCAGGAATACCCGGAACACCCGGGCCGTCACCACCAGGCATACCCGGAACACCCGGGCCGTCACCGCCGGGGATACCAGGAAGGCCCGGGCCGTCACCGCCCGTGCCGGGGCCGGAGCCCGTGTCCGCGCCACCGCCGCCGTTGACACAGGTGTTGCCGAAGGCCGGGTTCAGCGCACCGATCACGTTGACGGTGTTGCCGCAGAAGTTGATCGGAACGTCGATCGGGAGCTGGGCGACGTTTCCGGACCCCACGCCGGGCGATCCGGCCGCGGCGCCCTGGGCGGTCGCGCCACGCTCACCCAGGTTCGCGCAGGTGTTGCCGAAGGCCGGGTTCAGCGCACCGATCACGTTGACGGTGTTGCCGCAGAGGTTGACCGGGACGTGTACCGGGACCTGCGCGACGTTGCCGGAGGCGACACCGGGCGAGTTGGCGGCGACGGCCTCGGCGCCCGAGTCGGCGATGGCCAGAGCGGCTCCGCTCAGCGCGACTGCGCCCGTGCCGGCGAAAACCGCTGCGGCCTTCGCGATGCGAGACATCAAGAGACTCCTCAGTGAATACGGTCGCAGGGATCACGACCGTGCTGCCCGCTCAACGCCCCTTGCGAGCTGAGGTCACCTTCGTTAGCCCAAACGGGATGCCCATGTGCCGCACGGGGAGAATCGTCCCTTCACCACCGCGGGAAGTCCTCGCGCGGACTGTGGAACACCGGGTAGATCAACAGGCCGCTTCTGTCCGGACTCGGCTCGAGCGGGAGCGCGGCCCCGCCGCCCGCGGACCACGAAGTCCGTGTTTCGGGCCGTCGATCTTCACCGACGGCCGCTGAAACGCTTTGGCGGAGTCCGTCGTGCCACTGCCACCGCACTCGACGGAGGACCGTTTCGGGTGCCTCAAGGCTCTCGAAGAGGCATCTGCGCCGCCGACGGCCGGCTACCCCAAGCGCGTCAAGCTCCACCAGGCTCAAGGCGGCGGGACGCCGGAGGCGGGCACGTAGCTCTGCATCGCCGACGCGATCGGCTCGCCGCCCGGCGAACGACGTCCCGGCGAAGCCCCTCCCGCCCCCGCCGGGGTCACCGGTCGGTCCACCAGTGCACGTTCGCCGGGTCACACGTCACGTCGGCTCGGGGTAGTCGGCGTAGGAGCCCTCTCCGGTCTCGGCGGACCGGTCGTGGATGCGTGGTCGTCCCGCTCTCGAAGAGGTTCGTTCGTCCGCAGTCTCCGACCCCGCTCGCCGCAGCGCGACCGGAAGGACCGCACGGCCCACGACCCCACGTGGGTCGTCGAAGCCCGGCTGGACCACGCGCGGATCGGCGAGGGGTGGCCGAGACCATGACCGCACGTGCCGTCGGCCCACGGTGCACTCCCCCGCGGACTCAGCCGCTCAGCTCGATGTCGAAGATCCGCAGCGCGGTGCCGGAGGTGATGCTGCCTGAAGGCAGCGTGACCGATTCCAGGGTCTTCCCCGCCGGCAGGGTGATCGTCTGTGCCCAGACCGAGGCTGTGTGGACGTACGGTCCGGTGGTGCCGTTGTACGGCGAGCTGTGCTGGTTCTGGTAGGCCGCGCGGGCGACCAGGGTGTTGCCGGGCACGGGTGTGGTGTCCCACCAGTCGGTGAGAGTGAGGGTGAACGGCTGGGTGGTGCCGTCCTGGAAGCGGAGGGTTCCTGTGGCGGCGGGGGCGTGGGACGTGCTGAAGCCGAGGAAGCCGAGCTTGCTTCCGTTTCCGGTCACCCGCACGGTCTGGCCGGCGGCCACGACATGGTCCGGGGTGCCGAGGACGCCCGGGTGGAAGGTGTAGGTGACGCCGTCCGCGGTGACCTGCCGACCCGCGCCGAGCCCCGCCGCTGTCAGCGCTTCCGCGGAGAAGGTACGGCCGGAGTTGGTGACGGAGGACAGTCCGCCGGCGCTGGGATTGGCGTCGGCGGTGACGCCGACCTGGTTGTACGTCGCCGCCAGGGGCAGTGCGCCCGGAGGGACGCCCGGGCCGTTGTACGCTCCGCGGTTCGGGCTCGCCGTCGCGGAGACGGGGTTGCCGAAGAAGTCGCGTCCGCCGTTGCCGGCGATGACCGTCCCGGAGCCGAGGGCCGGGGAGCCGGTCCGGAGCTGGTGTCCGGTGAGGCCGGCCAGGCTCTCGCCGCCGCTGCCGGGCGCCACCAGCTTCGGGTCGGCGGTGATGGCCCGGCTGTCGCCAGGTGCCGGAGTGATGCCGCCGAAGTAGGAGTTGGCGTCGTAGGTGACGTCGGTACCGGTCGGGAAGCTGCCGCCGGGCGCCACGAAGACGTTGTTGGTGACGCGCTTGTTGGCGCTGATCGTGTCCTGTATCGGCCGGGACGGGCAGACGAACGTGTTGTTGTAGATATGGGTGATGCCGGTACCTCCGGTGGTGACGACCATCCGGCAGTCGTCCTGGGAGACGTTGTAGCGCAGCACGGCATCCGTGCTCGTCGAACCACCGCAGTTTCCCAGGCAGTTGAGGTACCAGCCGCCGGCGTTGCCGAACGAGTAGTTGTACTGGAACAGACAGGTGCCGGTGGTGGCGATGTCGCAGTCCCAGGCGGTGGAGTCGAAGGTGGACGGCCGACTGCGGCCGACCACGTTGAACTGGAAGGTCGGGTTGTGGCTGTTGTACGGCCACATGCCGGCGAAGTTGCCCGCGACGAAGGGGTAGGCGCCGAGGCCGAGGTCCAGGGCCGTGTTGCGCTCCACCAGTGGCGTGTCGGCGTTGTGCACGACGATGCCGTCACCGCCGGCCTCGCGGATCGTATTGCGGGCGATCAGCACCCCGGTGCTGCGCGCCGCGCCGTCCCCGCTGATCTTGATCGCACCGCCGCCGGTGTCGTGCACCGTGTTGTCGGTGATCGTGATCCCGGCGAACGGCCCTGCCACGCCCGATGCATGACGGACCATGATGCCGGCGGAATAGACGTACCACGACGAGTTGGCGCCGGTCTTGTCGCCCCACCCGGCGGTGTGGTCGACCTCGTTGCCGGTGATGACGATGCCCGCCTTGGCAGCACCGGACACCGAGTCCACCTGGATCCCGGTGCGCTGGGCACGGGACGTCGACCGGTTGGTCACGTGGAGATCCCGGATGACCCAGTGGCTCTGGTCGGTGAGGTGGACGGCGTACGGGGCTCCGTCGCCGTCGACGACCGGCGCGGGTCCGGTTCCGTAACTCCCGAGGGTGACCGGCACACCCGCCGCCCCGGAACCCTGCGGTGCCAGCGTGCCCGTGCACGTCGTACCGGCCCGCAACGACAGCGTGTCGCCAGGGCCGAAGACGTGCCCGTTGGGGCCGGCGAGGGAATTCCACGGTGCGGTGGCGGAGCCGTCGCCGTCGACCGACGCCGAGCAGTCGACATACTGGTCGCCGCTCGCGGCGGTTGCCTGCGCAGGCGGGAGGACGACGCCCCCGGCGACGATCGCCAGCGCGCCGATGACAGCGGCGCGGGCTCGAAGTAGTGATCTCACTTTTGTCAGCCTCTCGGACACGGGTTCGCGAGGAGACGACGCAGGAACGCGCGCCGCACGGTGCTCCCGGCGGCGTGCGCGTGATCTGCCTCGTCGCGAGTGAATGTCGGGCCGCCATCAACACCTGTCAAGAACTTCGGACAGAATCGCTCACCATCAAACAAAATGCCGCCCGCTCTGCCTGCACGGAGAACCAGGCAGCCACGATGGCCGCCCTCACCCCCGCGTCGCGGACCGGCGAACTCGGCCTGCCTCAGACCGCGAGCAGAGGCGAACAGTCGGTGTTCTCCCCCGTGCGACGTCAGCGGCGACCAGGACCGCGTCCGGGCCTGGTCCGCAGTTGAGTAGCCGTACTCATGCCGGGAGTTGGGGAACGGCCCGAGGATGTCGGCACCTCGACACAAGGAGCCCGGCATGTCCACCATCTCCACGACGCTCTCCCGATCGGGCGCCCGCGGCACCGGGCGTCGGCTGCGCGGTTCTCTCGTGGCCCTCGTCACCGTCGCGCTCGCGGTGTCGGCGTGGCACGCGAAGGACCCCACCACGTGGATCCTGGAGACGGTGTGGGTGATGATCGGCCTGCCCCTGGCGGTCCTCCTGCGCAAGCGGTTCCCGCTCGGCGATCTTCTGTCCTGCATGCTGGCCGTGCACGCCCTGGTCCTCATCACGGGCGGGCACTACACCTACGCGGAGGTGCCCGCGGGCGACTGGGTACGGGACTGGTTCGGCCTGGAGCGCAACCCGTACGACCGCTTCGGCCACCTCATGCAGGGATTCGTCCCGGCCATCCTGGTCAGAGAACTCCTCCTGCGCACCTCACCGCTGCGCGGCAGCCGCTGGCTGCCCCCGCTGACGGTCTGCGCCTGCCTCGCCTTCAGCGCGGTCTTCGAGATGCTGGAATGGGCCGCGGCCGTGACGGGAGGCCAGGCCGCCGACGCCTTCCTCGCCACCCAGGGCGACGTCTGGGACACCCAGTGGGACATGTTCTGCGCACTCGTCGGCGCCATCTGCTCGCTGCTTCTCCTCAGCCGCGCACACGACCGCTCCCTCGTCCGGCTGAAGCGGACGACGACCGGGCGCCGGCGCTGGTGAAGACACTCCTGAGGGCCGGTCTCCTCACGGAGCTCCGGGGGCAACAGGACGTCCGCCTCGCTCGCCTGCGCGTGGAGCGGGTGATCGCGTGGAGCGGAGCCGTACGTACGGCGATGAGCGGTACGGGCGGGCGCAGGCCGAGTCGACGTCAGGTGTTCGGCGACGCGAGCTACTGCTCCAGGGCGGCGGCGGGCAATGGCTCGACGCCCGTGATCCGTCGGATCCGGGTGGGCTCGACGAACACCGAGACGCGCCGCTCCCCCGGGAGCAGCCACGCGTAGTGGTCGGTACCGAGGTACTTACGGGCGAGTACGTCCATGTGCTGCTCGGCCTCGATGCCGGTCACGAAGCGGACGACACGGCCGAGGATCTGAACGCGGTCGTACGGGTCGTCCGGATTGACAGTGGACAGGTACAGCCGGGGGTCACGGCGGAGGTTGCGTTCCTTGACCCGGCCGACCGTGGTGTTGAACCACAACAGATCACCATCGAGATCCACCCACATGGGAGTGACGTGCGGTGCGCCGTCCTCGGTGGTGGTCGCCACGAACCAGAAGCGAGGCTCACGCACCCAGGCCCGGATCTCGTCTGTCCATCCGCTCACAAGTCACCCCTGCCGATCGCCCCTGTGCGGTCGAGCGGCTGCCCGCCGCTGCACCAGGCGCCGCGAGGACGTCACGGCTCCACGACGACCACCGCCCGGTCCAGATGGTCTTTCCTGGGGTGGTGTTCTGGCAAGCCGACAGGTGTGCGACTTCGTTCGCTCGTCGCCCTCTGAGACAGCTGCACCGAAGGGATGGGCGATGCCGGCGCCGGTGGCGCGCTCCTGATCCGATCACGCACAACAGCGGTGCCGCCTCCCCCGTACCGGGAGGAGGTGACACCACGACCGCCTGTGCGCGGCTGCGGAGGTTCAGCTTTCCCATGAGCCGGTGCAGGTGGGTCTTGACGGTGGAATCGCTGACGCACAGGTGATCGGCGATCTCCTCGTTGGCCAGGCCCTGGGCGACGAGGCCGAGCACCTCGGCCTCGCGTCCGGTGAGCAGGCTCCTCGCGTCGGCCCCGGGCCCGACCGCCTGCTGAGGCTGCTGATCCTGAACGGCGTGCTTCTGGACGAGACGGCGGATGCGGGCCGGGGCGACCAGGAGGTCGGCGGAGAGGGTCGCGTTGACGGCGCTGAGGAGCTGCTCGGGCGGCATGTCCTTCAGCAGGAAGCCGCTGCAGCCGGCGCGCAGGGCCGCGTAGACGAACTCGTCTTCGTCGAAGGTGGTGAGGACGACGATGCGCGGGGCCGGGTCGAGACCGAGGGCGAGAATGCGCTCGGCGGCGGCGAGTCCACTCAGCCGGGGCATGTAGATGTCCATCAGTATGAGATCGGGGCGGTGCTCGCGGGCCGCGGCGACCGCCTCCTCGCCGTCCGAGGCCTCGACTACCGGGCCCAGCCCGTCCACCGTGCGCAGCAGGGCGACGATGCCGGCACGGA
The DNA here is from genome assembly GCF_040681095.1 of Streptomyces sp. NPDC051909. Taxonomy (NCBI): domain Bacteria; kingdom Bacillati; phylum Actinomycetota; class Actinomycetes; order Kitasatosporales; family Streptomycetaceae; genus Streptomyces; species Streptomyces sp. NPDC051909. Next base: position 25,036 of record NZ_JBFAYA010000026.1, on the reverse strand, counting down.
TGAGGTGCTGGTCGTCCACGACCAGGATGCGGGCCACAGGGCTCCTCGGCCTCGGGAGATGCTCACGTCAGGACCAGCCGCTGGTCCGGTCCCGGTCCTGGGGGGTGTCCGCGTCCAGGGAGGCCTCCTGCTCCAGTGGGAGGCGAAGACACACCCCGACTCCGCCCCCCGGGCGTGGTTCGGCGCTCAGCGAGCCGTGCCAGATCTTCGCCCGTTCCCGCATGCCGATCAAGCCGTGCCCGGAGCCCTGGGCACGCGCCGCGGCGCCGGGGACGGCGTCCGAAGCCGAAACGGGCGCTCCTCCGTCCAGCACCGTCACCCGCAGTTCCCGGTCCAGATAGTCGACGGCGACGTCGGCCGCCCGCGCCGTGGAGTGCTTGACGATGTTGGTGAGCGCCTCCTGGACGACGCGGTAGGCGCACAGCTCGACGCCGGGGTGCAGCCGTCGCCGTGGCCCGGAGAAGCCGACCGTGACGCAGAGGCCGGCCGCTTCCATGCGTTCGGCGAGCGCGGGGATGCGGTCGATGTCGGCGAGCAGGTCGTCGGGGATCGGCGCGGACGGGTCGTCCGGGACGGACGGTCCCTGCGCACCCGCCCTACCGTCGAGATCGTACGTACGCAGCACGACGAGGAGTCGGCGCAGGTCGTCCAGGGTGTCCCGGCCAGCCGTGGCGGCGATGCCGAGCGCCTGGTGGGCGGCGGCGGGGTCGGAGTGGAAGGTGTACTGGGCGAGGCCCGTCTGCAAGGTGACGATGGTCATGTGCTGCGAGATCGTGTCGTGGAGCTCGCGCGCGATCCGGAAACGCTCGTCGAGCACCGCCTGACGGGCCTCCTGCCGTTGCTGCTCGTCCAGCAGGATGGTGAGCCGCCGCAACTCCGCGTTACGCTGCGCGAGTCGCCGCTGCGAGAGCCCGAAGGCACCGGCGACGGCGGGCACGATCAAGGCCTGCACGACCGTCACGGGCCAGGGCAGCCGGCCGGACGCCCCACTGACAGCGATGACCGCGGCCAGCAGCATCGCGCCCCACAGGACGAGGCTGCGGCGTTCGCGGGCGGCGACGAAGACGAACGCGACCGCCGGGCACCAGAAGTTGACCGACGGCTGGAAGCCGAGCAGCAGGTATCCGGCGAATGCCGCCGCCGTGGCGACAAGGACGCCGGTCCGCCTGCCGCGAGCGCATCGCCCTCGTCGACCAGAACAGCCCCGTCATCAGCGGTACCCTCCGCGACAACATCACCTACGGAGTCCCGGACGCGCCGGACGACGAAGTCCACCGCGCCGTCCGGCTGGCCCGCCTCGACGACGTCGTCAGCCGCGTACCCGGCGGACTGAACGGCAGCGTGGGCGAACGCGGAGCGAACCTGTCCGGAGGCGAACGCCAACGCCTCGCCCTGGCCCGCGCCCTCGTCACCCGTCCTTCCCTCCTGCTGCTCGACGAGCCCACGTCCCACCTGGACGCGGTCAACGAGGCGGCCCTCACCACGGCCCTCAAAGAGATCAGCGGCCAGTGCGCCATCCTGGTCATCGCCCACCGGCTCTCCACCGTCCAGCACGCCGACCGGATCGTCGTCCTGTCCGAGGGGCGCGTCACGGCGGCCGGCCGCCACGAGGAACTCCTCACCGCAAGCCCCCTCTACCGGACCCTGGCCACCGCACAGATGCTCCGCCCGGCGTCTCCACCGCGCTCCACGGCGCACGGCCCGGCGACTTCGACGCGGTGACCGGCGTGACACAGGCCCGACCGTACAGACCGTCACGTGCGACCGGGCCGCGGATCGACCGCTACGCGGCCGCGAGTGCCAGGGTCGGTGACTGGCGGGGTCGGTGACTGGCGGGGTCGGTGACTGGCGGGCGGCGCGGACCGCCGGGTAGAGGCCTCCGCCACCGTGCCGATCGCGAGGGTCGCGACGAATCCGGCTCCGGCCGCCCAGGGCGGGACCACCCAGGGAAGTCCGCCCGTGGACGCGTACACGGCAGTCGCCGCCCCGCCCAGGAGGACGCCGACGATGCCGCCGAGGCCCGACAGCCTCTGGGGAACTCCGCCTTCGCGCTTCCACCGCTTTCTGAAGCGCCTCGACGAACAGAACGGGGACAATCTCCGCCGACGCCGGCCGTGGTCGGCTGCGCGGACGGCAGGTTCGTCGTTCCCGCCGCTCGTCGCGACCGCGCCCACGCCGCATACCCGGTCGACCACTACCACCAGTGGTGACTGACAGTGTCTTCGTGCTGATGCAGCCGAACGGTTCCTTCCGTTCACGGCTCGGGTCCCGGTCCGCGAGGACACGCGGGAACATAGGGTCCCGCTTCAGGGAAGCCGGGCAGCCCCATGTGAGCGCAGAACTCGAAGCACACAAGTTCGTCCTGCCGCCCAACCTCGAAGATAATCCGATCAAATGGTACGATTCGTCGCCTTTCCCCCACGACTGCATGATCGAGAGAGGGCTCAAAGCCTCGTGAACAACGTACTTCTCGCCAGTCAGAACGCCATCAAACTGGAAGAAGTCCGCAGCGTCTTCCCGGAAGTCGAAGTCCTGCACGTCGAACTGCTGGAAATGCAGGCGGTGGACGTGCGACGCGTGGTGGAACACAAGCTGGAGCAGGTCGCGGCCCTGGGGCTGCCCGGGCCGGTGATCGTCGAGGACACGGGCCTCGCCCTGGAGGCCTGGAACGGCCTGCCCGGAGCGCTGGTCAAGTGGTTCCTGGACGGGTTGAGCGCCCAGGGACTCAGGGAAGCCATCCCGAGCCACGGGTCCACGGCGGCGATCGCCACCAGCGCGGTGGGCGTCGTGTTCAACGGGGAATGCGAGGTGTGGGAGGGACACACCGAGGGGAAGCTGGTCGACGGCCGTGGTCGACTCGGCGGCTGGACACCGGTCTTCGAGGTCGCGGACACCGGACTCACCCTCGGCGAGATGGGTTTCGACGACCGGATGCGCTGGACCATGCGGCGCGAGCCGCTGCTCGCGGCCCGGGAATGGATCGCCGAACGCACCGCCACGAAGCGGTGAGCGTCCCGAAGATGATCGGCGTCGACCCCGAGGAGCGTAAGGCCTACACCTGCTTCAACCTCACCTATTACGGTCTGATGCGCATCGCCGCCGGGGAGGACGTGCACTCCACCGTGATCGACGCCGCGGCTCGACGCCGGCTCGGCTCCTTCGCCCGGAGCTCACGACCGGCGATCGACGATCCCTTGATGGCGTCGGACGTGGCCGGTTCCTGGTGCCAGTCGGTGAAGACCATGCCGGAGTTGTACGGCGGGTGGGAACGATGAACTCCTGACTGCGGGCAGCACACGTCACCGTGACAGTCATCGACGTCCTGGGACACGGCACCACCGGTCACATGCGGGTGGCCGGCTATCCGGTGAACGTCTGGATCCCCAGGACGGCGAGGAGCGCCAGGCGTTCGGCGTCCCGGCTGCCGGGTTCGGCTGTGTAGATCATGATGCGTAGATCGTTGCCGGCGACGACGAGTACGTCGCAGTCCAGCGTGAGGGCACCGACGTGGGGATGGTCGATGGTCTTGCGGGCGGCCTCGTGCCGGCCGACGGCACCGGATTCCCAGAGGCCGTCGAACTCGGCGCTCTTGGCGCGGAGTTGAGCGATGAGCTGTCGCAGTCGCGGATCGGCCGGGTAGCGGCCCGCTGTTCTGCGCAGGTCGGCGACCTGCGCGGCACGCAGGGCGCCCCGGGATTCGGGGGTGTGACGCACGCGGGTGCCGGTGCCGAGGAAGTTGCGCCATACGGCGTTGAGTTCGTTGCCCTGCCAGTCCCCCATCAGCGCCGTGTACAGGGGGTTGGCGAGCAGCTGGGTCCACGCGGCGTCGAAGACCACGACGGGGGTGCCGGTGAGCCGGTCCAACATCCGCTGGACGTTCGGCGTGATGTGCGTCGGGACCGTCTCCGGTCCCGGAGGAACGAGACCGGCCAGCTGAAAGAGATGGGCGCGCCCGCCGCTGGTGACCCGCAGGGCCCGGGCGAGGGCTTCGACGACCTGCGCGGAGGGGCTGGTGGCCCTGCCCTGTTCGAGGCGGGTGACGTAGTCGACGGAGATGCCGGCCAGCTGGGCCACCTCTTCACGCCGCAGCCCCGCAGCGCGCCGGTGGCCGCCCGCGGGAAGACCCGCCGTCTCGGGTGAGACCTGGTCACGCCAGCGCCGCAGGGCTGCGCCGAGTTCTGTCGTCGCCACACAGGACAGTCTGGCTCATGCGCCACACGGTGTGCCTGGTACCGGCAGTCCTATGAAGACGGGTCTACTGCCTGCTTCCGTGTTCTGCGCCCATCGTGGAGACATGACAGCGACAGGAACATCCGCCGCCCAGATGATCACCACGCCGACCCCAGGGGCGCGGGCGTGACCGCGCCGCAGCCTCGCGTCCTCGTCACCGGCGGGTCCGGCTTCATCGCCGGACACTGCATCCTCCGACTCCTGGAGCAGGGATACCGGGTACGCACGACCGTGCGCACCCTCGGGCGCGAGTCCGCGGTCCGGGCGCAGCTCCGCAGCGCCGGGATGGTGAACGGCGGCGCCTTGACCTTCGTGGCAGCGGACCTCACGAGTGACGCGGGGTGGGCCGATGCCGCCGCCGGGTGCGACTTCGTCCTGCATGTGGCCTCTCCCGTACGCGTGGAGCGTGTCGAGAACGAGGACGATGTCATCGTTCCGGCGCGTGAAGGCACTCTGCGCGTGCTGCGCGCGGCACGCGACGCCGGTGTCAGACGGGTCGTCCTCACCTCTGCCTTCCACGCGGTCGCCTACGGATACCCGCGCACCGACCACCGGTTCACCGAGGAGGACTGGAGCGTTCTCGACGGGCCGGGTGTCACCGCGTACACCAAGAGCAAGACGCTCGCCGAGCGCGCCGCATGGGATTTCGTCAGCGCCGAGGGCGGTTCGACGGAGCTCACCACGATCCTTCCCGTCGCGGTCATGGGCCCGGTGATGGGCAAGGCGGTCTCGGGATCGAACCACCTCGTTCAACGCATCCTCGACGGGGCGATGCCCGGCTACCCCGATCTGTGGATCCCGATCGTCGACGTACGCGATGTGGCAGGCGCGCACCTGCTGGCCATGACCACCCCTGAAGCGGCCGGCCGGCGCTTCCTCACCGCCGGCGGTCCGGCGATGTCGATGAGCCAGATCGGCGCCGTCCTCAGAGCCAACCTCGGAGACGCGGCCAGGCACGTACCGGCCCGGTCCCTCCCCAGTGCCGTGGTACGCATGCTTTCCCTCGTCGACAAGGAGCTCCGTACGATCGTGCCCGACCTCGGCTTCGCCAGGAGGACGACCAGCGAACGGGCCCACCGCGTGCTGGGATGGCAGCCCCTCAACCGTCCCGAGGACGCCGTCCTCGCCGCCGCCGAGAGCCTGATCAGGAAGGAACTCGTGAGGTCAGGGCGTGGCCGAGCTCCGCGCGACGCGGGCGGTGCTGCGGGGGCTGGCGGAGCGGGCCGCCGCGACCGACCCGGCCGACTGCACCGACGCCGAGGTGTGCCGGATCCTCACGGGGGCGACGAGCCGGGTCGATGGTGACCGTGGTCGCTGAGGAGGCGAAGCGGGTCTGCCTAGCGTGAAGGCTCCTGGGGGCATCCCGCCCCGTTGTACGAGGGCGAGCTCGCCACGGACCTGGGCGGGCCGGCCAGTGGTGGGGCGGCCTGGTCGCGCCCCGGTGGGAGGCCACCGTCGCCGCGTCCCTGGCCGCGATCCGCCAGGAGGCCGAACGACGAGCGAAAGTGGCCTGATCCAGGCACCGAGGCGCTCCGCTGCCCAGTACCCGAGCCGGGTACGCCGTGCCTCCAGATCGGGGCGGACGGCCCGGTCCCCCGTGGTGAGGAGGTACCAGGCGAGGCCCCCGAGGCCAGACCGTCGCAGTGTCGCTGGTCAGGCGTCTTGGCGCAGGTCGGTCAGTGCGTCCTCGACTCCGCGGTGGAAGGTGGGGTAGGCGTAGATCATGTGGCGGAGCCGGTCGACGGGGATCTCGTTGTGGACGGCGACGGCCAGTCCGTAGAGGACTTCGCCGCCCGTCGGTCCGGCGGAGGTGGCGCCGACGAGGACGCCGCGGTCGCTGTCCTCGACGAGTTTGATCAGGCCGTGGTTGCCGGCCTTGTGGATCCAGCCGCGCGCGGACGACGGGACTCGCGCGGTACCGGTGCGCACCCGCAGTCCCCGCTCGCGGGCTGCGTGTTCGGTGAGGCCGACGGAGCCGACCTCGGGGTCGGTGAAGGTGACCCTGGGCAGGGCCCGGTAGTCGGCGTCCGGGCCCGGCCGACCGAGGATGTCACGTACGGCGATCTCGGCCTGGTACATCGCCACGTGCGTGAACAGGCCCCGTCCGGTGAGGTCGCCGACGCCCCACACGCCGTCGGCGGCCCGCATCTGCCCGTCCACGTCCAGCGCGCGGGCGGCGGGGTCGAGACCGATGGTTTCGAGGCCGAGCCCGCTCAGATCGGGTCGGCGACCGGTGGCCACCAGCAGACGCTCCCCCACGATCTCCTCCCCGCCGTCGAGCGTCAGCCGGAACGTGTCGTCCGCGTGGCGGACACCAGTGGCACGCACTCCGACGCGGACGGTGACGCCCTCCTCCTGCAACACCTCGGCCAGCAGCTCGCCGGCTTCGGGCTCCTCCGCGGGAAGCAGCCGCTCCATCGCCTCCACGACGGTCACGGCGGTGCCGAAGCGGGCGAACGCCTGCGCCAGTTCGACGCCGATGGCGCCGCCGCCCAGCACCAGCAGCGAGGCGGGCGGCTCCTTGACGGAGACGGCCTGCCGGTTCGTCCAGTACGGCACATCCGTCAGGCCCGGCACCGGCGGGATCTGCGGGCGGCTGCCGGTGGCCAGCACCACCCCGCGCCGCACGGAGAGCGCTTCGCCGTCGGCCTCCACTCGGCCGGGGCCGGCCAGGCGGGCCCGGCCGCGCACGAAGAGGCCGCCCTTGCGGGTGAACCGGTCGACGGCGACCCGGTCGTCCCAGTCGTCCGTGGCCTCGTCCCTGATCCGGGCGGCGACCGGCGCGAAGTCCGCGTGGACCCGGGCGTCGCCGGCCATGCCGGGGACCCGCCTGGCCTCGGCCAGGAGGTTCCCGGCGCGGATCATCATCTTGCTGGGGATGCACGCCCAGTACGGGCACTCGCCGCCGACCAGCTCCGCCTCCACCCCGACCACGTCGAGCCCTTCCTCGGCCAGCCGCTCGGCGGCATGCTCACCGCCCACCCCCATACCGATCACCACAACATCGACTTCCTGTTCCCGCGCCATCGGGGCCTCCTCGATCAGACGTGCCCGGGGATCTCGGTCATGCGTATCCGGGGCGGAAGGGATGCCGGTGCCGCCACGTCGCCGACGTCACCCAGGTGGGTCGCACGCTTCGATCGTGCCGGGGACGAAGGAGGCGGTTCGGTGAGCGCGCTTACAGTTCTCGCCCTGCCCGGCGGCCTACGTTCGGATCACGGTTCTCAGGACGACTCACACAGGAGCTCCGCGTGACTCAGGAAGCCGCACCCCAGGCCAAGGCCGATCGCGACGAGGTGTTCGTGGAGTTCACCAAGTCGATCTGTCCGCTGTGCAAGACACCCGTCGACGCACAGGTCAACATCCGAAACGACAAGGTCTATCTACGTAAACGCTGCCGCGACCACGGCGAGTTCGAGGCGCTCGTGTACGGGGACGCCGAGGAGTACCTGTCCTCGGCCCGCTTCAACAAGCCCGGCACCATCCCGCTCACCTTCCAGACCGAGGTGAAGGACGGCTGCCCGAGCGACTGCGGACTGTGCCCGGAGCACAAGCAGCACGCCTGCCTGGGCATCATCGAGGTCAACACGGCCTGCAACCTGGACTGCCCGATCTGCTTCGCCGACTCAGGACACCAGCCTGGGGGCACCTCCCGGACGAAGTCTGCGGGAGGCTACTCCATCACCCACGAGCAGTGCGAGCGGATGCTCGACACCTTCGTCGCGAGCGAGGGCGAGGCGGAGGTGGTGATGTTCTCCGGCGGCGAGCCCACCATCCACAAGCACATCCTCGACTTCGTCGACCTCGCCCAGGCCCGGCCGATCAAGAGCGTCAACCTCAACACCAACGGCATCCGCCTCGCCACCGACAGGAACTTCGTCGCCGAACTCGGCAAGCGCAACCGGACTCCGGGCCGCTCCGTGAACATCTATCTCCAGTTCGACGGCTTCGAGGAGCGCACCCACCTGGAGATCCGGGGCCGGGACCTGCGCACCTTCAAGCAGCGGGCGCTCGACAACTGCGCCGAGCACGGGCTGACCGTCACGCTCGTCGCCGCGGTCGAGCGCGGCCTGAACGAGCACGAGCTCGGGGCGATCATCGAGTACGGCATCGACCACCCCGCCGTACGGTCCGTGGCCTTCCAGCCGGTCACCCACTCCGGCCGGCACGTCGCATTCGACCCGCTGGACCGGCTCACCAACCCCGACGTCATCCGGCTCATCAACGAGCAACGGCCCGACTGGTTCGCCAAGGGCGACTTCTTCCCCGTCCCCTGCTGCTTCCCGACCTGCCGCTCCATCACCTACCTCCTCGTCGACGGAGAACCGGGCAATCGCACCGTCGTCCCCATCCCCCGCCTGCTCGACGTCGAGGACCACCTCGACTACGTCACCAACCGCGTCATGCCCGACGCCGGCATCCGCGAGGCCCTGGAGAAGCTCTGGTCCGCCTCCGCCTTCATGGGCACGGAGACCACCGAGGAGAAGCTGCGGGCCACGGCCGAGGCCCTGGACTGCGCGGACGCCTGCGGCATCGACCTTCCCGAGGCCGTGAAGAGCCTGAACGACAAGGCGTTCATGATCGTCGTGCAGGACTTCCAGGACCCCTACACCCTCAACGTCAAACAGCTGATGAAGTGCTGCGTCGAGGAGATCACCCCCGACGGACGCCTCATCCCCTTCTGCGCCTACAACTCCGCCGGCTACCGCGAACAGGTCCGCGCCGAGATGTCCGGCGTCCCCGTCGCCCCGGTCGCCCCCAACGCCCTGCCACTCGCCGACCGCCTCACGACGACCCCGTACGGATCGAAGACCGCGAAGGAAGCCCGCGATGGACAGTGACCAGGTGAAGTCCTGCTGCGCCGCCGCGTACTCCTCCGACGTCGTCGCCCTGCTCCTCGGCGACTCCTACCATCCCGGCGGCACCGCCCTGACCCGCCGTCTCGCCGACGGCCTCGGTCTCACCCCGGGAGCGCGGGTCCTCGACGTCGCCTCCGGGCGCGGCACGACCGCCCTGCTCCTTGCCGACGCGTACGGCGCACGGGTGGACGGCATCGACTACGCGCCCGCGAACACCGCCCTCGCCCAAGGCGCCGCCCAGGCAGCCGGCCTCGCCGACCGGGCCCGGTTCACCACCGGAGACGCCGAGCGCCTGCCGTACCCGGACGGCGCCTTCGACGCCGCGGTGTGCGAGTGCGCCCTGTGCACCTTCCCCGACAAGGCCCGCGCCGCAGCCGAGTTCGCCCGCGTCCTCGTGCCCGGCGGCCGCCTCGGCATCACCGACGTCACCGTCGAGTCCGCCCGGCTGCCGGCCGAGCTCACCGGCCTCGGCGCCCGTATCGCCTGCATCGCCGACGCCCGGCCGCTCCAGGACTACGCCGAGATCCTGGCCGCCGCCGGACTGCGTACCGTACACACCGAGCGCCACGACCAGGCGATGCTCCGCATGATCGACCAGATCGAGGCGAGGCTGAACCTGCTGCGCATGACCGCGGCGGCCCGTCTCACTGCCGGGGGCGTCGACCTCGACGCCGCCCCCGGCGTCCTGGCAGCCGCCCGGGCCGCGGTCGGGGACGGCGTCCTCGGCTACGCGCTGCTGATCGCCGAGCGCACGCCGCAGTAGGGGGCCGGGAGCGGAGGCGCCTCTCGCGGAAAGGCTGCTCGGGCCGCAGGCGTCACCTCCGCCCCACCCCCGAGAGAACGACCCTCACGGATGGGACGATCACCATGACCACAGCCGCACACATCTCCCCCACGCCGTCCCCTCACCCGGGCGCCCCATCACCGGGCGCGGCGCCGCGGCGCAGAGGCCGGGTCGACGGTTCGGTGCCCTACTGTCTGGCCCGCGACCCCAAGGCACTGGGCAGCCCGGCATGGGGTGCCGCACCCCCACCGTGGGCCCCTGGACGACGCGAGGAGACGCACACCATGACCGACGCCGCAGCAGGCCACGAGGGCGCGGAGCGGACCTGGTGCCTGGCCGAGGTCGACATCTTCTGCGACCTGTCCGAGCAGGAGATGGAAGCCATCGCCGCCGCCGCGCCGATGAAGACCTACCACGCCGGCGAGATCGTGTACTCGCCCACCCAGCCCTCCGAGGTGCTGTTCATCCTCAAGAAGGGCCGGATCCGCGTCTTCCGGGTCTCCGCCGACGGCCGCGCACTGACCACCGCGATCGTCAGCCCCGGCACCATCTTCGGCGAGATGGTCCTGCTCGGACAGCACATGTACGACAACTACGCGGAAGCCCTCGACGACACCGTCGTGTGCGTGATGAGCCGCGCCGACGTCAACCGGCTCCTGCTCGCCGACGCCCGCATCGCCGCCCGGATCACCGCGATCCTCGGCCGCCGTCTGGCCGACCTCGAACAACGCCTGTCCGACAGCGTGTTCAAGACCGTGGCCCAGCGCGTCGCCACCACACTGACCACCCTCACCAGCGCCCAGCCCCCGGCCGGCCCCCTGCGGCCCGTCGGGCGCCACCCACAGATCGCCCTCACCCACGAACAGCTCGCCGCCCTCGCCGGCACCTCCCGCGAGACCTGCACCAAGGTCCTCCGCGACTACGCCGACCACGGCCTCCTCCGCCTCGCCCGCGGACGCATCACCGTCCTCGACTCCGAACGGCTCAGGGACGCCGCCGGCTGACGTCACCGATCCGCCGGACGCTCCAGGCGAGCCGGTCGGCGTCGCGGCCGTGCAGGATCAGGGTGCCGCCGTGCCCGGCGAGCGCGAGGGCGAGGTCGCGGCCCGCACACTGTCCGACCCCGTGTCCGATCCGTACAAGACGCCGCTCCCCTGCCCCTCCTAGCCTGCGGTCATGGACACCGACCGAAGCCGTAACACCGACTCCCCCACGCCCCGGCTCGACGTGATCGGGATCGTCACCGCCGACATGGCCGCCTCCCTCGCCTTCTACCGGCTGCTCGGCCTGGACGTCCCCGCCGGTGCCGAGAGCGCGCCGCACGTGGAGGTCACGCTGCCCGGCGGGGTGCGGGTGCTGTGGGACACCGAGGACGTCGTGCGCTCCTACGACCCGGCGTGGACGCGGCCGCCGGGCGGCGGCGAGCGGGTCGCGCTCGCGTTCCGGTGCGCCGGTCCGGAGCAGGTGGACGCGGTGTATGAGACGCTGACCGGAGCCGGCCACCGCGGGCATCTGAAGCCGTGGGACGCGGTCTGGGGGCAGCGGTACGCGGTCGTGCTCGACCCGGACGGGACGGGCGTGTCGCTCTACGCGGACCGCAGCCCCGCCACGTAACCGCCGATCGTCAGCCCGGTCAGCGCCCGCATCTCGCGTGCGAGGTGCGCCTGGTCGACGCAGCCGGCGCGCGGGGCGGCCTCCGCCGCCGGGACGCCCGCCGTGACGAGGGCGAGCGCCCGCTGCAGCCGGAGGATCCGGGCGAGGGTCTTCGGCCCGTACCCGAAGGCGGCGAGTGAGCGCCGGTGCAACTGGCGTACGCCGATGCCGAGCTCGTCGGCCACCGTCCCGACCGGCAGTCCGGCCCGCAGCCGGGCGACGACGGCGCGCAGCAGCGGATCGGGCGCGGGCGCCTCGGCGGCCCGCCGCAGCACCACGTCCTCCAGGGCGGCCGCCCGGTCCGCCGCCCCGCTCACCCTGTCGGCGAGCCGTCGCGCGACCCGCGCGCCCCACAGCTCCGCGAGGTCCACCCGCTCGTCCCGCACGGCGCTCGCCTCGACGCCGAGGACGCCCGCCGCCTCGCCCGGCGCGAACCGCACCCCGGCGTAGTGCGCGGCGGGGCTCCGGGGCACGTACGCCCTGGTGTCGGGTCCCGCGACGAGGAGCCGCCCGTCCGCCCAGATCAGGTCCATGCACCCGTCGGGCAGCACGGGCCGGGTCCCCGGGTCGCGGGCGTCGCCCGTCCCGATGTCCCGCCGCCACACGACGGCTCCGGCGAGCCGCGCGGGCCGTTCCTCGTACACCCGACCAGGGTAGGACCGCGGCGCCCGGGGTGCTACGTGTCCTTCTCCCAGCCCGCGTGCAGCCGGGACTTCACGTCGTCCGGCGGCAGGAACTTCGACCACCGTTCCGGGAACTCCGAGGGCATGTCGGGGTCGTCCTCGTCCACGTCGTCGGCCTCCGCGCGCAGGCGGGCGACGAGGTCGGCGGCCTGGGCGGCGCGGGCGCGTTCGGTGGCCTCGCGGGCGCCGGCGGTGGCGACGGAGGGCCAGACGCGGTCGATCGCGGCGTTGACGGCGGCGCCGACGAGGACCGCGAAGGCGGAGATGCCGATCCAGAGGAGGACGGCGATGGGGGCGGCGAGGGAGCCGTAGATGGTGGGGCCCTCGACCTGGCTGGTGAGGTAGATGCGGAGCAGGAAGCTGCCGAGCACCCACATGGCGAGGGCGACGAGCGCGCCGGGGATGTCCTCGATCCATGGGGAGCGGACCGGGACGGACACGTGGTACAGGGTCGTCAGGAAGGCGATGGAGAGCAGGATGACGGTCGGCCAGTAGAGGACCGAGACGACTTCCGTGCCCCAGGGGACCAGCTCGACGATGCGGTCGGGGCCGACGACGGCGAGCGGGAGGACGACGGCGCCGATGAGCAGCGCGATGATGTAGAGGAGCAGGGCGAGGAGCCGGGTCTTGACGATGCCCCGGTGCCCGTCGAGGCCGTACATCACCGTGATGGTGTCGATGAAGACGTTCACCGCGCGCGAGCCGGACCAGAGGGCGATGGCGAAGCCGAGGGAGATCAGCTCGGGCCGTTTGCCCTGGGTGATGTCGTCGAGGAGGGGTTCGGCGATCTCGCGGACGCCGCGGTCGGAGAGGACCGTGCCGGCCGCGTGCAGGATGTTCTCGCGGATGCTGGCGACGGTGTCGGTGTTGGTCCAGTCGTCGGCGTAGCCGAGGACGGCGATCAGGCCGAGCAGCAGGGGCGGCAGGGACAGCAGGGTGAAGAAGGCGGCCTCGGCGGCCAGGCCGAGGATCCGGTACTCGATGCACGAGTTGACGGTGTCCTTGAGGAGCAGCCAGACCGTCTTCCGCTTCGAGACGTTGCGGTAGAGGACACGCGCGCGGTGGAGCCTGCTCCAGGGCCGCCGCTCGGGCCGGTCGGGTGTTTCGTTTGCTGCCTGCACCTCCTTACCGTATCCGCATGGCAGCCGGCACCCACACCGTGACCAACCAGGCTCCGCCCCTGGTGGGATACGACATGTTCGCGACCGATCGGGCCCTGGCGGAGGCGGTGGCCCGGCATCTGCCCCCGGAGGGGGCCGAGGAGGCCCGCGCGGAGCTCTCCGCGTTCGGGGTCTCGGCGGGTTCGGCGCAGGCGCAGGAGTGGGGGCGGCTCGCGAACGAGCATCCGCCGCGGCTGCGGACGCACGACCGCTACGGGCACCGGATCGACGAGGTGGAGTTCCATCCGGCCTGGCACCGGCTGCTCGGCCGGGGAGTGGGCGCGGGGCTGACCGGCGCGTGGGGCCGGCCCGGTGGTCATGTGCGGCGGGCGGCGGGGTTCGTGCTGGCCTCGCAGGTGGAGGCGGGGCACGGCTGCCCGCTGTCGATGACCCATGCGGCGGTGCCGGCGCTGCGCGCCGAGCCGGAGCTCGCGGCGGCGTGGGAGCCGCTGATCGCCTCGCGGGTGTACGAGCAGGGGCTGCGGCCGCCGCTGGAGAAGACCGGTGTGCTGCTCGGGATGGGCATGACGGAGAAGCAGGGCGGCAGCGACGTACGGGCCAACACGACCCGGGCGGAACCCTTGGCCGCCGACGGGGAGTACGTGCTGACGGGGCACAAGTGGTTCTGCTCGGCACCGATGTCGGACGCCTTCCTGGTGCTCGCGCAGGCGCCCGGTGGTCTGTCATGTCTGCTGGTGCCCCGGGTGCTGCCGGACGGGACGCGGAACGCCTTCGCGATCCAGCGGCTCAAGGACAAGCTGGGGAACCGGTCGAACGCCTCGGCCGAGGTCGAGTTCGACGGGTCGACGTGGGCGCGCCGGGTGGGCGAGGAGGGGCGCGGGCTGCGGACCGTCATGGGGATGGTGGCGGCGACCCGCCTCGACTGTGTGCTCGGTTCGGCGGCGCTGATGCGGCAGGCGGTCGCGCAGGCCGTGCACCACGCCTCGTACCGCCGCGCGTTCGGCGGTCTGCTCGTCGACAAGCCGCTGATGCGCAACGTGCTGGCCGATCTGGCCCTGGAGTCGGAGGCGGCGACCGTGCTGGGGATGCGGCTCGCGGCGGCGTACGACGCCGATACGGAGGAGGAGCGGGCGCTGCTGCGGATCGCGGTGCCGGTGGCGAAGTACTGGGTGACGAAGCGGTGCACGCCGGTGGTGGCGGAGGCCCTGGAGTGCCTGGGCGGGAACGGGTACGTGGAGGAGTCGGGGCTGCCGCGGCTGCTGCGCGAGTCGCCGCTGAACTCGCTGTGGGAGGGCGCCGGGAACGTACAGGCGCTGGATGTCCTGCGGGCCCTGCGCAGGGAACCGGCGGCGCTGAACGCCTTTCTGACGGAGGTGGGGCGGGCGCGCGGCGCGGATCACCGGCTCGACCGGGCGATCCGGGACATGCTGGCGGAGCTGGCCGATCTGGAGGGCATCGAGGCGCGGGCACGGCGCCTCGCGGAGCGGATGGCGCGGGTGCTTCAGGGCGCGCTGCTCGTGCGCTGGGCCCCGCCGGAGGTGGCGGACGCGTTCTGCGCGTCGCGGCTCGGCGGGGACTGGGGAGCCTCGTTCGGGACGCTGCCGCACACGCCGGCCCTGGGCGCGGTGGTGGAACGGGCCCGGCCGGCGACATGAACGCGCGTGCGGAGCGTCCTCCGCGCGGGTGAGTGTGGCGTTGTGCCGCGCGCGCCAGGGGTGGACCTGAGGGGGTCGGCACGCGCGGAAAAGCGGGGGGTGGTGCTGCGCCGACACGGCACCACCCTCCGCTTCGGATCCACCCTCGTGCACGGGGGCGGGGGTTGCCAGAGTTGCATGAGGTTGCAGGATTACGGGAAGCAGCACGCGCGTGACGCTGCGGAGCGGCACGATGGGCGCCGGGCCGCGCACGGACGAGCGGGCCGCAGCCTGTGCAGAACCGATACAGCAGACCGATACAGCAGCCGTGCGTGGCAGGCGTGGCCGGGAGGGACCGATGAACAAGGCGCAGGTCGACCTGAACCGGCTCGCCGTGATGGACGCCGCCAAGGCGACCCGGCTGCTGCACAGGGTCCGCGAGGAGACTCTGGCCGGCCGGACCCCGCCGGTCGCGCCCCGCGCGGTGATCGACGCGTCCTGGCAGCGCATGTTCCGGCTCGGCGTGAGCCCGGACCAGAGCACCAGCACGGTGCTGCTCCAGCGTGACGAGCTGGAGGAGCGGCGCCGCTCCTCGGTGCTCGGCGAGGTCATGCGCACGCTCAGCGCCGGACTCGCCGGGATCGCCGACGCCTCCATGCAGATCATGGTGGTGACGGACGACCAGGGCCGGGTGCTGTGGCGCGACGGGAACCTCGCGGTGCTGCGCCAGGCCAACGGGATCTGTCTGGAGGAGGGCGCGGCCTGGAGCGAGCACACCACCGGCACCAACGCGGTGGGCACGGCGCTCGCCATGGGCAAGGCCGTGCAGGTGCACTCCGCCGAGCACTATGTGCACACGCTGCACAACTGGACCTGTGCCGCCGCCCCCGTCTTCGACCCGCGTGACCACCGGCTGCTCGGGATCGTGGATGTCAGCGGCCCGGCGTCCAGTTTCCATCCGGCGACACTGGCGCTCGTCGGCTCGGTGGCGCAGCTCGCGGAGGCCGAGATGCGCGACCGGCACCTGCGCTCGATCGAGCGGCTGCGGTCGGTGGCCGCGCCGATCCTGTGCCGGGTGGGCGGGCGCGCCGTCGCGGTGGACACTCACGGCTGGACGGCGGCGGTGACCGGCATGGCGCCGGTGGACCGGCTCGCGCTGCCGAAGTCCTTCCGGGCCGGGCGGGTGTGGCTGCCCTCGCTGGGGATGTGCGCGGTGGAGCCGCTGCCGGGCGGCTGGCTGCTGCGTGTCGAGGAGGGCGGGCGGCCGGGCGGGGACGGCGCGGCCGGCGGGGCGGTGAGCCGGGTGGTGCTCGACCTGAGCCGGCCGCGCCGCGCGACGGTGTCCGTGTCGGGGGCGGCCGGCAGCTGGTCCCAGGAGCTCAGCCCGCGCCATGCCGAGCTGCTGTATCTGCTCGCCCTGCACCCGGAGGGGCGGACGGCGGCGGAGCTGGCGCAGGACGTGTTCGGGGACCGGACGAGGACGGTGACGGTACGGGCGGAGCTGTCGCGGGTGCGGCGCAACCTGGCCGCCGTCCTGGCACACCGCCCGTACCGCTTCAGCGAGGAGGTCGAGGTCGAGCTGCGGCACCCCGCGCACCCGGCGGACCTGCTCCCCCACTCCACCGCACCGGCCGTGGTCGCGGCGCGGAGCGCGACGAGCGCGTGAGGGGTGGTGCGCCGGAGGTGCGCCCGGGGCGGCCTGGGGCCCGGGGTGCCGGGAGCCGGGCGGGCCCGGGCGAGGTGGTGTCCACGGGCCGGTCAGCTGTCCACATGCCGGACAGGCTCCCGCCCGATGTGACCGGCCTGTGGGATCCGCCCTGGGAATCCGGCGCTCCGCATGATGCGATAAGCCCATGAGCAAGCCCACGAGCATCACCCTCACCACCTGGTCCCTGGAACAGACCTCGCCGTCCGACCTCCGGCCCGTGCCCGCTCCCGAGGGACGCGACCTCAGGGTCGTACGGGCCGAGGTGCCCTCGGCGGAGTTCAGCCGCTTCCTCTATACGGCGGTCGGCGGCGACATCCGCTGGACCGACCGCCTGTCGCTGACGTACCCGCAGTGGCAGGAGATCGTGGAGAAGCCGGGCGCCGAGATCTGGGTGGCGTACGAGCAGGGGACGCCCGCGGGATACGTGGAGCTCGACCCGCAGGACGACGGCACGGTGGAGATCGTCTACTTCGGCCTGATCCCCGCCTTCCGGGGCCGCGGGATCGGCGGACACCTCCTTTCGTACGGGGTGGAGCGCGCCTGGGACCTGGCCGAGCGGTGGCCCGAGCGGACCCCGACCAAGCGGGTGTGGCTGCACACCTGCTCGCTGGACGGCGAGCACGCGATGGCCAACTACGAGCGGCGCGGCTTCCGCCTCTTCGACACCAGGGTGGAGCAGGTCGAGGAGCCGGCGAACCCGGGCCCGTGGCCGGGCGCGCACGCCTGACCCACAGCTCCGCCCGTACGCCGAAAGGGGCCCTGAACTGGGCCCCTTTCGCGTGACCCATGCCACACTGTCTTGCAGAACGAGACAGACGCGTCCATATC
Organism: Streptomyces sp. NPDC051909; assembly: GCF_040681095.1. Lineage (NCBI taxonomy): Bacteria > Bacillati > Actinomycetota > Actinomycetes > Kitasatosporales > Streptomycetaceae > Streptomyces > Streptomyces sp. NPDC051909. The sequence goes on along the minus strand of NZ_JBFAYA010000026.1, from coordinate 7,536 downwards.
CTGGACGAAGCTGGACTGGGTCCAAAGTCCCGTGACACGCTTCCGTCATGCCTGGAACTGGAATTGCCTTGGTGAGTCGGCGGCACGTCGACCTCGGCCGCATGTCCAGCGCCATCTGTTCGGCGCGCTGAGCAGTTCAGCACCGCCGCACATCTTTCCTGACGTCCTGTCTCTGCGCATTGCCGCGCCACCCTCCTATCCGAGCGCGAGTGTGCAGGTCAGAGCCGCCCTCTCGCAGTCCCGAAGGACATATCGCCATGGCCGCCACCCCGGAAAACCCCACTCCCGCCACCGCCCGCCGCAAGGCCGGGCGCCACCGTGGCGAGGGTCAGTGGGCCGCGGGGCACTTCACCCCGCTGAACGGCAATGAGCAGTTCAAGAAGGATGACGACGGTCTCAATGTGCGGACACGTATTGAGACGATCTACTCGAAGCGTGGATTCGACTCCATCGACCCCAATGACCTGCGCGGACGCATGCGCTGGTGGGGCCTCTACACCCAGCGTCGCGAGGGTCTGGACGGCACCAAGACGGGTGTCCTGGAGCCGGAGGAGCTGGACGCCGAGTACTTCATGCTCCGGGTCCGCATCGACGGCGGCCGGCTGACCACCGAGCAGCTCCGGGTCATCGGCGAGATCTCGCAGGAGTTCGCGCGCGGCACGGCGGACATCACCGACCGGCAGAACGTGCAGTTCCACTGGATCCGCATCGAGGACGTGCCGGAGATCTGGAACCGCCTGGAGGCGGTCGGCCTGTCCACCACCGAGGCCTGCGGCGACACCCCGCGCGTCATCCTCGGCTCGCCGGTCGCCGGCATCGCCGAGGACGAGATCATCGACGGCACACCCGCCATCGAGGAGATCTACCGGCGGATCGTGGGCAACAAGGACTTCTCCAACCTGCCCCGCAAGTTCAAGTCCGCGATCTCCGGCTCGCCGCTGCTCGACGTGGCGCACGAGATCAACGACATCGCCTTCGTCGGCGTGCACCACCCCGAGCACGGGCCCGGCTTCGACGTCTGGGTCGGCGGCGGTCTGTCCACCAACCCCAAGCTCGGCGTCCGGCTCGGCACCTGGGTCTCGCTCGACGAGGTGCCGGACGTCTACGAGGGCGTCATCTCGATCTTCCGCGACTACGGCTACCGCCGGCTGCGCAACCGTGCCCGCCTGAAGTTCCTCGTCGCCGACTGGGGCCCGGAGAAGTTCCGCCAGGTCCTGGAGGACGAGTACCTGAAGCGCAAGCTGACCGACGGCCCCGCCCCGCCCGAGCCGGCCGGCCGGTGGCGCGACCACGTCGGCGTCCACAAGCAGCAGGACGGCCGGTTCTACGTGGGCTTCGCCCCGCGTGTCGGCCGGGTCGACGGCGCCACCCTGACGAAGATCGCCGAGATCGCCGAGCAGCACGGCTCGGGCCGGGTCCGCACCACCGCCGAGCAGAAGATGCTCGTCCTCGACATCGAGGAGGCGCAGGTCGAGTCGCTGGTCTCCGCCCTGGAGGCACTGGACCTGCGGGTCAACCCCTCGCCCTTCCGGCGCGGCACGATGGCCTGCACCGGCATCGAGTTCTGCAAGCTCGCGATCGTCGAGACCAAGGGCCGCGGCGCCTCGCTGATCGACGAACTGGAGCGCCGCGTCCCGGAGTTCGACGAGCCGATCACCATCAACATCAACGGCTGCCCGAACGCCTGCGCCCGGATCCAGGTCGCGGACATCGGTCTCAAGGGCCAGCTGGTCCTGGACGACGAGGGCAACCGGGTCGAGGGCTACCAGGTGCACCTGGGCGGCGCGCTCGGCCTGGAGGCCGGCTTCGGCCGCAAGGTCCGCGGCCTGAAGGTCACCGCGGCCGAGCTGCCCGACTACGTCGAGCGGGTCCTCAAGCGGTTCCAGGCGGAGCGCGAGGACGGCGAGCGCTTCGCCACCTGGACCGCGCGCGCCTCGGAAGAGGCCCTGTCATGAGCGGGCGCGCGGCCCCGTTCCACTGCCCCTACTGCGGGGACGAGGACCTGCGTCCGTCCGAGCAGGGGCACGGAGCGTGGGAATGCCACGCCTGCAGTCGAGCCTTCCAGCTGAAGTTCCTGGGGCTCCTCGCCCCGGCGACCTCCACCGACAGCCTTGGAAGGAACGAGATATGACGACCGCTCGGATCGCCGAGGACGCGACCGCGGCCGACCTGAAGGCACTCGCCGAGCAGGCCGGCCGTGAGCTGGAGGACGCCTCCGCCCTGGAGATCCTCCAGTGGGCCGCCGACACCTTCGGCGGGCGCTTCTGCGTCACCTCCTCCATGGAGGACGCGGTGGTCGCCCATCTCGCCTCGCGTGCCCGGCCCGGCGTGGACGTGGTCTTCCTCGACACCGGCTACCACTTCGAGGAGACCATCGGCACCCGGGACGCCGTCGACGCCGTCATGGACGTCAACGTCATCACCCTGACCCCGCGTCAGTCGGTGGCCGAGCAGGACGCCGAGTACGGCCCGAAGCTGCACGACCGCGACCCCGACCTGTGCTGCGCGCTGCGCAAGGTCAAGCCCCTCGAAGAGGGCCTGACCCGGTACGCCGCCTGGGCCACCGGCCTGCGCCGCGACGAGTCCCCGACCCGGGCGAACACCCCGGTCGTCGGCTGGGACGAGAAGCGGCAGAAGGTGAAGGTCTCCCCCATCGCCCGGTGGACGCAGGACGACGTGGACGCCTACGTCGCCGAGCACGGGGTGCTCACCAACCCGCTCCTGATGGACGGTTACGCCTCCGTCGGCTGCGCCCCCTGCACCCGCCGGGTCCTGGCGGGCGAGGACGCACGGGCCGGCCGCTGGGCCGGCCGGGCCAAGACCGAATGCGGGCTGCACGGCTGATGACCCCCACCCCTCAGACCTCCCAGGAGAACCACGTGACCGGTGCCACCATCTGGCTCACCGGCCTGCCGAGCGCCGGAAAGACCACCATCGCGTACGAGCTGGCCGGCCGCCTCCGCGACGAGGGCCACCGCGTCGAGATCCTCGACGGCGACGAGATCCGCGAGTTCCTCTCCGCGGGCCTCGGTTTCAGCCGCGAGGACCGGCACACCAACGTGCAGCGGATCGGCTTCGTCGCCGAGCTGCTCGCCTCGCACGGCGTGAAGGTGCTCGTGCCCGTCATCGCCCCGTACGCCGACAGCCGCGAGGCCGTCCGGAAGCGGCACGCCGCCGAGGGCACCGCGTACGTCGAGGTACACGTGGCCACCCCGTTGGACGTGTGCTCGGTCCGTGACGTCAAGGGCCTGTACGCCAAGCAGGCGGCCGGCGAGATCAGCGGACTGACCGGCGTCGACGACCCGTACGAGGCACCCGAGACGCCCGATCTGCGGATCGAGTCCCAGAATCAGACCGTGCAGGAGTCCGCGGCGCAGCTCCACGCGCTGCTCACCGAGAGGGGTCTGCTGTGACCACCGTCGCCCATGCTCACGACACCACGGACAGTCCGTTCGCGCTGTCGCACCTCGACTCCCTGGAGTCCGAGGCCGTCCACATCTTCCGCGAGGTGGCGGGCGAGTTCGAGCGGCCGGTGATCCTGTTCTCCGGCGGCAAGGACTCCATCGTCATGCTGCACCTGGCGCTGAAGGCCTTCGCCCCGGCGGCGATCCCCTTCACGCTGCTGCACGTCGACACCGGGCACAACTTCCCCGAGGTCCTGGAGTACCGCGACCGCGTGGTCGCCGAGCACGGGCTGCGTCTGCACGTCGCCTCCGTGCAGGAGTACATCGACGCGGGCAAGCTGCGCGAGCGCCCCGACGGCACCCGTAACCCGCTGCAGACCGTGCCGCTGACCGAGGCCATCCAGCAGCACCGCTTCGACGCCGTGTTCGGCGGCGGGCGGCGCGACGAGGAGAAGGCCCGGGCCAAGGAGCGGGTCTTCAGCCTCCGCGACGAGTTCTCCCAGTGGGACCCGCGCCGCCAGCGGCCCGAGCTGTGGCAGCTCTACAACGGCCGGCACGCCCCCGGCGAGCACGTCCGTGTCTTCCCGCTGTCCAACTGGACCGAGCTGGACGTCTGGCAGTACATCCAGCGCGAGAAGATCGAGCTGCCGGAGATCTACTTCGCCCACGAGCGCGAGGTGTTCCAGCGCAACGGCATGTGGCTGACGGCCGGCGACTGGGGCGGTCCGAAGGACACCGAGTCGACTCAGACGCGGCTCGTGCGCTACCGCACCGTCGGCGACATGTCCTGCACCGGCGCGGTGGACTCCGACGCCACCACCCTCGAGGCCGTGATCACCGAGATCGCCGCGTCCCGGCTGACCGAGCGGGGCGCCACCCGCGCGGACGACAAGATGTCCGAGGCCGCGATGGAAGACCGCAAGCGCGAAGGGTACTTCTAGTCATGACGACGTCCACCGAGCAGCAGCCCGCCGAGCTGGCGGCCACCACGCTGCTGCGCTTCGCCACCGCCGGTTCCGTCGACGACGGCAAGTCCACCCTGGTGGGACGGCTCCTGCACGACTCCAAGTCGGTCCTCGCCGACCAGCTGGAGGCCGTGGAGCACGCCTCCCGGTCCCGCGGCCAGGAGGCCCCGGACCTGGCGCTGCTCACCGACGGTCTGCGGGCCGAGCGCGAGCAGGGCATCACCATCGACGTGGCCTACCGCTACTTCGCGACCCCGCGCCGCCGGTTCATCCTCGCCGACACCCCCGGACACGTGCAGTACACCCGGAACATGGTCACCGGCGCCTCCACCGCCGAACTGGCCGTGGTCCTGGTCGACGCCCGCAACGGCGTCGTCGAACAGACCCGCCGCCACGCCGCCGTCGCCGCGCTGCTCCGCGTCCCGCACGTGGTCCTCGCCGTGAACAAGATGGACCTCGTCGACTACGCCGAGCCCGTCTTCGCCGCGATCGCCGAGGAGTTCACGACCTACGCCTCCGAGCTGGGCGTTCCGGAGATCACCGCGATCCCGATCTCCGCGCTCGCCGGCGACAACGTCGTGGAGCCCTCCGCCAACATGGACTGGTACGGCGGCCCGACGGTCCTGGAGCACCTGGAGACGGTGCCGGTCAGCCACGACCTGACGGCCTGCCACGCCCGCTTCCCGGTGCAGTACGTGATCCGTCCGCAGACCGCCGAGCACCCCGACTACCGGGGTTACGCGGGCCAGATCGCGGCCGGCGCCTTCCGGGTCGGCGAGCAGATCACCGTGCTGCCGTCCGGGAAGACGTCGACGATCGCCGGGATCGACGCGCTGGGCGAGTCGGTCGACATCGCCTGGGCCCCGCAGTCGGTCACCATCCGGCTCGCCGACGACATCGACATCTCCCGCGGCGACCTGCTGGCTCCGGCCGCCGACGCGCCGGCCACCAGCCAGGACGTCGAGGCGACCGTCTGCCACGTCGCGGACCAGCCGCTCACCGTGGGTCAGCGGGTGCTGCTCAAGCACACCACCCGCACGGTCAAGGCCATCGTCAAGGAGATCCCGTCCCGGCTCACCCTGGACGACCTCTCCCAGCACCCGGACCCGGGGCAGCTGGTGGCCAACGACATCGGCCGGGTCAGGGTGCGCACCGCCGAGCCGCTCGCGCTCGACTCGTACGCGGACTCGCGCCGTACCGGGTCGTTCCTCCTCATCGACCCCGCCGACGGCACCACGCTCGCCGCCGGCATGGCGGGCGAGTCCTTCGCGACCGCCAAGGCCGTCCCCGCCGCCGCGGAGGACGAGGAGGGGTGGGACTTCTGATGGGCGGTCAGGACATCTACGGGACCTTCGCCAAGGAGGGCGGCCGGGTGGGCTCCGGCGCCCTCGGTGCGGGCCGGGGAGGTGTCGCGCGATGTGCGTGCTGACCTCCGCGCGCCGCTGTCGCGGCGCGATGCCGCTCCACCCGCACCATCTCCCGCTCGGTCCCGGGCGGCGACATAAACGCAGACTTCGCAGAAGCTGAATCGAGGGGAACCACTCCCGTGCCTGCCACCACCCGTACGACCCTGCGCCGCGGCCTCGCGGTGGCCGCCGCACTGCCCCTGCTGATCGGGGCGCTCGCCTCCTGCGGCTACGGCTCCCAGGCCAAGAACGACCAGAAGAAGGTGGCCGCGGAGGGCGAGAAGCTCTCCGTCGACGCCGTACGGCTCGGGTACTTCCCCAATCTGACGCACGCCACCGCGCTGGTGGGCGACCAGGAAGGCATCTTCCAGAAGGAGCTGGGCGGCACCCAGCTGAAGGTGTCGACCTTCAACGCCGGTCCGTCCGAGATCGAGGCGCTGAACGCGGGCTCGATCGACATCGGCTTCATCGGCCCCTCGCCCGCGATCAACGGCTACACCAAGTCCAAGGGCAAGAACCTGCGCATCGTCGGCGGCTCGGCCTCCGGCGGCGTGAAGCTGGTGGTCGACCCGGACAAGATCAAGACCCTGGACGACGTCAAGGGCAAGCGGATCGCGACCCCGCAGCTCGGCAACACCCAGGACGTGGGCTTCCTCAACTGGGTCTCCGAGAAGGGCTGGAAGGTCGACTCGCAGTCCGGCAAGGGCGACGTCTCGGTGCTGCGTACGGACAACAAGATCACCCCCGACGCGTACAGGTCCGGTTCCATCGACGGGGCGTGGGTGCCCGAGCCGACCGCGTCGAAGCTGGTCAGCGAGGGCGCGAAGGTCCTCCTCGACGAGTCCGACCTGTGGCCGGGCAAGCAGTTCGTCATCACCAACATCATCGTGTCGCAGACGTTCCTCAAGGAGCACCCCGACGTGGTCGAGGCGGTGCTGCGGGGCTCGGTGAAGACCAACGCGTGGATCAAGGCCAACTCGGAGCAGGCGAAGGCCTCGGCCAACACGAAGCTCAAGGAGCTCTCCGGCAAGCCGCTCGGCGCGAAGGTGATCGACGGCGCCTGGCCGTCCATCCAGTTCGTCGACGACCCGCTCGCCGCGACGCTCCAGGCGCAGGCGGACCACGCGGTGAAGGCCGGTCTCCTCAAGGAGCCCGACCTGATCGGCATCTACGACCTGAAGCCGCTCAACAAGGTGCTCAAGGCCGCGGGCAAGCCCGAGGTGTCCGACGCCGGTCTCGGCGTGAAGTAACCACAACCCCACTGGAGGTGACGAACATGGCCACGACCACCACGCTCGCCAAGGCCGAGGACCGCGTCGCCGCGGTCGGTCACGCCGCGCGCATCGAGCACGTCTCGAAGTCCTTCGGCGGCCCCGCCGGCGGGCAGCTCGTCCTCGACGACATCTCGCTCGATGTCCGACCCGGCGAGTTCGTCACCCTCCTGGGGGCCTCGGGCTGCGGCAAGTCCACCCTGCTCAACCTGGTCGCCGGCCTCGACCGGCCGACCACCGGGTCCATCGACACCCCCGGCGGCCGGCCCGCCCTGATGTTCCAGGAGCACGCCCTCTTCCCGTGGCTGTCCGCAGGCAAGAACATCGAACTGGCCCTGAAGCTGCGCGGGGTGCCGAAGGCCGAGCGCCGCACCGAGGCCGAACGGCTCCTCGAACTCGTCCGGCTCGGCGGCTCGTACGGCAAGCGCGTCCACGAACTGTCCGGCGGCATGCGCCAGCGCGTCGCCATGGCCCGGGCACTCGCCCAGGC
>NZ_JBFAYA010000025.1:0-87899 GCF_040681095.1 Streptomyces sp. NPDC051909 | reverse complement strand
GTGCGGTGAAGCCTAGACACCTCCACCACACCGGAGGTCTTCGCCATGATCAAGACCCACAACTGTCAACAACGCTCGTGATCAATACACCTAGGCCGTCCAGGACCCGCCGAGTGGTCCCGGCGCGGCGGAGGGAGGACGCTGGACGTGAGCGCGTCCGGGTGTGCCGAGGCGCACCGCACGGGGCCCTCCGCCCGGCGCGCAAGGGCCTCAGCGCCCTGGGGCGCTGACCCCGGCCCCCGCCCCCCCGTGGCCTAGCAGCGGATGCGCCGCCCGGCGCGCGGCCCCACCGTGGACGCGTGAAGCGTCGTCAGCAGCCGGCGCCCCGCGCGGCGACCCGCCGCCCGGCGGTCAAGGCCCTCGCCGGCCTCGCCGCCGCGCTCCTGCTCGCCGCCGGCGCCACCGGCTGCGGCACCGGCACCGAGGCGCCGCGGGCCGCCGCGCCGCCCGCGGGCACCGCCCCCGAGCGGTTCCGGCACCCGGGCGTCGTCGTCGGGGGTGCCCAGCTCTCGGCCGTGCGCAAGCGCGTCGCCGCCGGGCAGGAGCCGTGGAAGTCGGCGTTCGAGGAGATGAGCGCCAGCAGGTACGCGGCGCTCGACTACACCCCGCACCCCGCCGAGGTGGTCGCCTGCGCGTCCAACGCCGGCACCGACGCCTGCGTCGCCGAGCGCGAGGACGCCATCGCCGCGTACACCCACGCCCTGATGTGGTCCGTCACCGGCGAGCGGGCGCACGCCGACAAGGCCGTCGAGATCATGAACGCCTGGTCGAAGACGGTGAAGCGGCACACCCGCGACGACGCCGACCTCCAGACCGCCTGGTCCGGCTCCTCCTGGGCGCGCGCCGCCGACATCGTGCACGCCGGCTACCCGGCCTGGAAGGGCCCCGAGGTGCAGCGCTTCAAGTGGATGCTGCGCAAGGCCTATCTGCCCGACGTCACCGCCAAGGTCCCAGACCACAACGGCAATTGGGAACTCGCGATGACCGACGCCGCCATGGGCATGGCGGTGTTCCTGGAGGACCGCACGCTCTTCGAGGACTCGGTACGGCGCTACCGCGCCCGCGTCCCCGCCTACTTCTACCTCGCCTCCGACGGCGCGCTGCCCAAGCCCCCGCCCGGCGGCACCATCAGGACCGCCGACCAGCTCGCCACGTACTGGTTCGGCCAGCGCACCTACCGCGACGGCCTCGGCCAGGAGACCTGCCGCAACTTCATGCACATCGGCTACTCCCTCGCCGCCACCGCGCACATCGCCGAGACCGCCTGGCACCAGGGGCTCGACCTCTACCGCGAGGAGGCCGACCGGCTCACCGCTGCCCTGGAGTTCCACGCCCGCTACCAGCTCGGCGCGACCCCGCCCGGCTGGCTGTGCGGCGGCAAGGTCGAGCGGACCATGGGCCCGGACGTCGAGGTCGCCCTCAACCACCTCCAGGGGCGGATGCACCGCGACCTCCCGGAGACCGCGAGGCTCGCCCAGAGCCAGCGGCCCGGCGGCACCGACGACCTGTTCGTCGCCTGGGAGACCCTCACCCACGCCGCCAACCCGAGCGCCGCGTAGCCGCGCGTAGGCTTTCCGGGTGATACCTCAGGAGCTGCGGCACGGCCGCTACGTCAGCCTCACCACCTTCCGGAAGAACGGCACCGGGGTGGCCACCCCGGTCTGGTACGCGGTCGACGGCGACGAGCTGTACGCCTGGACCCGCACCGACTCCTGGAAGGTCAAGCGGCTGCGCGACGACCCCCGGGTCGTCGCCGCCCTCTGCGACGTGCGCGGCAATGTCGCCGAGGGCGCGGTGCGCGCCGAGGGCACGGCCCGGCTGGTCGCCGGGGAGGAGCTGCGACGCGTACGCAGGCTGCTGTCCCGCAAGTACACCTGGCAGTTCTGGGCCGTCGACTGGCCCGCGACCCTCGCCCGGCTCGGCAAGCGCCCGCACACGGGCATCGTGGTGAGCTTCCCCCGGTCCTAGACGACTCGGGTCCTGGACGATCCGGCTCCTGAGACGACGGGGCTCCTGAGACAACTCGAAAACTCAGCGTAGTCGTCCCGTAACACCAGTGTGGTCCACTGCCCCTGGAGCAAAGGGGCAGTCGCATGACGGTGCATCAACTCACGGCGGACGTCGCCGCGTTCACCGGATGGCTCAGCGGGCTCGCGGGCCGTCTCGAACCGGGCCAGGGGTGGTACGGAGTCTTCGCCGCCCGCGACCCGGAGGGGATGCGCGCCTGCTTCGACGGTACGGACATCCTGCCCTGGGACGTCGCCGAGTCCCTGCTCCAGGACCTCGGCGAGCCGGCCGACGGGCCCCGCGCGCTGCACGGCCGGGCCCTGCACCGGGCCGCCGCGGCCGCCCACGACCGGGCGCCCGGCGGAGCGGCGGCGCTCGCCGAACGGCGTGCCCTGATGGCCGACGAGATCCGGTACGCGGAGCAGCGCATCCGGGAGCTGCACGGCCGGCCCGACCCGGACGGCGCCCTGTTCTGGGCGCAGGACGACCACGTCCGGGCCACCGCCCGGGTCGCCGAGCTCACCGAACGGCTCGAACAGCTCGACCGCCTCGCCGGAGCCGTACGGGCCCCGGTGCCGCCCGAGCCGGTGCGGCGGCGTCCGCGCGGGGCCCGGTACGCCTGGGTGGCGGAGGAGTCCGAGCCCGTCGTCGACCCGGTGGCGGAGCCGGTCACCGGGCCGGTCCCGACGGCGGCCCCGCTCGCCGCGCCCCGAGGCGCCCGCTTCGCGCCGGTTCCGGCCGACCCGGCACCCACCCCCGGTCCCGCCCCCGCCCCGGCTCCGGAGCCGGACGAGGCCGCCCGCGCCGTGCGCGCCGCCGGGAACGCCGTCTACGCCCTGCGCCGGCTCCGCGCCCAGGGGCGCACCGGCGAGGCGCACGCCCTGCTCTGCGAGGCGCTGGCCGGGCCGCCCGGGTGGCTGCCCGCGCTCGCCGGGGAGCTGGCGGCGGCCGGTCTCGCCGCCGACTGGGCCACCCTGCTCTGGGAGGCCGCCGACCTGCCGCCGGACCGGCTCGCCGCCGTCGCCGTGGCGCTCGCCGACGCGGGCCGGGCGGAGGACCGCGACCGGCTGCTCCGGCAGGGCGCGGCCCGCCCGGTGGCCGAGCTGGCCGAGGCCTGCGCCGCGCTGCGCGCCGTACGGCGGGACGCGGAGGCCCGGGCCCTGCTCGGCGCCTTCCTGGGCTGCCGTACCCCCGAGGACGCCGCCGCCCTTGCCGCCACCGACCCCGCCGCCCTCGTCCCCGAACTGCGCGCCGCCGCCCGCGCGCTCTCCCCGGCCCGCGAGCGCGACCTGCTGCACGCCCTGCGGGTCGCGGGTCTCGCCTGACCGGCGCGCTCCGACTCGTACCGGCACGTGTCGGTACGTGTCCGACGTGGACCACTCGGGTATGAAACATGATCGACTCCGCTACTTCACGGCAGTGGTCTTGCTCCGGGGTGTGACGGGGCTTACGTTCTCTCTCTACGCACCGCGTCTACGTGCGTAGAGGCTCTCTGACGCCGCGCCGAAGGAGCAGCTCATGACCGACGTCGTACGCGCCGCGCTCGTCCAGGCGACCTGGACCGGCGACACCGAATCCATGATCGCCAAGCACGAGGAGCACGCCCGCGAGGCCGCCCGGCAGGGGGCGAAGGTCATCGGGTTCCAGGAGGTGTTCAACGCCCCGTACTTCTGCCAGGTGCAGGAACCCGAGCACTACCGCTGGGCCGAGCCCGTGCCCGACGGCCCCACCGTGCGCAGGATGCAGGAGCTCGCCCGGGAGACCGGGATGGTGATCGTCGTCCCGGTCTTCGAGATCGAGGGCGCCGGCTTCTACTACAACACCGCCGCCGTCATCGACGCCGACGGCTCCTACCTCGGCAAATACCGCAAGCACCACATCCCCCAGGTGAAGGGCTTCTGGGAGAAGTACTACTTCCGCCCGGGCAACCTGGGCTGGCCGGTCTTCGACACCGCCGTCGGCAAGGTCGGCGTCTACATCTGCTACGACCGGCACTTCCCCGAGGGTTGGCGCCAACTCGGCCTCAACGGTGCCCAGTTGGTCTACAACCCCTCGGCCACCCACCGCGGCCTCTCCTCCTACCTCTGGCAGCTGGAACAGCCCGCCGCGGCCGTCGCCAACGAGTACTTCATCGCCGCGATCAACCGCGTCGGCATCGAGGAGTACGGCGACAACGACTTCTACGGCACCAGCTACTTCGTCGACCCGCGCGGCCAGTTCGTCGGCGACGTCGCCTCCACCAAGGAGGAGGAACTCGTCGTGCGCGACCTCGACTTCGGCCTGATCGAACAGGTCAGGCAGCAATGGGCGTTCTACCGGGACCGTCGCCCCGACGCCTACGACGGGCTGGTGCAGCCGTGAGCAGCCTCTACCACCGCCACCGCGCCGTCATCCCCGACTGGGTCGCCCTCTACTACAAGAACCCCCTCGAACTCACCCACGGCGAGGGCCGGTACGTCTGGGACGCCGACGGCCGGCGCTACCTCGACTTCTTCGGCGGCATCCTCACCACCATGACCGCCCACGCCCTCCCCGAGGTCACCAAGGCCGTCGCCGAACAGGCCGGGCGGATCATCCATTCCTCCACCCTCTACCTCAACCGCCCCATGGTGGAGCTCGCCGAGCGGATCGCCGCCCTCTCCGGCATCCCCGACGCCCGGGTCTTCTTCACCACCTCCGGCACCGAGGCCAACGACACCGCCCTGCTGCTCGCCACCGCCTACCGGCGCTCCAGCCAGATCCTGGCGATGCGCAACAGCTACCACGGGCGCTCCTTCTCGACCGTCGGCATCACCGGCAACCGCGCCTGGTCGCCCACCGGCCTCTCCCCGCTGCAGACCCTGTACGTGCACGGCGGCGTCCGCGGCCGCGGCCCCTTCGCCGAGTACAGCGACGAACGCTTCATCGACGCCTGTGTGGCCGACCTCGAAGACCTCCTCGGGCACACCCATGACGTCGCCGCCCTCATCGCCGAACCCATCCAGGGCGTCGGCGGCTTCACCTCCCCGCCCGACGGCCTCTACGCCGCCTTCCGCCGGGTCCTCGACCGCCATGGCATCCTGTGGATCGCCGACGAGGTGCAGACCGGCTGGGGCCGCACCGGCGAGCACTTCTGGGGCTGGCAGGCGCACGGCCAGGCCGGACCGCCCGACATGCTGACCTTCGCCAAGGGCATCGGCAACGGCATGTCCATCGGCGGCGTCGTCGCCCGCGCCGAGATCATGAACTGCCTCGACGCCAACTCCATCTCCACCTTCGGCGGTTCGCCCGTCACCATGGCCGCCGGTCTCGCCAACCTCGGCTACCTCCTGGAACACGACCTCCAGGGCAACGCCCGCCGGGTCGGCGGCCTGCTCATCGAGCGCCTGCGGGGTGTCGCCGCCGGCGTCGACGCCGTACGCGAGGTGCGCGGCCGCGGCCTGATGATCGGCATCGAGCTCACCGAACCCGGCACCGCCCGGGCCAACCCCGACGCCGCGTCCGCCGTCCTGGAGAGGACCCGGGAGAACGGCCTGCTCATCGGCAAGGGCGGCGGCCACGACACCAGCGCCCTGCGCATCGCGCCCCCGCTGTCGCTCACCGTCGCCGAGGCCGAGGAAGGCGCGGCCATCCTCGAACAGGCCCTCAGGTCCCTCTAGTTCGCGTCCCTCCGGTTCGCGTCCCCTCGTCCGCGATCCCTCTCGTCGCAGGGAGAAGTCCCGTGAGCACCCGCACCCTGATCCGCGGCGGCCTGGTCGTCACCGCCGCCGACGAACTGCACGCCGACGTCCTGATCGAGGAGGGCCGCATCGCGGCCCTCGCCGCCCACGGCTCCGACATCGCCGCCGGCTGGACCGCCGACCGCACGATCGACGCCACCGACCGCTACGTCCTCCCGGGCGGCGTCGACGCCCACACCCACATGGAGCTGCCCTTCGGCGGCACCTTCGCCTCCGACACCTTCGAGACCGGCACCAGGGCCGCGGCCTGGGGCGGCACCACCACCATCGTCGACTTCGCGGTGCAGAGCGTCGGCCACCCCCTCCGCGAGGGCCTGGACGCCTGGTACGCCAAGGCCGACGGCAACTGCGCCGTCGACTACGGCTTCCACATGATCCTGTCCGACGTCAACGAGCACACCCTGAAGGAGATGGACCGGCTGGTCCAGGAGGGCATCTCCTCGTTCAAACTGTTCATGGCCTATCCGGGCGTCTTCTACAGCGACGACGGACAGATCCTGCGGGCCATGCAGCGCGGCGCCGAGAACGGCGGGCTGATCATGATGCACGCGGAGAACGGCATCGCGATCGACGTCCTCGTCGAGCAGGCCCTGGCCCGGGGCGAGACCGACCCCCGCTACCACGGGGAGGTCCGCAAGGCTCTGTTGGAGGCGGAGGCCACCCACCGGGCGATCCAGCTCGCCCGGGTGGCGGGCGCGCCGCTGTACGTCGTCCACGTGTCGGCGGAGGAGGCCGTCGCCGAACTGGCGGCGGCCCGGGACAAGGGGCTGCCGGTCTTCGGCGAGACCTGCCCGCAGTACCTCTTCCTCTCCACGGACAACCTCGCGGAGCCGGACTTCGAGGGCGCCAAGTACGTGTGCTCGACGCCCCTGCGGCCGAAGGAGCACCAGGCGGCGCTGTGGCGGGGCCTGCGCACCAACGACCTCCAGGTGGTCTCCACCGACCACTGCCCCTTCTGCTTCGTCGGCCAGAAGGAGCTGGGCCGCGGCGACTTCTCCAAGATCCCCAACGGTCTGCCGGGCGTCGAGAACCGCATGGACCTGCTCCACCAGGCCGTCGTGGACGGGCACATCTCGCGCCGCCGCTGGATCGAGATCGCCTGCGCCACCCCGGCCCGGATGTTCGGCCTCTACCCGCAGAAGGGCACGATCGCGCCCGGCGCGGACGCCGACGTCGTCGTCTACGACCCGCACACCACCCAGACCCTGTCCGCGACCACCCACCACATGAACGTCGACTACTCGGCGTACGAGGGGAGGACGATCACCGGCCAGGTCGAGACCGTCCTCTCCCGCGGCGAACCCGTCATCGAGCAGCGCAAGTTCACCGGGCGCGCCGGACACGGCAGCTTCGTCCCCCGCTCCACCTGCCAGTACCTGAACTAGGAAGGCCGCACCCTTGGACTTCGGACTCGTCCTGCAGACCGACCCGCCCGCGTCCCAGGTCGTCGGCCTGATGCGCCGGGCGGAGCGCAACGGCTTCCGCTACGGCTGGACCTTCGACTCCGCCGTGCTGTGGCAGGAACCCTTCGTCATCTACAGCCAGATCCTCGCCAACACCACGAAGCTGCACGTCGGCACGATGGTGACCAACCCGGGGACGCGTACGTGGGAGGTGACCGCCTCCACCTTCGCCACCCTCAACGACATGTACGGCAACCGCACCGTCTGCGGCATCGGCCGCGGCGACTCCGCCATGCGCGTCGCCGGCCGCAAGCCCAACACCCTGGCCCGCCTCGGCGAGGCCATCGAGGTCATCCGCGACCTCGCGGAGGGGCGGGAGGCGACCGTCGACGGCAACCCGATCCGGATCCCGTGGGTGAAGAACGGGAAGCTGCCGGTGTGGATGGCGGCGTACGGGCCCAAGGCCCTCGCGCTCGCCGGGCAGAAGGCCGACGGCTTCATCCTCCAGCTCGCCGACCCGTTCCTCACCGAGTGGATGGTCAAGGCCGTCCGGGAGGCGGCGCGCGAGGCCGGCCGCGACCCCGACGCGCTCACCGTCTGCGTCGCCGCCCCGGCGTACGTGACGGCCGACGCCTCGCCCGAGGCGATGGCTCACGCCCGTGAGCAGTGCCGCTGGTTCGGCGGCATGGTCGGCAACCACGTCGCCGACCTGGTCGCCAAGTACGGCGAGCACTCCTCGATGGTCCCCGAGGAGCTGACGGCGTACATCAAGGACCGGCACGGCTACGACTACTCCCACCACGGTCGCGCCGACAACCCGGACACCGCCTTCGTCCCCGACGAGATCGTCGACCGCTTCTGCCTCCTCGGCCCCGCCGAGGCCCACATCGAGAAGCTGAAGCACCTGCGCGAGCTGGGCGTCGACCAGTTCGCCGTCTACGACATGCACGACAACCGCGAGGGCACCATCGACGCCTACGGCTCCGAGATCATCCCCGCGGTCAACGCCTGACAGCCCCACGGCCCCACAGCCCCACCGCCCGACCGCCCGGCCCCTCCACTCCTCCCAGGAAGGGTTCCGCCGCCATGACCGCCACCACCCCCTCGGACAGACCCGCCGACCCCGCCATAGCCGGTCCCGGTCGCGTCGAGCTTCCGCCCGGCGCGACCGGGGCCGACCCGCGGTTCGTTAACGACGACCTGCTGCCGGTGCCCGTCGCCGCCCGCCGCTGGACCACGTACAACTTCGCCGCCCTCTGGGTCGGGATGGCCCACAACATCCCGTCCTGGCTGCTGGCCTCAGGGCTCGTCGCGCTCGGCATGGACTGGGTGCAGGCGGTGCTCACCATCGCGCTCGCCAATGTGATCGTGCTGCTGCCGATGCTGCTCACCGGGCACGCCGGACCCAAGTACGGCATCCCCTTCCCGGTCCTCGCCCGCGCCTCCTTCGGCCTGCGCGGCGCCAACCTTCCCGCCCTCGTCCGGGCCGGCGTCGCCTGTGCGTGGTTCGGGATCCAGACCTGGATCGGCGGTCAGGGCGTCTTCGTCCTGCTCGACAAGGTCTTCGGCGGCGACTGGGCCGGGGCCTCGAAGGTCGCCGGACAGCCCTGGACGCTGTGGCTGTGCTTCGCGCTGTTCTGGGCCCTCGAGCTCGCCATCATCCACCGCGGCATGGACGCCCTGCGCCGCTTCGAGAACTGGGCCGCGCCCTTCGTGATCGTCGGCGCCGTGGCCCTGCTCGTCTGGATCGCGGTCAAGGCCGGCGGCTTCGGCCCCCTCCTCGACCAGCCGTCCGAACTCGGCTGGGGAGCAGATTTCTGGCCCGTCTTCTTCCCCTCCCTCATGGGCATGATCGCCTTCTGGGCCACCCTCAGCCTCAACATCCCCGACTTCACCCGCTTCGGCGCCGGCCAGCGCGCCCAGGTCTGGGGCCAGACCCTCGGCCTGCCGACCACCATGACCTTCTTCGCGCTGCTCTCCGTCCTCGTGACCTCCGGCTCGCAGGCGGTGTACGGGGCGCCGGTCTGGGACCCGGTGGCGCTCGCCGCGAAGACCGACAACGTCTTCGGGCTGCTCTTCGCCCTGGTCACCGTGCTCGTCGCGACCCTCTCGGTGAACATCGCCGCCAACGTCGTCTCACCCGCGTACGACCTCGCCAACCTCGCCCCGAGGCTCGTCGACTTCCGCAAGGGAGCCCTGATCACCGGAGTCGTCGGCGTCCTGATCATGCCCTGGAAGCTGACCTCCACCCCTGAGCTGTACATCTTCACCTGGCTCGGCCTCGTCGGCGGTCTGCTCGGCACGGTCGCGGGCATCCTCATCGCCGACTACTGGCTGGTCCGCCGCACCCGCCTCGACCTGGCCGGGCTGTACCGTCCCGACGGCCCCTACTGGTACCGCGGCGGCTGGAACCCGGCGGCCGTGCTCGCCTTCGCGGTCGGCGGCGTCCTCGCCGTCGGCGGCTCCCACTCCGCCCCCGGCACCGGCCCCTTCCCCGAGGACGGCCTGATCCCCTTCCTGAAACCCCTCGCCGACTACGGCTGGGCCGTCGGCCTCGTCGCCTCGCTCCTCCTCTACACCGGCCTCATGACGCGGCGGGGCTCCCGACCCGGCCCGGACGCACGGCTGGACACGCGCACGTCTCCGTGACACCCGCGCCCGGGCCGCCTGACCGGGGTCCGGTCCCGCCTCAGGGCATCCGCGGCGGCGCCCACCCCGGTACGTGCGCCGCCGCGGCCCGCTCCCAGGCGGCCACGCCGCCGGACAGCGGCCAGGCCCGGGTGATCTCCGTCGCCCGCTCGATCGCCGTCAGGGCGTCCGCGAGCCGCCGGCTCGCCGCCCCCGCCTTCACCCGGGCCAGGGGGCCGGGCTCCAAGGCCGCCATGCGCTCCTCGTACTCCCGGAGCGGCCGCTCGGAGCACACCGCCACGTACGCGGCGTCGACCGCGCGGGAGAGCAGCAGGACCTGCGGCCGGCCGCCCTCGGCGAGCGCCGCGACCAGCCGGTCGTGCCCGTCGAGCACGACCGGCACGTTCAGCCCGCTGATCCACCACAGCAGCACCGGCGCGAGCACCCCCTCGCGGAAGCGGCGCCGGTACGCCTTCACGCGCGGCGCGTCCGGAGCGGACAGCGCCCGCAGCGGCAGCAGATCGCGGGCGTCCTCGACCGGGTCGCCGTAGCCGAACCAGGTGAGATGCCCCCGGTCGGTGTCATGCGGGAGCAGCCTGGCCCAGTGGTGCTCCACGAACCAGCCCGGGACCACCGGCGCCAGATGCCAGTCGCCCTCGTGCAGCGGCCCCCGGGCCGCCCCGCGCAGCTCCGCCGCCCAGCGCGCGGCCCAGCGCTCGGTCCACTCCGCGGAGCCGGGCGGCGCGAGCGCGGCGAGGGCCCGGTCGTCGGCGGCCCGCAGGGGGGCGAGCGGTGACACGTACCGCCCGGTGCGCGCGTAGTGCACCCCGTGGTGCGTAGCCCGCTGACGCGCGAACAGCACCGGCCGTCCGCCCTGGACAAGCAGCAGCCGTCCCTCGTCCGCGCACTCCATCCGCAGCCCCGGCCGCACCGGTTGATCGATCCGTATCGGCATGCGGGCAGCCTAGGGCGCGTCCTACGGGACCCGGACCTGGTACGCGGGGGTCGTCCCGTAGTTGTCCACAGGTCGCCGCAGCGCTCCCGGAATGTCAGACGGGTGTGGTGGGATGGACGTATGACCGAACGAAGCGTGACGACACGAGACACGAGGGTGACCACGGACGACGACTTCCTCGCCCGGCTGCTCGCCGGCGACACCACCGAGGTGGAGGAGGCCGTCCGCAAGGCGGCCGCCGCCGAGATCATGCCGCGTTTCCGGCAGCTCGACGCCGCCGAGATCGACGAGAAGAACGGGCCGCACGACCTGGTCACCGTCGCCGACCGGGCCGCCGAGGCCCACCTGACCGCCTCCCTCACCGCGCTGCTGCCCGGCTCGGTGGTGGTCGGCGAGGAGGCCGTGCACGCCGACCCCGCGACATACGAGGCGCTGAAGGGCGACGCGCCGGTGTGGATCGTCGACCCGGTGGACGGCACCCGCCAGTTCGTCCGCGGCGAGGACGGCTTCTGCACCCTGGTCGCCCTCGCCCGCCGCGGCGAGCTGCTCGCCTCCTTCACCTTCGCGCCCGCCCTGGACGAGTTCGCCGTCGCGGTGCGCGGCCGCGGCGCCACGCTGAACGGCGCGCCGATACGGGCCGGGGCGCCCGCCCCCGGAGCGGTCCTGGAGGTCGCGACCTCGCACCCCGACTACACCACCCCGGACCAGAAGCGGGCCCTGCTCGGCCTGCGCACCGAGGGCGTCCGCCCGCGCCCCTGCGGCTCGGCCGGACTGGAGTACCTGGCGGTGGCGCGGGGCACGCTCGACGCCGTCGCCTTCTCCTGGGAGTACGCCTGGGACCACGCGGCGGGACTGCTCCTCGTCGAGGAGGCCGGCGGCACGGACCTGACCCTCACCGGCGAGCGCTTCCGGATCGCCGGAGGCAACGCCCTGCCGTTCACGGCGGCCCGTGACGCGGCCACCGCCGCACGGATCCGGTCACTCCTCGGGGCCGGGTAAGTCCCCTACGGGGCCGGGAATATGCTGGGATCCTTGGCCGGCCGACGAAGGAGTCCAAGGTGCCGTCGATGCTCGATGCCGTCGTCGTGGGGGCGGGGCCCAACGGACTGACCGCCGCCGTGGAGCTCGCCCGGCGCGGCTTCTCGGTCGCCGTCTTCGAGGCCAGGCCGACGGTCGGCGGGGGCGCTCGCACCGAGGAGCTGACCCTGCCGGGCTTCCGTCACGACCCCTGCTCGGCCGTGCACCCGCTGGGCATCGGCTCGCCGGTCTTCCGCACCATGCCGCTGGACCGGCACGGCCTGGAGTGGCTGCATCCCGAGCTGCCCATGGCCCACCCCTGGGACGACGGCACCGCGGCCGTCCTCTCCCGCTCCGTCGCCGAGACCGCGGCCTCCTTCGGCCCGCGCGACGCCGGCGCCTACCGGCGGCTGGTCACGCCCTTCCTGCCGCACTGGGACACCCTGTTCCGGGACTTCATGCAGCTGCCGCTCACCGCGCTGCCGCGCGACCCGGTCACCCTCGCCCGCTTCGGCCTCGCCGGACTGCCGCCGGCCACCTGGCTGCTGCGCCGCTTCCACGACGAGAAGGCCCGCGGACTGCTCGCCGGGCTCGTCGGCCATGTCATCGCCCCGCTCGGCGGCCTCGCCACCGGCGCCGTCGGCCTGGTCTTCGCGCTCGCCGCCCACGCGGTCGGCTGGCCGCTGCCCCGGGGCGGCTCCCAGTCGATCTCCGACGCCCTCGCCGCGTATCTGAAGGAGCTCGGCGGCGCCGTCCACACCGACTTCGAGGTCAAGCGGCTCGACGACCTGCCGCCGGCCCGCGCCTATGTCTTCGACACCTCGCCCACCGCCCTGGCCCGGATCGCCGGTCTCGGCGCGGCCTATGACGGTTACCGCTACGGCGCCGCCGCGTTCAAGATCGACTACGCCCTGTCCGGGCCCGTGCCATGGACCAGCGAGGCCGCCCGGCGGGCCGGCACCGTCCAGATCGGCCCCACCATGGGCGAGATCGACACCGCCCTCCACCAGGCCTCCGGCGGCACCGCGCCCGACACCCCGTTCCTCATCACCGCCCAGCCCAGCCTGGTCGACCCCGGCCGCGCCCCCGAGGGCAGGCATGTCTTCTGGGCCTACGGCCATGTCCCCAACGGCTGGCGCGGCGACCTCACCGACGCCATCGAGCGGCAGATCGAGCGCTTCGCGCCCGGCTTCCGCGATCTGATCCTGGCCCGCGCCACCGCCGGGCCGCCCGAACTCGCCGCCCGCAACGCCAACTACGTCGGCGGCGACATCGCCTGCGGGGCCGCCCGCGGACTGCAGCTGTTGCTGCGCCCCAAGCTGTCCCTGTTCCCGTACCACACCCCGCACCCGGCAGTCTTCCTCTGCTCCTCCGCCACCCCGCCCGGCCCCGGTGTCCACGGCATGTCCGGCCACAACGCCGCCAAGGCCGTCTGGCGCCGACTGCGCACCCCAGCCGGCCGCTGACACCTGCCGGCACCTGCCGTTTATCCGGATGTCCCGGCGGCCCGGCGGCGCGAGGATGGAGCCATGAGCACCGCATCCGACCGACCCGACCGTTCCGACGGACCCGAGATCGTCCTCGTCCGCGGCGACATCACCGAGCAGGACGCCGACGTCATCGTCAACGCCGCCAACTCCTCGCTCCTCGGCGGCGGCGGAGTCGACGGCGCGATCCACCGCAAGGGCGGCCCCGCCATCCTCGACGCGTGCCGCACGCTCCGCGCCGGCCACTACGGGCGCGGCCTCCCCACCGGCCAGGCCGTCGCCACCACAGCCGGAAACCTCGCCGCCCAGTGGGTCGTCCACACCGTCGGCCCGGTCCACAGCACCCAGGAGGACCGCTCCGAGCTGCTCGCCTCCTGCTACCGCGAATCCCTGCGCGTGGCAGACGAGTTGGGCGCCCGGACCGTCGCCTTTCCGGCCATCTCCACCGGCGTCTACGGCTGGCCGATGGACGACGGCGCCCGCATCGCCGTCGAGACGGTCCGGGCGGCGCGGACATCCTCCGTACGGCAGGTCCGCTTCGTCCTGTACGACGCGGCCGCGTACGCCGAGTTCGAGGCCGCGCTCTAGGAGGCCGGTGAGGCGGGGGAGGCCGGACGCCCGTACCCCGGACGGTCCGAGTGGTCCTGGCCGTGCTCGGCCCACGAGTAGAGGTGCAGGACCAGGCCGTCGGGGTCGCTGAAGACCAGCAGCCAGCCGATGCTCGCCTCGATCACCGGCGAGTGCTCGACGCCCAGCGCGTCCAGGTGGGCCGCCCACGCCTCGGCGTCGGCCCGGTCCCTGATCGCGAAGGACACTGGGTCGAAGCCGGCGCAGCCCCGCGCCGCCTCCGGGTTCTCCCGCAGGGCGACGAGCGTGCCGTTCAGGCCGGGCACCGTGCCCCCGACACCGCGCACCACGCCCTCGTCGTCCGGGAACTCGATCACCGTCTTGAATCCCAGGACCCGGCCGTACCAGTCGAGGGAGCGCGGGAGATCGGTGACGGGGATCTTCACATGGTGGATTCCGGCGAGTTCCGGCATGGCGGGCCTCCTCGGGCCGTGTCCGTCGGGCCTTCTTCGTCGAGCCTCATTCACCGCAGTGCCGCTGCGGTGAATTACTTCTAGACTGCTCCCCATGGCAGACCCCGTCAAGACAGACCCGCCAGACCTGCCAGGGCCGCCGGATCCGGGCAGACGGCCCTACGCCTCGCCGAAGCGCGCCGCGTCGGCCGCCCGGACCCGCGCCCGGATCCGGGAGGCCGCGGGCCGCCTGTTCGTCGAGCAGGGATACGCGGCGACCCGCATGCGGGAGGTGGCGCGGGCCGCCGGGGTGGGGGAGCGGACCCTCTACGACGCCTTCCCGACCAAGGCCGCGCTGTTCGGCCACACCCTGGGCGTCGCCACCGTCGGCGACGAGGAGCCCGTGGCGGTCGCGGACCGCCCGGAGTTCAGTGAGCTCGGCAGCGAGACCGACCCGGCCGGGACCGTCGACGCCCTGATCGCCCGGACCGCGGAGCTCCTCGACCGCGCCGGTGACCTGATCATGGTGAGCGTGGAGGCGGCCGGCGCCGACCCCGACATGCGGGCCGCCGCCGACGCCGGAGCCGCCGCCACCCACGCCGTCTACCTCCGGCTCACCACCGCCCTGCACGAGCGCGGCGCGCTCCGCCCCGGCCTCGACGCCGCCCGGGCCGCCGACATCCTCTTCGCCGTCGTCTCCCCGCACGTCCACCAGCTCCTGCGGCGCCATCGCGGCTGGTCGGCCGAGGAGTACCGGGGCTGGCTGAGCGAACTCGTCGCCGCCCAGCTGCTCGCGCCGGAACACCGGCCGGACAGCTCACGTTGATGTCGTTTTCTCGCCAGCCCGGCCCGCCCGCGATCACCGATCCTGGAGCCATGCACACCGACACCGAGCGCTGCGTGCGGGCCGTCCAGTCGAAGGACGCCCGCTTCGACGGCGTCTTCTTCACCGCCGTCCGCACCACTCGGATCTACTGCCGGCCCAGCTGCCCCGCCGTGCCGCCCAAGGCCGAGAACATGGAGTTCCACCCCAGCGCCGCGTCCTGCCAGCGGGCCGGCTACCGGGCCTGCAAGCGCTGCCGGCCCGACACCAGCCCCGGCTCACCCGCCTGGCACGCCCGGGCCGACGCCGTCGCCCGCGCCGTACGCCTCATCCAGGACGGCATCGTCGACCGCGAGGGCGTCCCCGGGCTCGCCGCCCGCCTCGGCTACTCCACCCGCCAGATCGAGCGCCAGCTGCTCGCCGAACTCGGCGCGGGACCCCTGGCCCTCGCCCGCGCCCAGCGCGCCCAGACCGCCCGGCTGCTGATCGAGACCACCCCGCTGCCCATGGCCGAGATCGCCTTCGCCGCCGGGTTCGCCTCGATCCGCACCTTCAACGACACCGTCCGCGAGGTCTTCGCCCTCACCCCCGGCGAACTGCGCGCCCGCGCCACCCGACCCCGCGCGGGCGCGGCCGGCTCCCGCACCGCGCCCGCCCCGACGGCCTCCGGGACGATCACCCTGCGGCTGCCGTTCCGCGCCCCGCTCGAACCCTCCAACCTCTTCGGCCATCTCGCCGCCACCGCCGTCCCCGGCGTCGAGGAATGGCGCGACGGCGCCTACCGCAGGACCCTGACCCTGCCCTACGGACACGGCATCGTCGCCCTCGCCCCGCGGCCCGACCACGTGCTGTGCCGGCTCTCGCTCACCGACCACCGCGACCTCGCCCACGCCATCAGCCGCTGCCGCCGTCTGCTCGACCTCGACGCCGACCCGGTCGCCGTCGACGGACAGCTGCGCGACGACCCGCTGCTCGCGCCGCTCGTCGACGCCGCGCCGGGCCGACGGGTGCCCCGTACCGTCGACGCCGCCGAGTTCGCCGTCCGCGCCGTCCTCGGCCAGCAGGTGTCCACGGCCGCCGCCCGCACTCACGCCGCCCGCCTGGTCACCGCGCACGGCGTGCCCGTCGACGACCCCGAGGGCGGCCTCACGCACCTCTTCCCGACGCCCGCCGCGCTCGCCGGACTCGACCCCGAGACCCTCGCGCTGCCCCGCAGCCGCCGCACCACCCTGCTCACCCTCGTCACCGCCCTCGCCGACGGCAGCCTCGCGCTCGGCCCCGAGAGCGACTGGACCGAGGCCCGCGAGAAGCTGCGCGCCCTGCCCGGCTTCGGCCCCTGGACCACCGAGGTCATCGCCATGCGGGCGCTCGGCGACCCCGACGCCTTCCTCCCCGGCGACCTCGGCATCCGCCGCGCCGCCCAGGGCCTCGGCCTGCCCGCCGCCCCGGCCGCGCTCACCGCCCGCGCCGCACACTGGCGGCCCTGGCGCGCCTACGCCGTCCAGTACCTGTGGGCCACCGACAGCCACCCCATCAACCACCTGCCCGCGTAAGGAACTCGATCGATGCCCACCGTGACGCACACGGTCGTGGACAGCCCCTACGACCTGCTGACCCTGGTCGCCGTCGACGGCGTGCTCAGCCGTATGTACATGACCGACCAGCGGCACCGCCCGCCGGAGGAGACCTTCGGCGAGCCCGACCCGCGCCCCTTCACCGAGGCCGTGCGGCAGCTCGACGCGTACTTCGCGGGCGAACTCACCGAGTTCGACCTGCCGTTGCACCTCGTCGGCACGCCGTTCCAGCTGCGCGTCTGGGAACAGCTCAGGCTGATCCCGTACGGGGAGACCCGGACGTACGGCGAACTCGCCGAGGCCCTCGGCAGCCCCGGCGCCTCCCGCGCGGTCGGCCTCGCCAACGGCAAGAACCCGGTCACCATCATCGTCCCCTGCCACCGGGTGATCGGCTCCGGCGGCAGCCTCACCGGCTACGGCGGCGGCCTCGACCGCAAGCAGCGGCTGCTCGCCTTCGAGTCGGGCGCCGGCGAACCCGACGCCCTGTTCTGACCCGGCCCTGATCCGCCGGACAGGCCCTACCGCAGCCGGTCGAGGAGCGCGGGCAGGGCCGTGCCGATCGGCTCGCGCACGACCTCGGCCGCGACCGGGTCGTACGGGGTCGGCTCGGCGTTCACGATGATCAGGCGGGCGCCGTGCTCGGCCGCGATGCCCGCGAGCGAGGCGGCGGGCTGCACCTGGAGGCTGCTGCCGACCGCGACGAAGACGTCCGCGGCCTTCGCGATGGACATCGCGTTGCCGAGCACCACCGGGTCGAGCCGCTCGCCGAACATCACCGTCGCCGACTTCAGGATCCCGCCGCACGCCCGGCACGCCGGATCGTCCTCACCGGCCTCCACCCGGGCGAGCGCCTCGGCCATCGACGAGCGCGCGTGGCACGCCGTGCACACCACCGCCCGCGCCGAGCCGTGCAGTTCGAGCACCTTCCGCTCGGACACCCCGGCCGCCTGGTGCAGCCCGTCCACGTTCTGCGTGATCACCCGCAGCGCGTGCCCGCTCTTCTCGAACGCGGCGATCGCGCGGTGCGCCACATTCGGCTCGGCGGCGAGCACCGGCCCGTCCATCCGCATCCGCCACGAAAGCCGCCGCACCTCCGGGTCGGCCATGTACGGCCCGTAGGTGACGAGCCGCTCCGCCTCGGGGTCGCGGGTCCACATCCCGTTCGGCCCCCGGTAGTCGGGAATCCCCGAGTCCGTGGAGATGCCTGCCCCGCTGAGAATCGCCACCATGCTCATGCGGCGAGCGTAGGCGGCCCGGAATCGCTCCCGCGAACGTATTTGAAGCTGCTAGCTTCCCCGCATGCCCAAGGTCAGCATCTCCCTCGACGCCGAGCTTGTCGTCGAGGCCATGGTCCTCGCCGGCATCGGCAACCCGCAGGACGCCGTCGAGGCGGTCGTCCGTGACTACATCGCCCGCGGCCACCGCACCGAGGCCCGCACGGCCTCCCGCGAGGAACCCCTCCGCACCGGCCGCCTCACCCCGCCGGAGCCGGAACAGGGCTGAGCGCGCCGTTCACCGGGCCGCCGGGCGGCCGTTCTCCAGGTCCACCGCGCCGCCGCCCGTCGTCAGCGCGTCGAGGGCGGACCGGACGCGGTGGGCCAGGGGGCCCGGAAGGTGGTGGGGGAGTTCGGCGGGGTGGACCAGCTTCCAGGAGATCAGTTCCTCCTCCTGGAGGCGGATCTCGGCGAAGCGCTCGTCGGGAAGGACCCCGCCGTCGAAGAGGTACGCCACCAGCGGGGGGCGGTCCGCGCCCGGCACCCAGTCGACCGCGAGCAGCGCGCCGAGCTCGACGTCGAGGCCGATCTCCTCCGCCGTCTCCCGGCGGGCCGCCTGCCGGGGCGACTCGCCGGTGTCCGACTCGATCGTGCCGCCCGGCAGTGCCCAGCCCTCCCGGTAGTTGGGCTCGACGATCAGCACCCGGCCGGTCGCGTCCCGGAACAGGGCGGCGGCACCGGCGAGGACGCGCGGCAGGCTCGCGATGTACGTGGCGTAGTCAGAGGTCGTCATCCCGTCAGCGTAGCCAGCCGCAGCGTCCGCTCCGCCAGCTCGCCGATCCGTACCCCGTCGAAACCCGTCACCGCGCTGCGCACCCGGTCCCGCAGCGGCTCCGACCACTGCGGCGGGATCGCCGCAGCTCCGCACAGCACCCCGGCCACCGAACCGGCCGTCGCCCCGTTGGAGTCGGTGTCCAGACCGCCGCGCACGGTCAGCGCCAGGGTGCGGGTGAAGTCGCCCTCGCCGTACAGCAGTCCGGCGGTGAGCACCCCCGCGTTCGGCACCGTGTGGATCCAGCCGAGCGCACCGGTCTCCCGGCGCAGCTCGGTCAGCGTCTCCGACCACTCGACGCCCGCCTCGTGCAGCGCCATCGTGTGCCGTACGGTGCGGGCGAGCCGGCAGCCCGCCGGGATCCGTTCCAGGGCGGTGCCGAGCGCCGTCCGCGCGTCGGGCGCGGTGAAGGCCGCGGCGACCAGGGCCGCCGCCCACATCGCCCCGTACACCCCGTTCCCCGTGTGCGAGAGCACCGCGTCGCGGCGGGCCAGCGAGGCGGCCCGGCGCGGATCGCCCGGTGAGGTCCAGCCGTACACGTCCGCCCGGATCAGCGCGCCGATCCACTCCTGGTACGGATTGTCGTACGTGGCGGTCAGCGGCGGCTTCAGCCCGTTCGCCAGGTTCCGGTAGGCCACCCGCTCGGCCGTGAAGGTCTGCAGATACGGCAGTCTCAGCAGCCACAGCTCGCCGACCTGCTCGGTGCTGAAGTCGAAGCCGCGGGTCTCAAGGAGGTGCAGGCCCAGGATCGAGTAGTCGACGTCGTCGTCCCGGCAGCTGCCGTTGATCCGGCCGCGCACGCACTGCGGCCACTCCGGGCGCAGCTCGAAGCCGTCCGCGCCGGCCGCGGGCGGCGGCGGGAAGTAGTCGGTGAGCGGCAGCGCGTCCGTCAGCCGCAGATACGCGTCGATGCGCTCGGGCGTCCAGTGGTCGCCGCGCTCGACCGGTTTGCCGAGCATGTTCCCGGCGATCCGCCCCGTCCAGCCGCCGAGGATCCGGTCGGCGAGCTCGCCGCGCCCGAGCCGGACGGAGCCACCGCCCGTGACGCCGTTCGCGACGCCGCCCCTGACGCCACCCGCAACGCCGCCCGCAACGCCGTGCGCGACCTCGCCCATGACTTCGCTCATGACTCCGGTCTAGCCGACGGGCCGGGCGGGCGCGCGCCGACCCGCCCACCCGGCCCTCACCGGGCCCGGCCTCACTCCTGGTCGCCACGCCCCGTACGGGACCTCGCCGCCCGGCGCAGCCGGTGGTGCCGGGCCGCGCCCCGCCCGCCGGCCCGCCCGTCGACCGCCTCGCCGACCATCGCCCCCACCACGTCCCCGACGCCGTGCACCGCGTGGTGCCGGGCCGGGCCCGCGCCCGGGTCCTCCCGCAGCTCCTTGAGGAGCGCCCAGCACAGCCCCAGCATCACCAGGACGAACGGCAGCGCCACCAGGATCGTCGCCGTCTGCAGCGAGCTCAGCCCGCCGGCCACGAGCAGCACCGCGGCCACCGCCGCCATCAGCACGCCCCAGGCGACCACCAGCCAGGTCGGCGGGTGCAGCGAGCCCCGGCTGGTCAGCGAGCCCATCACCAGAGAGGCCGAGTCCGCGCTGGTCACGAAGTACGTCATCACCAGCAGCATCGCGAGGTACGAGGTGACCGTGCCGATCGGCAGCGCGTCCAGCATCGCGAACAGCGAGGCCTCCGCCCCGTCCTTCACCGCCCCCGCCAGGTCCGCCGCGCCCGTCGAGTCGAGCCGGATCGCCGTGCCGCCCATCACGCAGAACCAGATCACCGTCGCCCCCGAGGGCACGAGCAGCACCCCGGACAGGAACTCGCGGACGGTGCGGCCGCGCGAGATCCGGGCGATGAAGGTGCCGACGAACGGCGCCCAGGACAGCCACCAGGCCCAGTAGAAGATCGTCCACGCGCCCAGCCAGGCGCGGTCCGTGAACGCGCCCGTGCGGCTCGCCATCGGCAGCAGCTGGTGCAGATAGCCGCCCACCGAGGCCGGGATCGTGTCCAGGACGTACACGGTCGGGCCCAGCAGGAACACGAACAGGGCCAGCGCCGCGGCCAGCACGATGTTCAGCGTCGACAGCCACTTCACGCCCTTGTGGAGCCCGGAGAACGCGGACAGCACGAAGGCCGCCGACAGCGACACGATGATGATCAGCTCGGTGGCCGTCGAGTCCTCGACCCCCGCGGTGATGTTCAGTCCCTCCGCGACCTGCAGCGCGCCCAGACCGAGGCTGGTCGCCGTCCCGAAGACGGTCGCGAACACCGCGAGCAGGTCGACTGCCCGGCCCGGCCAGGAGCGGGCCCGACGCTCGCCCATCAGCGGCACGAACGCGGCGCTCAGCGTGTTGCCGCGCCCCTTGCGGAAGCCCGCGTACGCCAGGGCGAGGCCCGCGATGCCGTAGATCGCCCACGGGGTGAGCGTCCAGTGGAAGAACGAGTACTCCATGGCCGTGCGCGCCGCCGCGCCCGACTGCGGCGGGACCCCGCTCGCCGGGGGCGGGTTCAGATAGTGCTGGAGCGGTTCCCCCACCCCGTAGAACATCAGCCCGATGCCCATGCCCGCGCTGAACATCATCGCGATCCACGCGAGGTTACCGAACTCCGGCTTCGAGTCGTCCGCGCCGAGCCGGATCCGGCCGAAGCGGCTGAGCGCGATCACCACACAGAGCACCAGGAAGACGTCGGCGGCGGTCACGAACAGCCAGGCGAAGGTGTTCAGGACCCAGCGCAGCGCCGAGGACGAGGCGTCGTCGAAGGACTCCTTGCCGAGCGCCGCCCAGGCCACCACGCCCACGACGGCCGCCATCCCGATCCCGATGACCTTCGTGTCGGGGCGGGGCCTGGGTTCGTCGGTTTGATCGATCAGTTCGGTGCTCACCGGCCCCACTATGGTGCGGAATATCGCCTTATCCGGGGGTGGCACGCCGTCTTCGGGTACGGATAGGGTCGGCCCTGGCGCGACTGCCTGTTCGAAAGCAAGGGATGCAAGGTGACGGACGGAGCAGTAACTGAGGTCGCACGCGTGCTCGTCGCGGCCGACAAGTTCAAGGGTTCGCTCACGGCCGTACAGGTCGCGGAGCGGGTCACAGCAGGTCTGCGACGGGTCGTCCCGGAGCTCGAGGTGGAGACGCTGCCCGTCGCCGACGGCGGCGACGGCACCGTGGCGGCGGCCGTGGCGGCCGGGTTCGAGCGCCGCGAGGTCACCGTGACCGGGCCGGTCGGTGAGCCGGTCACGGCCGCGTTCGCGCTGCGCGGGACCACCGCGGTGGTGGAGATGGCGGAGGCGTCCGGCCTCCAGCTGCTGCCCGCCGGGGTCTTCGCCCCGCTCACCGCCACCACGTACGGCTCGGGCGAGGTGCTGCGCGCCGCGCTCGACGCGGGCGCCACCACGCTCGTCTTCGGCGTCGGCGGCAGCGCCACCACCGACGGCGGCGCCGGCATGCTCGCCGCGCTCGGCGCGGTGTTCCTGGACGCGGACGGCGAGCCGGTGGGTCCGGGCGGCGGCGCCCTCGCCGGCCTCGCCTCGGCCGACCTGTCGGGCGTCGACCCGCGCTTCGAGGACGTCGACCTCGTCCTCGCTAGCGACGTGGACAACCCGCTGACCGGCCCGAAGGGCTGCGCGGCGGTGTACGGGCCGCAGAAGGGCGCGACCCCCGAGGACGTCGAGACCCTCGACGCGGCCCTCGCGCACTACGCGCGGGTCCTGGAGAAGGCGATCGGCCCCAAGGCCACCGAGCTCGCGGCCTCCCCGGGCGCGGGCGGCGCGGGCGGCATCGGCTACGGCGCGCTGCTGCTCGGCGCGAGCTTCCGCCCCGGCATCGAGCTGATGCTGGACGTGCTCGGTTTCGCCCCCGCCCTGGAGCGGGCGACCCTGGTCATCACCGGCGAGGGCTCCCTCGACGAGCAGACCCTCCACGGCAAGGCCCCCGCGGGCGTCGCCGCGGCCGCCCGCGCGGCCGGCAAGGAGGTCGTCGCGGTCTGCGGCCGCCTCGCCCTCACCCCCGCGGCCCTCGGCACCGCCGGCATCCGCCGCGCCTACCCCCTCACCGACCTGGAGCCGGACCCGGCCAAGTCCATCCCGAACGCGGGCCCGCTCCTCGAACAGGTGTCGGCGAACCTCGCGCGGGACTTCCTGGCGTAGCGGGACTTCCTGGCGTAGGGGCCGCCGCCCGCGCGAGCCGGGTGACACACCCCCGTAACACCGGGGTGTGAGTCTCGTGCCCGTGAACGTACGCATCGAAGCCTCACGCTCCCGCACCCGCACCCGCACTCACCCGGCCCAGGAGCCGCTGGAGGCGCCGGGAGGGATCCGGATCCACCGTCTGACGGCCGAGGAGGTACGTCTCAAGGCCGCCGACGGCCTGGGCGCCCTCCTGGTCGACGCGGTGGCCGGCGGCGCCTCCGTCGGCTTCCTGGCGCCGCTGGACCCCGCCGAGGCCGCCGCGTGGTGGGCGGAGGCGGCGGGGGTACGGGAGGTGTGGGCGGCCGCAGACCCGGCCGGGCGGCTTCTCGGTGCCGTCACACTCGTCCGCGACACCAAGGCGAACGGCCGCCACCGCGGCGAGATCGCCAAGCTGGTCGTCCATCGCGACGCCCGGGGCAGGGGCCTCGGCCGGCGCCTGCTCGCCGCCGCGGAGGCGCACGCCGCCGCCACCGGACTGACCCTCCTGGTCCTGGACACCCAGACCGGCAGCCCGGCCGAGCGGCTCTACCGCGCCGCCGGCTGGACCCCGGCCGGCACCGTCCCCGACTTCGCCGCCGCCCCGGACGGCGCCCTCCACCCCACGACGCTGTACTACAGGCGGCCGGCCGGCTGACGGCATGCGAAAGGGCCCGGACGCTCTCGCGTCCGGGCCCTTTCTCGTATCGCCTACCGCAGCTGTGCGGCCTCCGCCTGCCGCGCCTCGCGGCTCTCGCGCCGGTTGTCGCGGAAGGTGTTCACTCGCCGGGCCGTCGCGAAGAGGGGGATCACGGCGCCCATCACCACCTGCAGCGCGCAGCCGGTCTGGAGGAGGAACTGTCCGCCCGGGGCGTCGAACGCCCATGCCGCCAGCATCGCCATCGCCCCGACGATCCAGCTGAGCATGGCCGCCGCGAGGATCCCCCGCGGCTTCGGGTACTCGACCCGGCTCACCATCAGCCAGGCGACGCCGATGATCGCGAGCAGCGTCGGGATGAACGGCAGCTCGAGCAGGACGATCGACACGACGGTCAGCGCGCCGAAGGGGCTCGGCATGCCCTGGAACATGCCGTCCTTCATCGTCACGCAGGAGAACCGGGCGAGCCTCAGCACCACCGCGAGCAGCACCAGGACCGCGGCCACGGCCGAGACCTTCTGCTGCGCGCCGGGCGTGACCATGCCGTACACGAGTACGAAGTAGGCCGGGGCGAGACCGAAGCTGATCAGGTCCGACAGGTTGTCGAGCTCGGCGCCCATCGGCGAGCTGCGGAGCTTGCGCGCCACGATGCCGTCGAAGAGGTCGAAGATCGCCGCGGCCAGCATGAGGATCACGGCGGTGGCGGCGCTGTTGCGCGCCATGCCGGTCTCGCTGCTCCCGGTGAGGTGCGGGATGAGGATGCCGGTGGTGGTGAAGTACACCGCCATGAAGCCGCACGTGGCGTTACCGAGCGTGAGGGCGTCCGCTATGGACAGCCTCAGCGACAGCGGCATCTCCTCGGCGTCGTCGGCGTCCGCCTCCGACTCGGCGACCCATTCGGCCGCCCGTGTGTCGGGATCAATCACGGTCAATGCGAGTCACCCCCGCAGTCGTGGGCTGACCGACCTCGACGGCGACGTCGACACCCTCGGGGAGGTAGATGTCGACCCGCGAGCCGAAGCGGATCAGTCCGATCCGGTCACCCTGCTCGACCTTCGTCCCCTGCGGGATGTACGGCACGATCCGCCGGGCCACGGCGCCGGCGATCTGCACCATCTCGATGTCGCCGAGCTCGGTGTCGAAGTGCCAGACAACGCGCTCGTTGTTCTCGCTCTCCTTGTTGAACGCCGGCACGAAGCCGCCGGGGACGTGCTCCACGGACGTCACCGTGCCGGCCAGCGGCGCGCGGTTGACGTGGACGTTCAGCGGGCTCATGAAGATGGCGACGCGGGTGCGTCCGTCCTTCCACGGCATGATGCTCTGCACCACGCCGTCGGCGGGCGAGATGACCCGGCCCTGAGCGATCTCGCGCTCGGGGTCGCGGAAGAACCACAGCATGCCGGCCGCGAGAGCGGTGGCCGGCAAGGCGATCGCCTTGGCGCGCGTCGACTTGCGCGAGCGCGCCAGGCTGAGCGCCGCGGTGGCGACGGTCGGCAGAAGCCACGGCGATGCTCCGCGTGCGATGCGTACGCCCTTGAGGCTGTCGCGGTGTGCAGAGGTTTGGCTGTGGGGCATGGATGACCTTCGTAGCGGATGATGCCGCACTGGCAATCGGGGGACGGCGGCTTTCCGGCGATGCTATCGGTTGCGGGCCGCAACTGGGCAAGCCAGAAGCCGAGTCGGCGGCCGGAAGCCGAACACAGGGTGTGATCTTCTTCGCGGCCAAACCGACCCGAATGCGACAATCAACCCTGGAAGCGGTACTCCTCGAGCAACCGCCGACCAATGATCATTTTCTGGATCTCGGCGGTACCTTCGCCGATGAGCAGCATCGGGGCCTCGCGGTAGAGGCGCTCGATCTCGTACTCCTTCGAGAACCCGTAACCACCGTGAATGCGGAAGGCATCCTCGACGACCTCCTTGCAATATTCGGAGGCGAGGTACTTCGCCATCCCTGCTTCGAGGTCGTTTCGTTCCCCGGAGTCCTTTTTGCGTGCTGCGTTCACCATCATGGCATGAGCGGCCTCGACCTTGGTAGCCATCTCGGCAAGCTTGAACTGAATCGCCTGGTGCTGGGCGATCTGCTTGCCGAAAGTGTGACGCTGCTGGGCATACTGGACGCCGAGTTCGAAAGCACGCTGCGCGACGCCGCAGCCACGGGCCGCGACGTTCACGCGGCCGACCTCCACGCCGTCCATCATTTGGTAAAACCCTCGGCCGGTGACGCCGCCGAGGACCCGATTGGCCGGAATGCGCAGTCCGTCCATGATGAGTTCGGTGGTGTCGACCCCCTTGTAACCCATCTTCTCGATCTTGCCCGGAATGGTGAGGCCGGGGCGGACCTCTCCGAAGCCGGGCTCCTTCTCGACGAGGAAGGTCGTCATCGACTTGTGCGGGGCGGTGCCCTCGGGGTGGCCTTCGTCACTTCGGACGAGAACCGCGACCAGCGTTGACGTGCCGCCGTTCGTCAGCCACATCTTCTGGCCGTTGAGGACGTACTCGTCGCCGTCCTTGACCGCCTTCGACGTGATCGCCGACACGTCCGAGCCGAGACCCGGCTCCGACATCGAGAACGCGCCGCGCGTCTCGCCGGCCGCCATCCGCGGAAGGAAGTAGTCCTTCTGCTCCTGCGTGCCGTGCTGCTTGAGCATGTACGCCACGATGAAGTGGGTGTTGATGATGCCGGACACCGACATCCAGCCGCGCGCGATCTCCTCCACGCACAGCGCGTAGGTGAGCAGCGACTCACCCAGGCCCCCGTACTCCTCGGGGATCATCAGACCGAAGACGCCGAGCTCCTTCAGCCCGTCCACGATCTGCTGCGGGTACTCGTCGCGGTGCTCCAGCTCCGTGGCGACCGGGATGATCTCCTTGTCGACGAAGTCCCGGACGGTGGAGAGGATCTCCTGCTGGACGTCGGTCAGACCGTGGGTCTGGGCGAGTCGCGCCATGACTACTTCCCCTGTTCCTTCAGCTCGGGGCGGCCGGGCTGCTCGCCGCCGCGCGCGTCGATGTACTCGGCGGTCGGGACCATCACCTTGCGGCGGAAGACGCACACCAGGGTGCCGTCCTGCTTGTAGCCCTTGGTCTCGACGTAGACGATGCCGCGGTCGCTCTTCGACTTCGACGGCGTCTTGTCCAGGACGGTCGTCTCGCCGTAGATGGTGTCGCCGTGGAAGGTCGGCGCCACGTGGCGCAGCGACTCGATCTCCAGGTTGGCGATGGCCTTGCCGGAGACGTCCGGCACGGACATGCCGAGCAGCAGCGAGTAGATGTAGTTGCCGACGACGACGTTCTTCTTGAAGTCCGTCGTGTTCTCCGCGTAGTTCACGTCCATGTGAAGCGGGTGGTGGTTCATCGTCAGCAGACAGAAGAGGTGGTCGTCGTACTCGGTGACCGTCTTCCCGGGCCAGTGCTTGTAGACGGCGCCGATCTCGAACTCTTCGTAGGTGCGGCCGAACTGCATGGTGCTACGCCTCCGGGATCTCGAACTTGGTGGTGCGCTGCATGCCGGCGGCGCGGCCCTTGCCGGAGATGACCAGGGCCATCTTGCGGGAGGCCTCGTCGATCATCTCGTCGCCGAGCATCGCGGAGCCCTTCTTCCCGCCGGCCTCGGACGTGTAGTAGTCGTACGCGTCGAGGATCAGCTCGGCGTGGTCGTAGTCCTCCTGCGAGGGCGAGAAGATCTCGTTCGCGGCGGCGACCTGGTCCGGGTGCAGCACCCACTTGCCGTCGAAGCCGAGGGCGGCGGCGCGCTGCGCGACCGCCTTGTAGCCCTCCTGGTTGCGGATCTGGAGGTACGGGCCGTCGATCGCCTGCAGGTTGTTGGCGCGGGCGGCCATCAGGATGCTCATCAGGATGTGGTGGTACGCGTCCGCCGGGTAGCCGGGCGGCTGCTCGCCGACGACCAGCGACTTCATGTTGATCGAGGCCATGAAGTCGGCCGGGCCGAAGATGATCGTCTCGACGCGCGGCGAGGCCTGCGCGATCGCGTTGACGTTGGTCAGGCCCTGGGCGTTCTCGATCTGAGCCTCGATGCCGATCTTGCCGACCTCGAAGCCCATGGTCTTCTCGATCTGGGTGAGCAGCAGGTCGAGCGCGACGATCTGCTGGGCATCCTGGACCTTCGGCAGCATGATGCAGTCGAGGTTCTGGCCGGCGCCCTCGACGACGGTGACGACGTCACGGTACGTCCAGTGGGTCGTCCAGTCGTTGACGCGGACCACGCGGGTCTTGCCGGTCCAGTCGCCCTCGTTCAGGAACTTCACGATGGTGTGGCGGGCGTCCGGCTTGGCCAGCGGCGCGCACGCGTCCTCCAGGTCCAGGAAGACCTGGTCGGCGGCGAGCCCCTGGGCCTTCTCCAGGAAACGCGGGTTGGAGCCGGGCACCGCGAGGCAGGAGCGGCGGGGGCGCAGCCGGTTCACGGGCGTGCTGCTGGTCATGCGGGGACCTCCGTACTTTCGAGGGGGCTGAGCTGGTTGGCTTTCCGGATCTCGTCGACGATACGACCGATGATCCCGGTGATACCGAAGTCCTTCGGGGTGAAGACGGCGGCCACGCCGGCGGCCTTGAGTTCCTCGGCGTCGGCGTTGGGGATGATGCCGCCCACGACGACCGGGATGTCGGCCGCC
Source organism: Streptomyces sp. NPDC051909 (assembly GCF_040681095.1). Lineage (NCBI taxonomy): Bacteria > Bacillati > Actinomycetota > Actinomycetes > Kitasatosporales > Streptomycetaceae > Streptomyces > Streptomyces sp. NPDC051909. The sequence continues at coordinate 59,767 of NZ_JBFAYA010000025.1, read as the reverse complement.
CCGGCGTCCTTCAGCCGGTCCAGGACGTCCGGCACGAGCTGGGCGTGGGAGCCGGACAGGATGGACAGGCCGACCGCGTGCACGTCCTCCTCCAGGGCCGCGTCCACGATCTGCTCCGGCGTCAGCCGGATGCCCTGGTAGACCACCTCGAACCCAGCGTCGCGGGCCCGCACGGCGATCTGCTCGGCGCCGTTGGAGTGCCCGTCCAGGCCCGGCTTGCCGACCAGGAAGCGCAGCTTGCCGACGCCCAGGTCCGCCGCGGTGCGGTCCACCTTGCGGCGCACCTCGGCGAGCGGGGAGCCCTCCTCGGCCGGCACGGCCACCGGGGCGGAGGAGACACCGGTCGGGGCGCGGAACTCGCCGAAGACCTCGCGCAGCGCCCCGGCCCACTCGCCGGTGGTGACCCCGGCGCGGGCGCACTCCAGGGTGGCCTCCATGAGGTTGCCGGTGCCCTTCGCGGCCTCCTTCAGGCGCTCCAGGGCCTTGCACGGCCGCGGGTGGTTGAAGGGCGGCTGGTAGCGGGTGTCCCGCCAGGTGCCCAGGGCGCCGACCACGCGGGCCTCGACGGCCGGGTCGACCGTCTGGATCGCGGTGTCCAGGTCGGCGGTGAGCGGGTTGGGCTCGGTGGTCTCGAAGATGTTGACACCGATGATCTTGTCCTCACCGGACTCGATCCGGGCGCGCCGCTCGGCGTGCGAGGAGACCAGCTGCGCCTTGAGGTAGCCGGACTCGACGGCGGCCATCGCGCCGCCCATCTCCTGGATCCGCTCGATCTCGGCCAGGCACTCGTCGACCAGGGCGTCCACCTTGGCCTCGATGACGTGCGAGCCGGCGAAGATGTCCTCGTACTCCAGGAGGTCGGACTCGTGGGCGAGCACCTGCTGGATACGGAGCGACCACTGCTGGTCCCAGGGGCGCGGCAGGCCGAGCGCCTCGTTCCAGGCGGGGAGCTGCACGGCACGCGCGCGTGCGTCCTTCGACAGCGTCACGGCCAGCATCTCCAGGACGATGCGCTGGACGTTGTTCTCCGGCTGGGCCTCGGTCAGACCGAGAGAGTTGACCTGCACGCCGTAGCGGAAGCGGCGCTGCTTGGCGTCCTCGATGCCGTACCGCTCACGGGTGACGGTGTCCCAGATGCGGCCGAAGGCGCGCATCTTGCACATCTCCTCGATGAACCGGACACCGGCGTTCACGAAGAACGAGATCCGGGCGACGACCTCGCCGAACCGCTCCTCGGGGACCTGTCCGGAGTCGCGGACGGCGTCGAGGACGGCGATCGCGGTGGACATGGCGTACGCGATCTCCTGGACCGGTGTGGCGCCGGCCTCCTGCAGGTGGTAGCTGCAGATGTTGATCGGGTTCCACTTCGGGATGTGGTTGACCGTGTACGCGATCATGTCCGTCGTGAGGCGGAGCGAGGGGCCGGGCGGGAAGACGTGCGTCCCGCGCGACAGGTACTCCTTCACGATGTCGTTCTGGGTGGTGCCCTGGAGCTTGGTGATGTCCGCACCCTGCTCCTCGGCCACCACCTGGTAGAGCGCAAGGAGCCACATGGCGGTGGCGTTGATGGTCATCGAGGTGTTCATCTGCTCCAGGGGGATGTCCTGGAACAGCCGCCGCATGTCACCGAGGTGCGAGACGGGCACACCGACCCGGCCGACCTCGCCGCGGGCGAGGACGTGGTCGGGGTCGTAGCCGGTCTGCGTGGGCAGGTCGAACGCGACCGAGAGGCCCGTCTGGCCCTTGGCGAGATTACGCCGGTAGAGCTCGTTCGACGCCTCGGCGGTGGAGTGACCGGCGTAGGTCCGCATGAGCCACGGCCGGTCCTTCTGCCGCTCGCCCTTCTGACGCTCTGTCATCTGTGGTCCCTGGTTCAGAGGTTGCGGAATCAGACGTTACGGAAGCGGTTGATGGCGTCGATGTGCTGGGCGCGCAGCTCGTGGTCGCGCACGCCCAGGCCCTCCTCGGGCGCGAGCGCGAGGACGCCGACCTTGCCCTGGTGCAGGTTGCGGTGCACGTCGTAGGCGGCCTGGCCGGTCTCCTCCAGGGAGTAGACCTTGGAGAGCGTCGGGTGGATCTTGCCCTTGGCGACCAGCCGGTTGGCCTCCCACGCCTCGCGGTAGTTGGCGAAGTGCGAGCCGACGATCTTCTTCAGCGACATCCAGAGGTAGCGGTTGTCGTACTCGTGGTTGTACCCGGAGGTCGAGGCGCAGGTGACGATCGTGCCGCCCTTGCGGGTGACGTAGACGCTGGCGCCGAAGGTCTCGCGGCCCGGGTGCTCGAAGACGATGTCCACGTCCTCGCCGCCGGTCAGCTCGCGGATCTTCGCGCCGAAGCGCTTCCACTCGCGCGGGTCCTGGTTCTGCTCGTCCTTCCAGAACCTGTAGCCCTCGGCGTTGCGGTCGATGACCGCCTCCGCGCCCATGGAACGGCAGATCGCGGCCTTCTCCGGGGAGGAGACGACACAGATCGGGTTGGCGCCGCCGGCCAGCGCGAACTGGGTGGCGTACGAGCCGAGGCCGCCGCTCGCGCCCCAGATCAGCACGTTGTCGCCCTGCTTCATGCCGGCGCCGTTGCGGGAGACCAGCTGGCGGTACGCGGTGGAGTTCACCAGGCCGGGAGCCGCGGCCTCCTCCCAGCTGAGGTGGCCGGGCTTCGGCATCAGCTGGTTGGACTTCACGAGGGCGATCTCCGCCAGGCCGCCGAAGTTGGTCTCGAAGCCCCAGATGCGCTGCTCGGGGTCGAGCATCGTGTCGTTGTGGCCGTCGGAGGACTCCAGTTCGACGCTCAGACAGTGCGCGACGACCTCGTCGCCGGGCTTCCAGGCGTTGACGCCCGGACCGGTGCGCAGCACGACGCCGGAGAGGTCGGAGCCGATGACGTGGTACGGCAGGTCGTGGCGCTTGGTGAGCTCGGAGAGGCGGCCGTAGCGCTCCAGGAAGCCGAAGGTCGACATCGGCTCGAAGATCGAGGACCACACCGAGTTGTAGTTCACGGAGCTGGCCATGACGGCGACCAGCGCCTCGCCCGGGCCGAGCTCGGGGAGCGCCACATCGTCGAGGTGGAGCGACTTGCGCGGGTCCTTGTCGCGGCTGGCGACCCCGGCGAACATCTCCTGCTCGTCCTTGTGGACGGTCACGGCGCGGTACGACTCGGGGAGCTTGATGCTGGCGAAGTCCGCCGACGTGGAGTCGGGCGACTGGATCGCGTCCAGGATGTCCTTCACGGGATGCCTCCGGCGGTGCGGCGTCCTGCGGGGACGCGCTGAGGGTTTCGTCGGGGTTGGTGCTGTGGAGGTGTGCCGTCGGTTCGGCGCTGTGGTGCGGTGGCGGCGCCGTGGTGGGGCGCAGGAGGTGCCTGTGACGCAGGCGTCCGGGCGCACGAGCAGGATCGCTTGTGGGGACAGCCGGCGCACGAGGTGATCTCTGCGCGCCGGCCGCCCGGACACCCTCAACGTATGGCACGCCGTGTCACGTGACAAGGCACTGCGTGCCAACAATTTCACTCAGATGCAATCTGGTGGTCACGGATGAGCGATGATCGATCGAAAATGCCCCTGAACTGGGCGGATACGGCGAGGGCCGCCCCCGGAATCCGGGAGCGGCCCTCGCCGTGAAGTGATGTTCAGCTCTTCTTGAGCGCCTGCTGGATCGTCCGCATGACCTCGTCCAGCGGTGCGTCCGTCCGGGCGACGGCGACCACCACGTCGCCCGTCGTGGAGGCGGTGGCGGCGGCCGGCCGGACCGTCTCGTCCGCGACCCTGGCGCCTTCGGCGGGCACGGTGCCGGGCCGGGCGCCTATGCCGCTGCCGAATGTCTCCCGGACGATCGCGAAGGCGTGGTCGAGCTGCGCCTCCACATCCCCCTGGCCGCCGGCCCGCAGCCAGCGCCGCAGTACGTGGTTGTGAGCCGTGACCACCGCGGACGCGGCCACCTCGGCGAGCAGCGGGTCGTCGTTGCCGTCGTGGTGGTCGCGCTCGTCGAAGTGCCCGAGCAGATAGCGGGTGAAGAGCCGCTCGTAACGGGCCACCGAGGCGATCTCGCGCTCGCGCAGTGTCGGCACCTCACGGGTGAGCCGGTAGCGGGCCACGGAGACCGCGGGCGCGCCCGCGTACATCTTCATGACCTCCTTGATGCCCCGGCACACCGTGTCGAGCGGGTGCTCGTGCGGCGGCGCGGCGTTCAGCACCGCCTCGGCGCGCACCAGGGTGTCGTCGTGGTCGGGGAAGATCGCCTCTTCCTTGGAGCGGAAGTGCCGGAAGAAGGTCCGTCGGGCCACCCCGGCCGCCGCCGCGATCTCGTCGACGGTGGTGGCCTCGTACCCCTTGGTGGCGAACAGCTCCATGGCCGCGCTGGCGAGCTCCCGGCGCATTTTCAGCCGCTGCGCGGCGGCACGGGTCCCCGCCGCGCTCTCCGGGGCGTCGGACGTGGACGTGGCACGGGGTGTCTTCGCGGCCTTGGACATGTCCCGAACGTACTGCATCGGAGCGGCGGTGCGCCCAGGTGGGGGAGGGGAGCCCGGCCCGGCACCGACGGCGCCCGACGGGCTGAGCAGCCCTCCCCATCCCCCGTACGACCCGGAGCCCGGCTCAGCGGCGGGCATATTCGCGGAAGCCACGGCCCGTCTTGCGGCCGAGGCAGCCCGCGGCCACCAGGTGCTCCAGGAGCGGCGCCGGGGCCAGGCCCGGGTCGCGGAACTCGCGGTGCAGCACCTTCTCGATGGCGAGCGAGACGTCCAGGCCGACCACGTCGAGCAGCTCGAACGGACCCATCGGGTAGCCGCCGCCCAGCTTCATCGCGGCGTCGATGTCGTCCAGGGTGGCGTAGTGCTCCTGGACCATCTTGATCGCGTTGTTGAGGTACGGGAAGAGCAGCGCGTTGACGATGAAGCCGGCCCGGTCGCCGCAGTCCACGCCGTGCTTCCTGATCTTCGCCGTGACCTCGCGGACGGTGGCGTGGACGTCGTCGGCGGTCAGCACCGTACGGACGATCTCCACCAGCTTCATGGCGGGCGCCGGGTTGAAGAAGTGCATGCCGATGACGTCCTGCGGGCGGCTCGTCGCCTTCGCGCAGGCGACGACCGGCAGCGAGGAGGTCGTGGTGGCGAGCACCGCGCCCGGCTTGCAGATCTTGTCCAGGCGGGCGAACAGGTCCTGCTTGATCTCCAGGTCCTCGGCGACCGCCTCGACGGCCAGGTCGACCTCGGCGAAGGCGTCGAGCGAGCCGGCCGGGACGATCCGGGCCAGCGTCTCGTCGCGTGCCTCGCCGGTCATCCGGCCCTTGTCCACGGAGCGGCCGAGCGACTTGGCGATCCGGGCCTTGGCGGTGTCCGCCTTCTCCTGCGAGCGGGCGGCCAGGACGACCTGGTAGCCGGCCTTGGCGAAGACCTCGGCGATGCCCGAGGCCATGGTGCCCGAGCCGGCGACGCCGACCGAGCGGACCTCGCGGCCGGCGCCGGCGGACGCGGAGTCCTGCGGGGTGAGCGCGTCGGCGACGACCTCGGCCGAGCCCGGGGCCGCGTAGCTGTAGAAGCCGCGGCCGGACTTGCGGCCGGTCAGACCCGCCTCGCTGAGCTGCTTGAGGATCGGGGCCGGGGCGTGCAGCCGGTCCCGCGAGGAGGAGTACATCGCCTCCAGGACGGTACGGGCGGTGTCGATGCCGATCAGGTCGAGCAGCGCCAGCGGGCCCATCGGCAGACCGCAGCCGAGGCGCATCGCGGCGTCGATGTCCTCGCGGGAGGCGTACTTGGCCTCGTACATCGCGGCGGCCTGGTTCAGGTAGCCGAAGAGCAGCCCGTCGGCGATGAAACCGGGGCGGTCGCCGACCGCGACCGGCTCCTTGCCGAGCTCCTGGGCGAGGCGCGTGACCGCGTCCACGTGCCGCGGGTCGGTGAGCACCGAGGAGACCACCTCGACCAGCTTCATCGCCTGGACCGGGGTGAAGAAGTGCAGGCCGAGCACGCGCTCCGGGTGCGCGGAGTCGGCGGCGAGGCGGGTGACCGAGAGGGCGTTGGTGCCGGTGGCCAGGATCGCCTCGGGACGGACGATGCCGTCCAGGGCGCGGAAGACCTCCTGCTTGGTCTCGTACGACTCCGGCACGACCTCGATGACGAGATCGGCCTCGGCGGCCGCCTGCAGGTCGGAGAAGGTACGGAAGCGGGCGAGGACGTCCTGCCGCTCCTGCTCGGTGATGCGCTCGCGGGCCACCGCGCGGGCGGTGGAGGCCTCCAGGGCGGCGACGGCCTGGGCGGCCGCGGTCTCGTCGATGTCGATGCCGATGACCTCGCGGCCGGCCCGGGCGAGGACATCGGCGATGCCCGTGCCCATGGTGCCGAGACCGACGACGGCGATGGTGGAGAGAGGGGTGTCCATCAGGGGACTCCTGGGAGAAGAGTGACGACTGAAGGCAGCGCGCGAAAAGCGGAAGGCGCGGTGGGCCCAGAGGTCGTGAGAAAGACCGGAGGGCGCGAGAAAGAGCGGACGGACCCTGTCCCGGAGCCACGTCGAAAACTGCCGAACCGAACGAACGAACACAACGGCTGCGTCACCAGGCCGTCGTGCGAAGCGCGGGGGGTGGCCCGCTCACCTGAGATTAACTGCCCGGTAACGAGCGCGCCAGTCCTGAGAAGTTGAGGAAAGTGTGATCTGGGTCGCGGATAGGCTGCGGAATATGAATTTCGCTGCGGACCCCGAATTCTGCTCGATGATCGATCGTTTGCGAGAAGAGATCGAGAATGACGGAGGGGAGGTTCCCGCGGCATTCGAACAACTCGCCGGACCGCTCGGCGCGGAGGAACTGCACGCGGCCCTCACCGCGCCCGGGCAGCCGCTCTGGGCCCGCGAGATCGCGGCGTTCCGGCTCGGCCTGGCCGGCGACCCCCGCGCCTTCGAGGCGCTGGTCCTGCTCCTCAACCACCGCGACCCCGAGCGCTGTGTCTCCGCCGCCCATGCCCTCACCCGCCTCGGCGACCCGCGCACCGCCCGCGCCGCCGCCGCGCTCGCCACCAACGAACTCCGCGTCGCCTACGCCCTGCTGCCGGTCCGGCTGCTCGCCGCGCTGCGCGCCCCGGAGAGCGCGCCCGCCCTCGTCACCGTCCTCCGCCGCCGCCTCGCCCCCGGTGATCCGCACTGGCGCGTCGCCCTCGCCTGCGTCGAGGGGCTCGGGGTCCTCGGTGACCTCGGCGGCCCGGACGCCCGGGAGGTCCTGACCGCCGCGCTGCCGCACCCGAGGCTCGGGGCCGCGGCCCGGGAGGCGTTGCTGCGGCTGTGATGTGCGTCCCGTCACGGAGATGGGCGGGGTCCGTTGTTGACACTTTTTATTACAGTGTCCGGCACCGGTCACTCGTCCCTGTTTCTGTCAAAGCGGAGGCGGAACATGCCCCCTGCGACTCCACCCGCCCTGTCGGCACCGACACGGTCGGTACCCGCGCTGTCGGTCAGCGCCCATCATGTGCGGGCCGCCCTGCTCGGCGCCGAACGGCACGGCATCGCGCCCGCGCCCCTGCTCGCCCGGGCCGGACTGCCCGCCGAACTCCCCGTCCGGGTGCCCGCCCACCGGTTCGGCCGGCTGCTCGGCACGCTCTGGCGACGCCTCGACGACGAACTCATCGGCTTCGGCGAGGCGCCGAGCCGCTTCGGTACCTTCGCCACCATGGCCGACCTGGTCGTGCACGGCAGCCGCGACCTGCGCGAGGCCCTGCACCGCGGCGCGTCCTTCTACCGCCTCTTCCCGGCCGGCCCCCGCTTCCGGCTCGTCGAACCCGCCGCGCCCGAGGGCGAGTCGGGCGATGGACCTGCCGACGAGGCCCGCATCGACTTCGACGTCTCCGGCTACGACGACCCCCTGCGCTTCGGCGCCGAGACCACCGTCGTCGTCACCCAGCGCTTCGCCGGCTGGCTCATCGGCCGCCGACTGGGCCTGCGCCGCGTCGAGTTCGGCTACCCCGCACCCCGGCACGCGCACGAGTACGCCCTGCTCTTCCGTGTCCCCTGTGTCTTCGGCGCCCCGCGCACCGCCGTCGTCTTCGACCGCGCCGATCTCGACGCCCCGGTCCGCCGCGACGCCGCCGCCCTGCGCGCGCTGCTGCGCCGGATCACCCTCGACGTCCTGGTCTGCCGGGACGACGGCACTGCCGTCACCGTGACCACCCGGGTCCGCCGGCTGATCGCCGTCGCGCTCCCGGCCGGGCCCGTGCCGCCGCCCGAGGAGGTCGCCCGCCTGCTGGCGATCAGCCCGCAGACCCTGCGCCGAAGACTGGCCGCCGAGGGCACCTCGTACCAACGCATCCGCGACCAGGTGCGCCGCGACCATGCCATCGCGGAGCTCGCCCATGGCGCGCTCTCCATCGAGGACCTCTCGCGCCGGCTCGGCTTCTCCGAACCCAGCGCCTTCCACCGGGCCTTCCGCCGCTGGACCGGCGCGCCTCCGGGGGCGTACCTGCGGCACGTGCCCTGAGGACGGTGTCCTGCGGGGCCCCGCCGCCGGGGTGCTCGCGCGCGGGCGTCCGTACGGGCGGAGCGTGAGCGGTACGGTCACGGCGGGCCCCGGGCGCCGGGCCTACCGTCCGGGGCATGGAACAGAACTCCCTGCCCGGCGCCGCGCGGCCGCCGGGACCCCGAAGATGAGCGTGCGCCGGGCGGTCCTCGCCGCCCTCGGCGGGCTCGTGCTGCTCTGCCTTCTCGCGGGTGTCGCGGTGACGGCGCTCAGTGTGAGGGTCGAGGGGTCGAGCATGGCGCCGACCCTGCAAGACGGGGACCGGCTGCTGACGGTGCCCGGCTCGGCGGGCGAGGTGCACCGCTTCGACGTCGTCCTGCTGCGCTCGCCCCGGCAGGGCGCGCTCCTGGTCAAACGGGTCGTCGGCGTGCCCGGCGACCGTATCGCCATCGTGTCCACCGCCGAGGACCCCTTCCAGGTGCTCCTTCAGGAACAGGGCCGGGGCCCCGTCCACCGTGTGACGGCGCCTCAGTGGACGGACCAGGCCCTGCGGACCGGGAACTGCTGCACCGCCGACGGCACCCGCTCGGCCCGGCCCGAGCTGCGGACGGTGCCCGCCGGGTCCTTCTTCTACCTGGGTGACAACCCCGATCTCTCCGACGACTCGCGCTCCTACGGCTGGGGCGAGATCGCCCGGGTCGAGGGGCGGGTGGGCCTGCGCGGCGGACTCCTTCCGACCTCGCCGGAGCTCGGTGCGACGCCGGTCCTGGAGGCCGCGGGGCCGGGGCCCTGAAGGTGCCTCAGGCGGTGCTGCCCTCCCCGCCCGTGCCCTCCTCGCCTGTGCTCAGCGCGATCCGCAGGAAGACATCGGCGATCCGGCCGGCCGACTCCTGCGGCGAGCCCGCCGCCTGCACGATGTGGCTGGCGGTCAGACGTACGGCGGTGTCGACCGCGAGATCGCGTGCGACCGGGTCCACGGCGGGCCAGGCCTCGGACACGTACGCGTCGGCCATCGCCGTCGCGGTGGCGAACGCGGCCTGGGAGCGGGTCGTCAGATAGGGGAGCAGCCCGTCGTCCCGGGTGCTCGTGAGCATCGCCCGCACCAGCGGATTGCGCGCGGCCAGGGTGAGGGTGAAGTCCGCGGCGGCGGTCACGGCCGCCCGCAGGTCGTCGCGGTGTGCGTCGAGGGCCGCCTGGATGCCGACCAGGCAGCGCTCCAGCTCGCGCTGGAACAGGGCCTCGCCGACCGCCTCCTTGGACGGGAACTCCGAGTACAGCGTCTGCCGGCTCACGCCCACGGCGCTCGCGATGTGCGCCATGCGCAGCTTCTCGAACCCGCGGTCCGCGACGAGTTCGTACGCGGCGTCCAACAGGCGCTCGCGCAGCAGCGTGCGCACCGTCTCCCTGAACCTGGCCATCGGCCCAGCCTAGTGGAGCCGAATTTTTCGGCCGCTCTGTCCAGACTGTTGACACATCCTTAAATAGTGTCCAATTCTCGAACAAGTGGCCACTCAGTGTCACGGCCGATCGGTCGGATTCGGCGGCCGTGACCCGCATCCCCGCATCCCCACCCGTGCACCGCACGGGACGACGGTTGGAGAAGGCACATGTCCGAACAGATCAGTGAGACCCGCGAACCCCGGGAGGCCAGAGGCGTCACCCGCTGGCGCAGATCCGTGTTCCTGGTGGTGCCGGCCGCCGCGGCCGTCGCCGGAATGGCGACCGCGATGGTGCAGGGCGCTCTCGCCGCGAACCTCTCGCTGACCAGCGTCCCCTTCACCCTCAGCTCCAAGACGGTCGCGGCGCCCTCCGGCATCGGCGCCGTCATGCACACCGTCGACGCCGGCGGGGCCAAGGGCGCCGCCGAGGTCGGCATCGCGCAGGCCGGCCTCGACGGGCTGTGCGTGCACGCCACCCAGTCGGTCAACCTCCCGGTGATCGGCAGCCTCGGCACCTGGTCGCTCAACATCTCCTCGCCGGCCGCCGCCACCCCGCTCACCCCGGACCAGCTCGCCGCGGGCGAGGGTCTCCAGGCGCGCAAGCTCATCCTGGACGCCCAGGCCCTCAAGGCGTCCAAGGCCACGCTCAACGCCTCCGACACCACGCCCAACGTGATCGGCGCCGCCGCCGACGGCGCCGGCATCAAGGGCACCGGCATCAACGACGGCACGCCGGGCCAGTTCGGCCTCGACGCGACCGGCGGCCGCACCACGATCGAGAGCCTGAAGGCCGACGCCAACGGCGCGACCATCGCCGGCGCGATCACCCTGCCCGACCTCGCCATCGGCATCGCCCACGGCGAGACGTCCTGCTGATTCCGCAACTCCGCACCCCCCACGGGTACGGGGCGCCGCACGGGACGCGGCGCCCCGGACCACCCACACTCCCGGCCCCTCTCACCGTTGCGAGGTCCGCATGACGCACGCCCCGGAGCCCGAAAGCGCCCCACCCCCACCCGCGTCCGCACCCGCGCCCGCACTCGCATCCGCCACCGGCTCCGGACCACGTGCGGGCGGCCCGCTGCCGCGCGCCCGGCTCGCGTTCCGGCGCTGGCGCCGCACCCGCCCCTTCTGGGCGGCCCTGTGGACCGGACTCGGCGGCTTCGTGATCTTCTTCCTGCCGCTCGCGCCGCTCGGCAAGATCCTCCAGATCGGCGTCGGCGGGATCGCGGGCATGGCCGGCGGGGTGCTCCTCATGGCGATGGCGCTGCTGATCCTGCTGCTGCCCGGCCAACGCCACACCGCGGGCGTCATCGCCGTGATCGCCGGGGTCGCCTCCTTCCCGCTGTCCAACCTCGGCGGCCTGTTCGTCGGGATGTTCCTCGCCGTCCTCGGCGGCGCCATGGCCGTCTCCTGGATGCCCGAGAAGCCCGCCGCGCGCCGGCTCCGCCGTCGTCGCGCCACCGCCACCGCCACCGCCACCGCCGCCACCCCCGCCCCCGTCCAGGAAGGGAGCGCCGTCGCATGAGCGCCCTGTCCGGCCCACTCCCCGGCCCCCGGCACGCCGCCCGCTCACTGGCCCGCGCCGGAGCCCGCTGGAACGCCGAGATACTCGCCGAGGCCGCCGACGGCACCCGCCGCGGCACCCGGTGGGGACGCGGCGCCCTCGCCCTCGTCCCGGCCGCGCTCGCCGTCGGCGCCCTCGGCGCCGCGATGGCGCAAGGCGCCCTGGCCGCCAACTTCAGCGTCACCGGCCAGCCCTTCACCCTCACCTCCAACGGCGTCTCCGGCACCGGCTTCGGCGCCATCGTCAACACCCCGCCGGTCGGGCGGCCCGACGGCACCTCCACCGCCACCACCGGCATGGCCCGGGTCGGCTTCGCCCAGGCCGGGCTCGCCGGACTGTGCGGCATCGTCCACCAGTCGATCGCCGGCCTGCCGTACTCCCTGCTCCTGACGGCCGGCCAGCAGGTGACCGCCACCCCGCCCGCCACCTTCACCACCGACATCGACGCCTCGAACCTCTACATCCAGGCCACCGAACTCCAGTCGTACGGCCCGACCACCCTGCAGAACGCGGTCATCGGCCAGTCTGCCGACCAGGTCCTCGTCGACGGCAAACCGCTCACCGGCGCCGTCCCCGGCGGCTTCGGCCTCGGCTCGGCCGGCGGTCCCGGCGGCAGCTCGGTCAATCTGCACGGCCTCAACGCCACCGCGTACGACGCCGAGATCGCCGGCGCGCTGGTACTGCCGCAGCTGGACATCCGCATCGTCGGCGGAACGGCGACGTCATGCTGAGCGCGCGGCCCCGGGAGCGGGCCGGGGCGGTACGGGAGGCGGCGGGCGCGGCCCGGCGCTGGTTCCGGGCGTTCCGGCGCACCCGGCCGTTCTGGGGCGGACTCTGGCTGGTCGCGGGCGGCTGGACGGTGCTCAAGTTCTCCCTCAGCTCCGTGCAGTTGATCGTGAACACCGGCTTCGGGGGAGTGGCCGGCTACCTCACCGGCGGCGGCATGATCCTCTGCGGGCTCATCCCGATCGCCGCGCCCCGCCAGCGCTACACCTTCGGTCTCATCGGCGCCGTCCTCGCGGTGGTCTCGCTGGTCGTGTCCAACCTGGGCGGCTTCCTGGCCGGGACGGCGCTCGGCGTCCTCGGCGGCTCGATGCTGGTCGGCTGGGGTCCCAAGCGCCCGGGACGCCGCGCCCGCCGCCTCGCGGAGGAGGGCTGATGCGCCGCGCGCTCGCCGTCGCCGCCGTGCTGCTCGTCGCCGTCGCCACGGCCGTCGTCCCGGACCGGACCGGCAACGCCGCCCCGCGCGCCGCCGCGGAGGTCGTCCCGCTGGGCGTGCCCTTCCTCCCGTCCCCGTACCCCCTGGACGTACGGATCGACAGCCTGGTCGCCGTCTCCCTGACCGTGCAGGTGGGCGTCACCATCCGGCTCTCCGACGGCACCGAGGTCACGACGAACAAGTACACCTTCACCAAGCTCAGGATCAGCAAGCACATGAACGTCACCCAGCGCGCCGACGGCCACACCCTCACCATCGACGTGCCGAACGAGGGCCGGCTCGGCGGCTACGACAGCGCGGGCAAGGCGGAGACCACGGTCATGTGGGGCACGATCGACAACATCTGCGTGCTCCTCATCGCCTGCCATGTGCAGGAACTGCTCAACTTCTTCGGCCAGATCATCCCCCTCACCTCGGGCGCCACCAGTTTCCGCGGCACCATCTACGCGATCCGCACGACGGACGACCACGCCGCGCTCAGCTCCACCGACAACCCTGTCCACCTCCCCGGCACGATCACGGTGACCAGCCCATGACCGCCACACCCGCCCCCGAGGAGGGGCGCACCCACTGGCGGCGGTCGCTCGCCCTCGCCCTGCCCGCCCTGCTCGCGGCCGGCTCCCTCGCGGGCGCCATGACGAGCGGCGCGCTCGCCGTCGACCTGCGCATCCAGGACCGCCCGGTCGACTTCACCACCAGCAGCCTCTACGGCACCCAGTACGGCGCCGCCGTCGTCGACCAGACCGTGGTCCACCCCGACGGCACCACCGGCCCGCTGCGTGTGCTGCGCATGGGCTTCGCCGACGGGGTCGTCAACGGCCTGTGCCTGAGCCAACGCCAGCAGATCGCCGGCCTCACCTACACGCTGCTGCTCACCCTCGGCGACACCGACCCCGGCACCTGGGAGATCCGCACCCAGAACACCGTGCTCGACCTGCGCGACGCCACCGGCGAACTGGACATGGACGGCATCGTCGACCTCAACGTCAACGGCCCCGACGTGAAGACCGTCAAGGACGACACCGGCGCGTACGTCCCCAACCCCCTCGACAGCCCCCAGCACCGCTTCGGCATCCAGGCCCGCTACGCCAAGTTCGACGCCATCACCGGCACCGCCCAGGACATGCAGATCCCCGGCCTGCTCACCACCCCGAAACTGAGCGTGTCGGTGAAGCCGGGCACCGTCGCCTGCCCCAAGCCCGCCGCGCCCACCGGCACGCCCGGCACCCCTTAGGGCCTGAACGCTAGGTGGTGTGCGGGTCCTCCGGTATGGACCGGTCCTCCGGTGTCAGCGCGAACGCCTCGATCTCCACGAGGAGTCCGGGCCGCACCAGCGCGCTCACCTGGACCGCCGAGCTCGCCGGCAGCGGCAGCCCGTCGAACGCCGCGTCGCGGGCCGCGCGGATCGCGGGCATGTGCGCCATGTCCGTGACGAAGTAGGTCAGCTTCACCACGTCCTCGAATCCCGCCCCGGCCGCGGCCAGGCAGCGGCCGATGTTGGCGAAGACCTGCCGGGCCTGCGCCGCGGCGTCACCGACGCCGACGACCTCGCCGGCGGCATCCAGGGCGAGCTGGCCGGACACGGCCACGAACCGGCCGGTGCCCCACACGACATGACTGAACTGCGGACTGGGCGCCAGCCCCTCAGGGGCGGCCACATGGGTCAGTTGCGTACTCATGACTCACATCCTGAACCACACGACCGACACCCGGGACCGCCCCCGGTCGATCTGTGGATAACTCTCCGGCCGGCCTGTCGGTACGACCGGCCGGCCGGAGGCGCTGCGTGTCAGTGCACGTGACCGAGCAGCCCGTGCAGGGTGATGCCCGCCGCCGGGGCCGCGCCGCGGGTCTCGGCGAGCTTGGCGGGCTCCGGCTCCGGGAGCGTCTCGCAGACCGCGTCCGCCTCCGCGCCGTCCGCGCCGCGCGGCACCTTTCCGGTCGAGAGGTACGTGGCGAGGTGCTCGTCCATGCAGTCGTTGCCGGCCAGCGTCACCCCGTGGTTGCCGCCGCCCTCCTCGACGACCAGGCTGGAGCCCCGCACCATCCGGTGCAGCGCGACCCCGCCCTCGTACGGCGTGGCGGCGTCGTCGGTGGCCTGGAGGATCAGCGTCGGCGGCACCTGGTCGTTGTGCACGTCCGGCGGGGACAGCGGCTCGACCGGCCAGAAGGCGCACGGCGCGTTGTACCAGGCGTTGTTCCAGGTGGAGAACGGCGCCTTGGCGTGGGTCTCCCAGTTGTCCTTGCGCCACACGCTCCAGTCACGCGGCCAGGCCGCGTCCCGGCACTGCACGCTCGCGTAGACCGAGTAGCCGTTCTCGGCGGCCGCGTCCGCCGCCCCGTAGTCCTCGTACGCCTTCACCAGCGGCGCGCTGTCGTGGTCGTTGACGTACGCGGCGAAGGCGGTCGCGAGTCGCGGCCAGTAGCCGTTGTAGTAGCCGCCCGGCAGATACGTGTCCTCCAGCTCGCCCGGCCCGACCTTGCCGCCCGCGGGCGTGGTCGCCAGGTCGTCGCGCATCCGGTACCAGGCAGCCTCGACCGCCGCCGGGTCGGTGCCGAGCCGGTAGGTCGCGTCGTTGCGCGCCACCCAGGCCGCGAAGTCCTTGTGCCGGGTGTCGAAGGCGTAGTCCTGGGAGAGGTTGTCCTCGTACCAGACCCCGTGCGGGTTGACCACGGAGTCCAGGGCCATCCGCCGGACCCGCTCGGGGTAGAGCCGCGCGTACACGGCGCCGAGGTAGGTGCCGTAGGAGTAGCCGAGGTAGTTGACCTTCGGCGCGCCCAGCGCGGCGCGGATGGAGTCCATGTCGCGGGCGGTGGAGACGGTGTCGATGTACGGCAGCACGTCGGCGTGCTTGTCGCCGCAGGCCTTCGCGAACGCCTGGGCCCGGTCCACGCCGGCCCGTTCGCCCTCGGCGCCGTGCGGCACGGAGTCCGGGCGCACCGGATCGAAGTGGCCGGGACGGCAGTTCAGGGCGGGTTCGCTCTTGCCGACGCCTCGCGGGTCGAACCCGATGACGTCGTACTGCGCGGCCACCTTCGGGGGCAGCGAGGCCGCCACGTAACCGGCCATCCCTCGCCCGCTTCCACCCGGTCCGCCGGGGTTGACGAGCAGCGGGCCCTGGAAGGTCTTCGCGGTGTGCGCGACCCGGGTGAGCGCGAGCGAGATGCTCCGGCCGGCCGGGTCGTCGTGGTTGAGCGGCACCCTGAGGGTGGCGCACTGGAGCTTCGGATACGCCCTGGTCGGACAGTCGGTCCAGGTGAGCGGCGCGACGGGGCGGGTGGTCGGTCCGGGCTCGCTCGCGGCGGTGGCGGACGCGGGTGCGGGCAGGACGGTGACCGTCCCGGCGACCAGCGCCCCAGCGGCGATCAGTTTTCCTGCGCGGGGTCTCATACGGCCTCCGTGCCCCGTGGCGGGCGCGAAAGGACCGTTTCGGCGCAGAGTTGACCCGTTCGGCGGACGTGACACGCCGTCAGGGGCCTCTCTCTCTACAGGAGGGTGAGCTGCTGGGGGACGGGAACGGGGGTGGGGGCGGATCCGGACGCGGTCCGGTGTTCCGGGCGGGTGGCCGCGCGACCGCCGGGGCCTATGCCGAACTCGGCGGCCAGCTCGTGAACCTGACGGGTGATCCGGCGCTGGTACCAGGTGGGCGCGTAGGAGCCGCCCGCGTACATGCGCTCGTAACGGGCGACCAGTTCGGGGTGGTGGCGGCCCAGCCAGGTGAGGAACCACTCGCGGGCGCCGGGCCGCAGATGCAGCACGAGCGGGGTGACCGAGGTCGCGCCGGCCTCGGCGACCGCACGGACGGTGGCGCGCAGCTGCTCCGGCCGGTCGCCGAGGAAGGGGATGACCGGGGCCATCAGCACCCCGCAGCCGATCCCGTGGCCGGCGAGGGTGCGGACGACGTCCAGACGGCGTTCGGGGGCCGGGGTGCCGGGCTCGACGGTGCGCCACAGCTCCCGGTCGGTGAAGCCGACGGAGACCGAGACGCCGACCTCGGTCACCTCGGCGGCCTGCCGCAGCAGCTCCAGGTCGCGCAGGATCAGCGTGCCCTTGGTGAGGATGGAGAACGGGTTGGCGTGGTCCCGCAGCGCCGCCAGGATCCCCGGCATCAGCCGGTAGCGGCCCTCCGCGCGCTGATAGCAGTCGACATTGGTGCCCATGGCGATGTGCGCGCCCTGCCAGCGCGGCGAGGCGAGATGGGCGCGCAACAGCTCCGGCGCGTTCACCTTCACCACGATCTGGGAGTCGAAGCCGATGCCGGTGTCCAGGTCAAGATAGCTGTGGGTCTTGCGGGCGAAGCAGTACACGCACGCGTGCGTGCAGCCGCGGTACGGGTTGACCGTCCACTCGAAGGGCATGCGGGAGGCGCCGGGGACCCTGTTGACGATCGACCGGGCCCGCACCTCGTGGAAGGTGATCCCCTGGAACTCGGGCGTGTCGAAAGTGCGGGTGGTGACCGCGTCCCGGCCGAACAGCGTGAGGTCGGCGGGAGCGGACCGGGATCCGGGGGTACCGGCGGTTCCGGGGGTGTCGGCCAGATGGTCCCAGCGCATGGACGCCTCCTCGGGGTGGCGGGGGTGAGTGTCAGAATAGAACACATGTTCCCTTGATCGCCGCAACCCGGATTTTGGGCCCCGGCGCCCAGGTGGTTGGCTTGGCCCACATCCCCGTGAGCACCACGAGAACAGCTGGAGGAAGTGCCATGGCGCAGGTCGAGGCCACGACGGAGCGGATCGTCGCCGCCGACGCGGAGAAGGTGTTCGACGCGCTCGCCGACTACACCGGCACGCGCGGGAAGCTGCTCCCCGAGCACTTCAGCGAGTACGAGGTGCGCGAGGGCGGCGACGGCGAGGGCACCCTCGTCCACTGGAAGCTCCAGGCCACCAGCAAGCGTGTCCGCGACTGCCTCCTGGAGGTCACCGAGCCCACCGACGGGCAGCTGGTCGAGAAGGACCGCAACTCCTCCATGGTCACCACCTGGACCGTCACCCCGGCCGGGGAAGGCAGGTCCAAGGCCGTGGTCACCACCGTCTGGAACGGCGCCGGCGGCATCGGCGGCTTCTTCGAGCGCACCTTCGCGCCCAAGGGTCTCGGCCGGATCTACGACGCGGTGCTCGCCAACCTGGCGACCGAGGTCGAGAAGTAGTGCTGGGCGCGAGCCCGGGGTGAGAAGTAGCCTCGGGAAACCGGAACCATGAAGTAACGCTCCGAGTCATCACCGATTCGAGTGGTTTCCCCGCGACCCCCGCAAGAGTGCCAGGGCACCCGGGGGTCGCGCACCACCCGGCAAACGCCCTGATGAGCGCCCCAAGTGCGCCGCCCCGCAGGGACGTTCAGTCACCCTGGCCCCACCCTTCCCCCGTACCGCCCGACTTGCTCCCGCTTCGCGCGCAATGCGAAGAATGACGCTCGCAGAGGGCGTGACGAGGGGAGCAGTGAGGTGGGTGCCATCACGAGCG
This sequence comes from Streptomyces sp. NPDC051909, assembly GCF_040681095.1. Taxonomy (NCBI): domain Bacteria; kingdom Bacillati; phylum Actinomycetota; class Actinomycetes; order Kitasatosporales; family Streptomycetaceae; genus Streptomyces; species Streptomyces sp. NPDC051909. The sequence goes on along the minus strand of NZ_JBFAYA010000025.1, from coordinate 41,650 downwards.
TGAAACGCGCCGAAACGGCGGTGGGCGCGGTGCCGCCCCTCGGGGGCGAGGCGGCCAGGGGCCCGGCCGCGGACCCGGCCGCCCTCGGCCCCGAGGACGCTCCCGGTTCCGACGTCGGGACCGAACCCGGGACCGAACCCGGGACCGAACCCGGGACCGAACCCGGGACCGAACCCGGGACCGAACCCGGGATCGGATCCGGGCAGGCGCTCGCCCCCCGCCGGATCCGGCTGGTCTTCGTCGGCCTCATGCTCGCACTGCTCCTCGCCGCGCTGGAGCAGATGATCGTCGCCACCGCCCTGCCGAAGATCGTCGGCGAACTCCAGGGCCTGGACCGGATGTCCTGGGCGATCACCGCGTATCTGCTCACCGCCACCATCGGCCTGCCGATCTACGGCAAGCTCGGTGATCTCCTCGGCCGCAAGGGCGTCTTCCTCTTCGCGATCGTCGTCTTCGTCATCGGCTCGGGGCTGGCCGGCTGGTCACGCACCATGGACCAGCTCATCGCCTTCCGCGCCCTCCAGGGCGTCGGCGCCGGCGGCCTGATGATCGGCGTCCAGGCGATCATCGCCGACATCGTGCCCTCCCGGGAACGCGGCCGCTACATGGGCCTCATCGGCGCCGCCTTCGGCCTCGCGTCGGTCGCCGGACCGCTGCTCGGCGGCTTCTTCACCGACCACGTCTCCTGGCGCTGGTGCTTCTACTTCAACGTGCCCTTCGGCCTGGTCACCCTGGTCGTCGTCGCGCTCGTCCTCAAGCTCCCCAAGCCCACCGCCCGGGCCCGCTTCGACGTGCTCGGCGCGCTGCTGCTCGCCGCCGCCTCCACCTGCCTGGTGCTGCTGACCAGTTGGGGCGGCACCGAGTACGCCTGGGGCTCGCGCGTCATCCTCGGGCTGGGCGCCGGCGCCGCGGCGGCCGCCGTCCTCTTCCTCGTCGTCGAGCGCTTCGCGCCCGAACCCCTCATCCCGCTGCGGCTGTTCCGCGACTCCGTCTTCACCGTCACCAGCCTGGTCGGCGCGGTCGTCGGCATCGCCCTCTTCGGCGCCGCGAGCTATCTGCCCACCTTCCTGCAGATGGTCGAGGGCGCCAGCGCCACCGAGTCCGGCCTGCTGATGCTCCCGCTGATGGGCGGCATCGTCGTCGCGTCCGTCGTCTCCGGGCAGCTCATCAGCCACACCGGCCGCTACAAGGCCCATCCGGTGGCGGGGGCCGCCGTCGCCACGCTCGGCATGTGGCTGCTGTCCCGGATGGACACCGACACCCCACGTCTCCAGCACAGCCTGTGGCAGGCGGTCCTCGGGGTCGGCATCGGCCTGATCATGCCGGTCCTGGTGCTCGCCGTGCAGAACTCGGTGCGGCCGGCCGACCTCGGCACCGCGACCAGCGCCCACAACTACTTCCGGCAGATCGGCGGCAGCGTCGGCGCCGCCGTCTTCGGCACGCTCTTCGCCGCCCGCCTCGACGACGCGCTCGCCGAGCGGCTGCCCCGGGGCGGCGCCGCCGCCGCGCTGCCGCCGGCCGACTCGGTCACCCCGCAGACCGTCCACGCGCTGCCGCCCGCCCTGCGGGACGCCTTCGTCCAGGCGTACGCCGACGCGATGCCCCGGATCTTCCTCTACCTCGTGCCGGTCCTCGCGCTCGGCCTCGTCCTCGCCTTCTTCCTCAAGGAGAAACCGCTGGTGTCCCACCACACCCCCACCACCGAGGCCCCCGCCACCGCCCCGATTCCGCAGGCCCGGGCGGCGTACGCGGCCGGGGTGCCGGTCTGCGGCCAGGTGCAGCACCCCGACGGGAGCAGCGTGCCGCGCGCGGCCCTCACCCTGATCGACGTCGCGGGGACCCAGATCGGCCGGGGCGCGAGCGGTGACGACGGCCGGTACGCGCTGAGCGTGCCCGGCGCCGGCGCGTACGTCCTGATCGCCGCCGCCGGCGGACACCAGCCGCAGGCGGTCTCCGTGACCGTGGGGGAGCGCCCGGTCGAACTCGACGTGGTGCTCGGCGGCGCGGGCCGCCTCGCCGGCACGGTGGTCACCGCCGACGGCACGCCGGTCGGGGACGCGGCCGTCACCCTCACCGACGTACGCGGCGAGGTCGTCGCCTCCACCCGCAGCGGCCGCGAGGGCGGCTACGTCATCGGCGAGCTGGTCGCGGGCGAGTACACCCTCGCCGCCAGCGCCCCCGCCTTCCGCCCGGCCGCCCTGCCGGTCAGCGTCCAGTCCTCCCGCGAGACCCGCCAGGACATCGAACTCGCGGGTGGCGCCGTCCTCCGCGGCACGGTCCGCGCCGGTGCCGGCCGACCCGTCGAGGACGCCCGCGTCACCCTCCTCGACGCCGCCGACAACGTCGTCGACACCCTCACCACCGGCCCCGACGGCACCTTCCGCTTCGTCGACCTCTCGTCCGGCGAGTACACCGTGATCGCCGCCGGCTACCCCCCGGTCGCCACGGTCCTCCAGGTCGCCCGCGGCGGCCGCACGGAACGCGACCTGCAGCTGGGTCACGACGACTGAGCGGGAGGAGGGCCCGGGGCGGCGCGCCGGGCGGACCGGTGCCTGAGCCGCATTCGCCCCGGACCGCGTCGTCCCCGGACCGCGTCGTCCCCGGACCGCGTCGTCCCCGGACCGCGTCGCCGCCGGCGTGCGCGGAGCCGCCCGGCTGGCCCGGGCCGGGCATCCGGCCCGCCCGGCTCCGGTACCGACCTCGGCCCCCGGCCCGCGCCGCGCCGGCGCGCGGAGCCGCTCGGCTCGCCAGGTCCGGGCCTTCCGGCGAGTCCCGGCCCGGCCCCGGCCCGGGCAATGGCGCGCCCGCGCCGTGCGCGGCGCACGGGCCTCCGTTCTGGTCAGCCTTCGGCCGCCTCCGGCCCCGCCGTCGCCTTGCGCAGGGCGCTGATGCACGCGCCGATCGCCTCCTGGAGGGCTTCCAGGCGCTGGAGCATGTCGTCCTCGACGACGTCCTCCTCCAGGACCTCGTCGAGGGTCAGCTCCTCGAAGACCTTCGTGGCCTTCTGGAGGCTGTTGTAGAACTTGGTGCGGCGCTCCTGGACGCGCAGTTCCGGGTTGTCCTCGACGGCCTTGGCGACCATGGTCTTCACGGTCTCGTACGCCTCGCCGGCCCATTCGCCGGCCTCCTCCGAGTCGTCGAGCTCGTCGATGAGGGAGAGGTGGCGCTCGGCCTCGGCGCGGAGCTCCGGCGGGGCGGCCACGGTCTGGCCGGCCGGGGTCTTGATCTGGCCGCCCTCGGCGATCTGGCGGACGTACTCGATGCGGTCGGCGGCCTTCGCCTCCTGGGCCACCGCCTTCTTCAGGTCGCCGGTGCGGGCGATGGCACGGGCCATCTCCGTCTGCAGCGCCGGGTCCTCCTTCATGCGGTCGAGCAGCGCGCCGCGCGCCGCCTCCGCGGTGCCGGGGTCGGCGAGGATCGCGGCGCGCAGGGCCGTGGGGTTCTCCGCGACCTCCAGGGCCTTCGTCGGCTTGATGCCCTCCGCCTCCGCCGCCGCGCTGATCGCGTGGCCGCGCACCGAGGTCGCGCTGTTGCGGGAGGAGTAGTACGACAGCCAGACGTCGGCCTCGGGCAGCTCGACGTCCTCGCCGGGCGCCAGCGCCTCGAACTGCGGCACCAGGCCGTCGTCCGCGGCCATGTCCCAGGCCTTGTAGTAGCGCATCACGCGCTCGGGCGAGCAGCCGGCGAGCTCCGCGAAGGCCTTCGCGGACACCTTGTCCGTGCCCTCGGCCGCCTGGCCGCCGGGCCGCACGCTGCGGGCCACCTTGAGCGCGAAGGCCCAGCCGCCGGTCCGCGCGTACACCCCGAAGTCACGGGCGTCGCGGACCACGGCCTCGGCGACGGCCGCCGCGACGGGCTCGACCCACTCGCCGGTGTCGACGGACAGGTCGACGGTCACATCGGCCGTCGCCCCGGCCGTCGCCTCACCGGGCGCCTGGGCGGGCACGTCGACAGGCGACTCCACGGGCGACTCGACAGGCGACTCGACGGACGTTTCGGAGGGGGCTTCGGACGGGGCGAGCGACGTGGTCACCGAGAGGTCTCCTGCGGATCGGGAGGGAAAATCTGCGCCCGACAGCCTATACGCACGAGATGAAACGATTCGCCCGAATCACCGGCACGCCTCGCCACCCGAACCGCCGTCACCGGTCCACGCCTTCGACACTTATCCACAGGGGTGGTGGGGTCCGCCGCCCGACGCGTACGGTGCCAGGCATGAAGATCCTGATCAGCGCGGACATGGAAGGCGCCACCGGCGTGACCTGGCCCGCGGACGTGCTGCCCGGCACCCCGCAGTGGGAGCGGTGCCGGTCCATGTTCACGTCCGACGTGAACGCGGCGGTGCTCGGTTTCTTCGACGGCGGCGCCGACGAGGTCCTGATCAACGAGGCGCACTGGTCCATGCGCAATCTGCTCCTGGAGCGGCTCGACGAGCGGGCCGAGATGCTCACCGGCCGCCACAAGTCGCTCTCCATGGTCGAGGGCGTGCAGCACGGCGACGTGGACGGCATCGCCTTCGTCGGCTACCACACGGGAGCCGGCGCCGAGGGCGTCCTCGCGCACACCTATCTCGCCAACTCCATCACCGGTGTCTGGCTCAACGGGGTGCGCGCGAGCGAGGGCCTGCTCAACGCGCATGTGGTGGCCGAGTTCGGCGTCCCCGTCGTGCTCGTCACCGGCGACGACCTGACCTGCGAGGACGCTCTCGGCTACGCGCCGGAGGCGCACAAGGTCGCGGTCAAGGACCACGTGTCGCGGTACGCGGCGGTGTGCCGCACCCCGGCCCGCACCGCCGCCGAGATCCGCGCCGCAGCAAAGGCGGCCGCCGCGCTCGCGGTCCGGCACGAGCCGGTCAGCGGCGGGCCGTTCACGGTGGAGCTGGAATTCGACGCGGAGCACCTGGCCGCCGCCGCCACGGTGGTGCCGGGCGCGGAGCGGAGTGGCGAGCGCCGCACCGCCTACACCAGCGAGACGATGTACGAGGCAATCCGCACGTTCAAGGCGGTCACGACGATCGTGTCGGCCGCCGTGGAGGAGCAGTATGGCTGAGCAGCAACCCGGTCCGGACGCGACGGCACTCGACGAGGTCGTCACCTTCACGTCCGAGCTGATCAGGATCGACACCACCAACCGGGGCGGTGGCGACTGCCGTGAGCGGCCCGCCGCCGAGTACGTGGCGGAGCGACTCGCCGACGCAGGACTGGAGACCACGCTCCTGGAGCGCACCCCGGGCCGTACCAACGTCGTGGCCCGGATCCCGGGCACCGACCCGACGGCCGACGCGCTGCTCGTCCACGGCCACCTGGACGTCGTGCCCGCCGAGGCCGCCGACTGGACCGTGCACCCCTTCTCCGGCGAGGTCCGCGACGGCGTCGTGTGGGGCCGTGGCGCGGTCGACATGAAGAACATGGACGCGATGGTGCTCTCCGTCGCGCGCTCCTGGGCCCGGCAGGGGCTGCGGCCGCGCCGGGACATCGTCATCGCCTACACCGCCGACGAGGAGGCGAGCGCCGAGGACGGCTCGGCGTTCCTCGCCGAGCGGCACGCCCCGCTCTTCGAGGGCTGCACCGAGGGCATCAGCGAGTCCGGCGCGTTCAGCTTCCATCCGGACCCGCAGACCCGGCTCTACCCGATCGCGGCGGGCGAGCGCGGCACCGCCTGGGTCAAGCTCACCGCGTACGGCCGGGCCGGCCACGGCTCGAAGATCAACAAGGACAACGCGGTCACCCGGCTCGCCGGCGCCGTCGCCCGCATCGGCGCCCACGAGTGGCCGGTGCGGATCACGAAGACCGTGCGGGCCGCGCTCGTCGAACTCGCCGCGCTGTACGGCGTCGAGGCCGATGTGGACGCCCCCGGCTTCGACGTCGAGACGCTCCTGGAGAAGCTCGGCCCCGCCGCAGCCCTCGTCGCGCCCACCCTGCGCAACAGCAGCAACCCGACGATGCTCGACGCCGGTTACAAGGTGAACGTGATTCCCGGCCAGGCCGTGGCCTACGTCGACGGGCGGATGCTGCCCGGCGGCGAGGACGAGTTCGTCGAGACCATGGACCGGCTCACCGGGCCCGACGTGGCGTGGGAGTTCCACCACCGCGAGGTGCCCCTGGAGGCCCCGGTCGACTCGCCGACCTTCGCCAAGCTGCGCGCCGCGGTCGAGCGCTTCGACCCCGAGGGGCACACCGTGCCCTTCTCCATGACCGGCGGCACCGACGCCAAGCAGTTCTCCCGCCTCGGCATCACCGGATACGGCTTCTCGCCGCTGAAGCTGCCCCCGGACCTCGACTACGGGGCGCTGTTCCACGGCGTCGACGAACGCGTCCCGGTCGACGCCCTGCACTTCGGCGTCCGCGTCCTCGACCACTACCTGCGCTCGGCCTGACACCGGCCGGCCGCCTATCCGTCCCACACCCGCAAGTCCGCACGCACGACCTGAACCAGGGGGGGATCCTGATGGCACCCACGGCCACCTACGGCAGCTGGCCGTCACCCATCGGCGCCGCGCTCGCCGCGGCACACGACGGACGGCCCGACTCCGTCGGATTCGTCGGTGACGAAGTGTGGTGGACCGCGCCGCGGCCCACCGAGGGCGGGCGGCGCGCCCTGGTGCGCCGCCGCCCGGACGGCACCGAGGAGTCGGTGCTGCCCGCCCCCTGGAACGTGCGCAGCCGGGTCCTCGAGTACGGCGGACAGTCCTGGGCCGGCACCGTGGGGGCGGACGGCACACCGCTCGTCGTCTTCTCCCACCACCCCGACCAGCGGCTCTACGTGTGCGAGCCGGACGCGCCGGGTGGCGCGGCGCCCCGGCCGCTCACCCCGGTCTCCGAGGTCGGCGGGGGACTGCGCTGGGCCGACCCGGTGCTGCTGCCCGAGCGCGGTGAGGTCTGGTGCGTCCTGGAGGAGTTCACCGGACCCGCGCCCACCGACGTGCGCCGGGTGATCGCCGCCGTGCCGCTCGACGGTTCCGCCGCCGAGGACCGGGGCCGCATCCGTGAACTCACCGACGACACCCACCGGTTCGTCACCGGACCCCGCCTCTCCCCGGACGGCCGGCTGGCCGCCTGGATCGCCTGGGACCACCCCCGGATGCCCTGGGACGGCACCGAGGTCCAGCTCGCCGAGATCACCGCCGACGGCACCCTCGGGACCCCGCGCACCGTCGCCGGCGGCCCCGAGGAGTCCGTACCCCAGGTCGGCTGGACCGCCGACGGACAGCTTCTCCACGTCAGCGACCGCACCGGCTGGTGGAACCTCTACCGCACCCCGGCGCCCGGCACCGGCATCGCCCCGATCCCGCTCTGCCCGCGCCCCGAGGAGTTCGCCGGCCCGCTGTGGCAGGTCGGCCTCAGCTGGTTCCAGCCGCTGGACAGCGGCCTCGTCGCCGTCGTCCACGGCCGCGGCGCCACCACCCTCGGCATACTCGACTCGGAGAGCGGCGAACTCGTCGACGTCAGTGGACCCTGGACCGCGTGGGCCGGCACGCTCGCCGTGCACGGCACCCGCGTCGTCGGTGTCGCCGCCGGCCCCCGCAGCGCCTACGAGGTCGTCGAGCTCGACACCTGCACCGGCCGCACCCGCGTCATCGGCTCCCCGCACCAGGACCCGGTCGACCCCGTCTACTATCCCGAGCCCCAGATCCGCACCTTCACCGGGCCCGACGACCGCGAGATCCACGCCCACGTCTACCCGCCGCACAACCCCGACCGCACCGCCCCCGCCGACGAGCTGCCGCCCTACGTCGTCTCCGCGCACGGCGGCCCCACCGGCCACGCCCCGCTCGTCCTCGACCTGCAGATCGCCTACTTCACCTCCCGGGGCATCGGCGTCGCCGTGGTCAACTACGGCGGCTCCACCGGCTACGGCCGGGAGTACCGCGAACGCCTGCGCGAGCAGTGGGGCGTGGTCGACGTCGAGGACTGCGCCGCCGTGGCCCGCGCCCTCGCCGAGGAGGGCACCGCCGACCCGGACCGCCTCGCGATCCGCGGCGGCAGCGCCGGCGGCTGGACCACCGCCGCATCCCTCGCCCACACCGACGTCTACGCCTGCGGCACCATCATCTACCCCGTCCTCGACGCCACCGCCTTCACCACCGGCGAGACCCACGACTTCGAATCCCAGTACATGCACTCCCTCATCGGGCGGCCCGACGAGGTGCCCGCCCGCTACCGGGACCGCTCCCCGCTGGAGCACGCCGAGAAGATCTCCGCGCCCTTCCTGCTGCTCCAGGGCCTCGACGACCCGGTCTGTCCGCCCGCGCAGGCCGAGCGCTTCCTCGCCCGGATGGCCGGCCGGGGCGTCCCGCACGGTTACCTCGCCTTCGCCGGCGAGAGCCACGGCTTCCGCCTGGCCGAGACGATGATCCGCGCCCTGGAGGCCGAACTCGCCCTGTACGCCCGCGCCTTCGGCATCGCGCGGGACGACCTGGCCGAGCTGGAGCTGCGGTCGTGACCCCCGCACTCGTCCGCCCGCCGAAGCTCCGCCCGGGCGCCCGGGTCGCCGTGGTCGCCCCCAGCGGCCCGGTACCGGAGGAGCGGCTGCGGGCCGGGCTCGACATCCTGCGGGGCTGGGGCCTCGACCCGGTCGTCGCCCCGCACGTCCTCGACCATCACCCCACCCTCGGCCATCTCGCCGGCACCGACGCCGACCGGGCCCGCGCTCTCACCGAGGCCTGGTGCGACCCGGAGGTCTCCGCGGTTCTCTGCGCCCGCGGGGGCTACGGGGCGCAGCGGATGGTGGACCTGCTCGACTGGGACGCGATACGGGCCGCCGGCCCCAAGGTGCTCGTCGGCTACAGCGACATCACCGCGCTCCACGAGGCCTTCGCCGCCCGGCTCGGCCTCGCCACCCTGCACGGCCCGATGGTCGCCACCGAGGTCTTCCTGAAGGACGCCCGCACCCGGGAATCCCTGCGGGCCACCCTCTTCGAGCCCGAGTCGGTGCGCGTCCTCGGCCTGGAGAACGCCGGCGCCCTGGTGCCGGGCCGCGCCCACGGCGTCACCCTCGGCGGTTGCGCCAGCCTGCTCGCCGCCGACCTCGGCACACCGCGCGCCCGGGACTCTGCCCGCGGCGGGCTGCTGCTCCTGGAGGACGTGGGGGAGGAGCCGTACCGCCTCGACCGGATCCTCACCCAACTGCTGCGCTCCGGATGGCTGGACGGGGTGGCCGGGATCGGCCTCGGCTCGTGGGAGGAGTGCGGGCCGTACGAGGACGTGCGCGCCGTCCTCGCCGACCGGCTCGGCGGGCTCGGCGTACCGGTCGTGGAGGAACTGGGCTTCGGCCACGGCCCCACCGCCCTCACCGTCCCGCTCGGCATACCCGGCGTGCTCGACGCCGACGCGGGCACGCTCACCCTCGACGTACCCGCCCTGAGCTGAGCGGGCCGCCGTCCGAGAACGGCGGAGCGCCCCCGTCCCGGACGGGGACGAGGGCGCTCCGGGCGGCTACTCCGGCGCCGTCCGCCGACGGTGCTCGGCCGCCTTGCTCCGGCTGCTCTCCAGATGGCGCAGGGCCAGCTCCTCGACCCGTGCCACGTCCCTCGCCTCGATCCCCCGGTACAGCTCCTCGTGCTCCTCGGCCACGGCCGAGAACGCGTCGTGCTGGCCGAGCAGCCAGCGCATCCGGCTGCGCAGCGTCCCCTCCAGCTCGGTGAGCAGCGCGTTGTCCGCGAGTTCGGTGACGGTCTCGTGGAAGTCCGCCGCCGCCCGCCGGGCCGTCGTGCCGTCCCCGCGTGCCGCCGCGGACTGCTCGGCGTCGAGGTCCGCGCGCAGCTTGGCGAGGCCCGCGCGGGTACGGCGCTGGGCCGCGAGCCGGAAGGCCAGGAGCTCCAGGGCCGACCGGACCTCGATGAGGTCGGAGATGTCGGACGCGCTGAACTCGCGCACCACGGCCCAGGTGCGGGGCCGGGGCGTCACCAGACCCTCGGCGACCAGGTCCCGGAGCGCGTCGCGCACCGGCAGCCGGCTCACGTCCAGCTCGGCGGCGATCTCGCGCTCCACCAGCCTGCTGCCGGGCGCCCGGGTCCCGTCGATGATCTGGTCGCGCAGGGTGCGCGTGATCCGATCCGACTCGGGCTTGAACTCCTCGGCAGCTGTCATGCCGTCATTCTTCCACCGGGCTCCGGTCGGGGGAGGGCGGCACAGGCCGCCGACCTCCCCCCAGAGAGCCCTACAGCGCCGCGTACCCCGGGCGGACGATCTCCTCGATCAGCCGCTGCCGCTCGGGCAGCGGCAGGAACGCGGCCTCCAGGGCGGCGACCGTGAACTCCTCGAAGACCTCCGGGCCGTAGCCGAAGGCGTCCGCCATGTGCTGGAACTCCTCGCTCATGGTGGTGCCGGAGACCAGCCGGTTGTCGGTGTTCAGGGTGATCCGGAACCCGAGCCGGCGCAGCTCGTCGATCGGGTGCGAGGCGTAGTCCTTCGCCGCGCCCGTCTGGAGGTTGGAGGTCGGGCAGACCTCCAGGGCGATCCGGTTGTCCCGGACGTACGAGGCGAGCCGGCCGAGCGTGCCGTCCTCGGCGATGTCGTCGGTGATCCGCACACCGTGCCCGATCCGCTCGGTGCCGCACACCTGTACGGCCTCGTGGATCGACTCCGCGCCGACGGCCTCGCCCGCGTGGATGGTGAAGTGGCAGTTCTCCCGCTTCAGGTGCTGGAAGGCGGGCAGGTGACGGGCCGGCGGGTTGCCGATCTCGCCGCCGGCGATGTCGAAGCCGGCCACGCCGTTGTCCCGGTGCGCCACCGTCAGCCGGGCGATCTCCAGGGAGCGGTCGGTGTGGCGCATGCCGGTGAGCAGGGTGCGGACCGTGATCCGGTCGCCGGACCGGCGCTCGCCCGCGCGGAAGCCGTCGTTCACGGCCTCGACGACCTCGTCGAGGGTGAGCCCGCCCGCCAGGTGCTGCTCGGGGGCGTACCGGATCTCGGCGTAGACGACCCCGTCGGCGGCCAGGTCCTCGGCGCACTCCGCCGCGATCCGCTCCAGGGCCTCGCGGGTCTGCATCACCGCGCAGGTGTGGGCGAAGGTCTCCAGGTACCGCTCCAGGGAACCGGAGTCGGCGGCGTCCCGGAACCAGACCGCCAGCTCGGCCGGGTCCTCGGTGGGCAGTCCGGTGTAGCCGCAGGACCGCGCCAGCTCGACGATCGTCGCCGGGCGCAGCCCGCCGTCGAGGTGGTCGTGCAGGACGGCCTTGGGGGCGCGGCGGATCCACTCGGCCACGGGGGTGGTGGCGGAGTCGGCGGCAAGGTTGTCAGACAAGTGCATGGCGGGGAAGTGTACGCCAACCGGGGGACGGCGTGGTGTGACGCCGGCGACAGGCGGCAGGAGGCGACGGTGCGGAGGCGGCGCCCGCGCCGGCGACGGTAGGGGGGTGAGGCGGGCGCTGTACGGGCACGGTGTGCGGGGCGCCCCGCAGGCTCGGGGCCTGAAGCCCCGCCCCGGCTCAGTTCGACTGGAGTACCGGCAGCGCGGGCGCGCCCGTCGGCAGCATGTGCTTGGCGGCCAGGACCGGGGTGTCCTCGACCCGTACGACCTGCGTGACGAGGACCGCCGGGGTGTCGGCCGACCGGCCCAGCTGCTCGCCCCGGCGCCGCCCGAGCAGGGTCGCCGTGACCGCGCTGTGCGCCGCCAGCGGCACGCCCCGCGAAGCCCCGGCCAGCACGGCCAGCATGGAGGTGCGCCCGGCTCCGGAGACCGGCGCCCGCAAGGCCCCGGCGAAGGTGGGGTGGGCGCGCTCCAGGACCTCGTCGGCGGCCGCCCACTCGTGGCTCAGGACCGCCGGGCCGGCCTCGCCGACCAGCACCGACTCCCAGAAGCGCAGCTCGGCGCCGGCCGGGGCCAGCAGGTGCTGGGTGGTGAAGTCGGTCGGTTCCTCGACGGTGCGTAGCAGCCCCCGCACCCGTAGCGGCGCGGCCCCGCCGAGGAGCTCCTCCAGGGCCCTGAACTGCTCGAATCCGCGCCGTGGCGGATGCGCGTTGACCGTGCGCCCGACCCCGCGGCGTACCGTGAGCAGCCCGTCCTCCTGGAGCAGCAGCAGCGCCTCGCGCAGCGCCGGACGGCTCACGCCGAGCTCGCAGGCCAGCTTGGGCTCCGAGGGCAGCGTGGATCCCGGCGGGTAGGTGCCGTCGTGGATGGCGTCCGCGATCCGTTCGTAGAGCGCGACCACGGGTCGTCGCTGCGGTCCGCCGACTGCCACGGATCGGTCCTCCTTCGCGCGCGGTTCAGGTCTGCGAGGTCTGCGATGTCTACCGTAACCGCCCACTCTTGTCTGACAAGTCACTCGGACGGCCGTCCTTCGTGGCGCCGAAACGGAAGAATCGGCCCATCCTGGGGGGACGCACGACGGAGGAGAGGCCGGCGATGAGTCCCAAGGAGACAACGAGCACGGGCAGGTCCCGGGCGGGCGGAGTCTTCACCCCCGGCCGGATCGCGATCGGGGTCGTGGCGATCCTGTTGCTCGTGTTCATCTTCGAGAACACCCGTGATGTACGGATCAGACTGCTGATCCCCGAGGTGACCATGCCGCTGTACCTCGCTTTGCTGGCGACGGCGCTGCTCGGTGCGATCTGCGGCTACTACGCGGCGGCCCGGAGGCGGAAATGAGACGGTCTACCCTGGTCGGCGCGGGCGCGGTCCTCGCGCTCGCGGCCGTGGCCGTCAGCTCGGCCGAACCGGTCGCGGAGGCGGAGGAGCGCGCCGAGCGCTCCGTGCGTCAGCCCACGCCGAACCTGCTGGGCCGGAGCCTCTGGCGGGTCTTCACGGCGCTCGCGCCGCGCACCCGCCTCGACGTCATCGACGTGGGCGGCGGCGACCGTCGCGTGCTCTGGCCGCCGAACTGGTGGGTCTGCACCCAGCACCCCGCCCCCGGCGCCCCCCGCGCCCCGCGCGGCCGGGTCGTGCTGGGCGTGGTGAAGAAGGGCGAGGCCTGCCCGCCCCGCGTGACGGCCGCACGTCGCTGACGGGGGGCGCCGGGGGCGCCCCTGAGCGAACGGCTCGGGCCGTCGGCCGCCCGGCCCGGCGCCCGCACTGCCGAAGCCGTCGGCCGCCCTCCGTGCGGCGCCGCAGTCGGCGGCAGCGCGAGTCACCCGCTCGGCCCGCTTGCCCGCTCGCCCGCGCGGCCGGCTCGGGCCGTCGGCCGCCCACCGCGCCGCTGCCGCAGTCGGCGGCGCCGCGCGTCACCCGCTCGGCCTGGGCCGCGGGCCCAGGCCGAGCGGGCGGCCAAGGCCGGCGGTCGTCCGTCGTGTTGCCGACGTCGCCGACATCGCCGACGCGGTCCGGCGCAGGCCGCTCGGTTCCCTGCGTCCGACCTTCGTGCCACGCGCCCGCCCGCGTGCCCCCCCCACGGCCTCAGGACGGCCCTGACCCACTCCCGCCGGTAGCCTGGGCCCATGTCTGGTGATCTTGGGCGGTATCTCGTCATCGGGCCCCGCGTCGGCCTGCGGCCCTTCACGGCGGAGGACGCCGAGGAGTTCACCGCGCGGGCCCGGGAGAGCCGGGAGCTGCATGCGCCCTGGCTGTATCCGCCGCAGAGCTCCGACGCGTACGCGGCCTACAGCAGGCCGCTGATCGAGGACCCGGCACGGGAGGGCTTTCTCGTGTGCGAGCGGGAGGGCGGGGGGATCGCCGGGTTCGTCAACATCAACAACATCGTCCGCGGCGCGTTCCTCTCCGGCGCGCTCGGATACGGCGCCTTCGCGCACGCCGCCGGGCGCGGGCTGCTCACCGAGGCGCTCGGCCTGGTCCTCGGACACGCCTTCGGGCCGCTCGGCCTGCACCGCCTGGAGGCCAACATCCAGCCGGGCAACACCGCTTCCCGCGCCCTCGTCCGGCGGGCCGGCTTCCGGTTGGAGGGCTTCTCGCCCGCGATGCTGTTCATCGACGGCGCCTGGCGGGACCACGAGCGCTGGGCGATCACGGCCGGACCGCCCGGCGCGGGCGCGCCCCGGGGTCAGCGCTTGTAGTTGATCTTCATCGTGTCCATGTCGGTGACCTTGGACTTCAGGCCCGAGAAGCCGTGCCCGAGCGCTCGCAGCGCCCGCTCCACGCGGTCCTCCGCGATCGCGCCCGCCATCTCCTCGCCGTCCGCCGCGTCGGAGACCACGACCAGGCGGTACGAGAAGTGCTTCAGGGTCCGGTCGTAGGCGAGCGAACCCTCCTCGGTGAACTGCATCGCCGAGAGCCCGTGTTCCTCGGCCTCCGCGAGGAGCCGGGTGCGGCTCTCCTCCGACAGGTCCTCGAACGTGCCCCGGACGATCACCCGATAGGTGTGCTGCTCGCTCACTCGACGCTCATTTCCTCGCGCACTTCTCGACAACGGATCAACCCTACGGAGGTGCCCGCGCCGCGCAACGGGATTTCCCTGGTCACGCGGCCACAGGCCGCCACGGGCGGTCGCAGACCCTCTGGCCGACGGGTGTTCCGGCGTGTTCCATGGTCGGCATGACGACCGTACGACGTGCCGTACTCACCCTGCCCGCAGCGCCGTTGGGCCCGGACAACCCGCTTCCCGCGCTCCACCTCCTCGGCGGCGGCGGAGTCGGAGTCGGAGGCACAGACGGAGCCGCCGCCCCCCTGGTCGACGAGCGGGACCGGGCCGGGCTGCCCCGGGACATGGCCCGCCAACTCGGGCACGCCCCGCTGCGCACCCTGCTGCCCACGCGGATGCGCGACGGCTACGGGCGCGAGCGCACGCCCACCGCCGTCGACACGATCGAGATCGAGAACGACCACCTCAAGGTCACCGTGCTCCCCGGACTCGGCGGCCGGATCCACTCCCTCCTGCACAAGCCTGCCGGTCGCGAACTCCTCTACCGCAACCCGGTGTTGCAGCCCGCCGCCTTCGCGCTCAACGGCGCCTGGTTCTCCGGCGGCATCGAGTGGAACATCGGCGCCCGCGGCCACACCACCCTGTCCTGCGCCCCGCTGCACGCCGCGGTCGTCCCGGCGCCCGACGGCGGCGAGATGCTGCGTCTGTGGGAGTGGGAGCGGCTGCGCGACCTGCCGTTCCAGGTCGACCTGTGGCTGCCCGAGGACTCCGCGCACCTGCGCGTCGGCATCCGCGTCCGCAACCCGCACGAGCGGGCCGTGCCCTGCTACTGGTGGTCCAACACGGCCGTCCCCGAGGACCGCCGGATCCTCGCCCCCGCCGACACCGCCTGGCACTTCGGCTACACGCGCGCCCTGCGCCGGGTGCCGGTGCCGCGCTCCGAGGACGGCACCGACCGCACGTACCCGCTGGAGAGCGCCCACGC
Organism: Streptomyces sp. NPDC051909; assembly: GCF_040681095.1. Taxonomy (NCBI): domain Bacteria; kingdom Bacillati; phylum Actinomycetota; class Actinomycetes; order Kitasatosporales; family Streptomycetaceae; genus Streptomyces; species Streptomyces sp. NPDC051909. The sequence goes on along the minus strand of NZ_JBFAYA010000025.1, from coordinate 26,414 downwards.
GGGCGACTGGTTCTACGCGCTGCCGGACGGGCAGCGGCGCTGGGTCGCCGCGCTCGACGAGCACGGCGAGGGCCTGGTGCAGACCTCCACGGACGGGCTGCTCGGCCGCAAGCTCTTCGTGTGGGGCACCGGGCGCGGCGGGCGCCGCTGGCAGGAGTGGCTGACCGAGCCGGGCACCCCCGGCTACGCCGAGATCCAGGCCGGCCTGGCCCGCACCCAGCTGGAGCACCCCGTCCTGGAGGCGGGCGAGGAGGTCTCCTGGCTGGAGGTGTACGGGCCGCTGGGCGCCGACCCGGCCGTGGTGCACGGCGCGGACTGGGCGGCGGCCCGCGCGGGCGTCGAGACCGCGCTCGCCGAGGCGCTGCCGCGCGCCGAGGTCGACGCGGCGTACGAGCGGTGGCGGACCGTCGCCGACACCGAGCCGGGGCCGCTGCTCGCGCTCGGCTCGGGCTGGGGCGCGCTCGAAGTGCTGCGCGCGGGCCATGTGCTGCCCGGGACCCCGTTCGACCCGGCGCTGCTCGGGGACGAGCAGCGCCCGTGGGTCGAGCTGTTGCGCACCGGCGCCCTGCCCGTGCCCGGCCCGGATGCCGAGCCGGGCGCCGCGCCGGGGCCGACGCCCGTCTCCGCCGCCTGGCGGGACATGCTGGAGACCGCCCCCGCCGAGCCGGTCACCGAATACCACCTCGGCGTCGCCCAGTGGGCGGCCGGCGATCTCGCCCAGGCGGTACGGAGCTGGGAGCGCGGCCTGAAGAACGCCGCCGAGCGCTGGCCGCTGCTCTACTGTCTGGCCGTGGCCGACCGGGAGGAGGGGCACCGGGAGCGGGCGGCGGACCGGTACGCCGAGGCCTTCGAGGCGCAGTACGGCGGCGACCCCGTGGTCACCGCCGCCCTCGGGCGCGAGACGGTCACCGTCCTGCTCGGCGCGAACCGGCCCGCCGAGGCCCGCGCCGTGCTCTCCCGGCTCCCCGAGGGGGTGCGGGCCCGCGGCGCCTTCCGCTACCTGGAGGCCCGGCTGCTGCTCGCGGAGGGCCGCCCGGACGCGGCCCGCGCGGTCTTCGACGAAGGCTTCGAGGTCGCCGACCTGAGGGAGGGTGCGGAGGAGCTGGGCGAGCTGTGGTCCCGGCTCACCGACGAACCCCTGCCGGACGCCTACGAGTTCCGCATGCGCCCGAGCTGACGAAGGGGGCGTGGTGCCGGGCGGATCAGTCCCGGCACAGGGTCAGTCCCGCCACAGGGTCAGACCCGGCACAGGATCTGGCCGTGCGGCACCAGGAACCAGGCGTCCTCGTCCTTGCCCCAGGCGCGCCACGCCTCGGCGACGGCGGTCAGCTCCTCGGGCGTGGCGTGGCCGCCGTCCACCGCCAGGCGCGCGTACACCGACTCGGTGGTGCGGTCGGCCCACAGGCCGCTCCACCAGGCGCGCTCCTCCGGGGACGCGAAACACCACACCCCGGCGGAGGCCGTGACGTCGGTGAAGCCGGCCCGGTGGGCCCAGGACAGCAGTCGGCGGCCGGCGTCGGGCTCGCCGCCGTTCGCGCGGGCCACCCGCTGGTACAGGTCCTGCCAGGCGTCCAGGCCGGGCGGGCGCGGGAACCAGGTGAAGGCCCCGTAGTCGCTGTCCCGGGCGGCCACCACCCCGCCCGGCCGGCACACCCGCCGCATCTCGCGCAGCGCCTGCACCGGGTCGCCGACGTGTTGCAGCACCTGGTGGGCGTGGACGATGTCGAAGGAGTCGTCGGGGAAGTCCAGGGCGTGGACGTCGGCGACCGCGAACTCCACGTTGCCCACGCCCCGTTCGGCCGCGGCGGCGCGCGCCTTCACCAGTACGTCCTCGGCCGCGTCCACGGCGGTCACCCGTCCCGGCGCGACCCGCTCCGCCAGATCGGCGCTGATGGTGCCCGGCCCGCACCCCACGTCCAGGACGTCCAGACCGGCGGCCAGTTCGGGGATCAGATAGGCGGCGGAGTTCTCGACGGTGCGCCAACTGTGCGACCGCAGCACGGACTCGTGGTGGCCGTGGGTGTAGGTGGCGGTCTCGTGCGGAGGCGTGGACGACGGCATGACCGGGCTCCTTCGGACGGGCGGTTGCTGTGCGCTCACCGTACGCCGATCATTCGTATCCTGAGATCCCATTCTCATGATGTGGACGCAGGGTCTGAACAGCGCCCTCTCGCCGGCTGGTTGGGGCGTGCCATTCCCAGCGCCGCTCCCCGTCCTCGACCACCTGCGTCGGCGCCAGGCCCGCCGCCGCGGCCACCCCCTCCGACGCGCGGTGCTCGGGATGCACATGCGCCACCAGGGCGGGCGCGCCGCGCTCCCGCAGCCAGTCCGCAAGCACCACCGCCGCCTCCCGGGCGAGCCCCCGGCCCTGCCAGGGCGTGCCGAGCACCCACGCGAGCTCGGCGCCCCCGGCCACCACCGTGGCCTGCACGGTGCCGATCGCTTCCCCCGTCTCCCGCAGCCGCAGCACCCAGTTGCACCACATCGTCGTCGCCGGGTCCGGCGGGCCCGCGAGCAGCCGCGCGTAGCGGGCGCGCAGCTCGGTCCCGCCGAGCGGGGCGCCGCCGATGAAGGCGTGCAGGGCGGGATCGGCCAGGGCCGGGGCCGTCTCGGCGGCATGGTCGAGCCGCAGCGGCTCCAGGTCCAGACGGGCGCCGCACAGCGGGACGGCGGCGAAGTGCTTCGGGTCGTAGGCGCTCATCCGCCCAGTGTCGCGGGGTCGGCAACGCGCACGGCGCCCACCTGGCGGATCCTGGAAGTGCAGGCCCGTCACGCCAGCCCGTCATGACAGGCCCGTCACACCAGCCCGTCATGACAGGCCCGTCACGACAGGCCCGTGACGACAGGTCCGTCACGACAGCCCGTCACGACTGGTCCCTCATGGCAGACCCGTAATTCCGGACCCGCTGCCGCAGGCCCGTCATTGCAGGTCCGTGAAGGAACCGCCGCGGGCCCCCGCGCCGGCCCCGTCCGGTGCCAAGGTGTGCCCGTCCGTCCCCGACGCGTCGAGGAGAAGAGCCCGTGCCCGCCCGCCGCAGCCTCCTGAAGGCGCTCGCCGCCGCCCCCGTCCTCTCCGCCCTCGGCGCGCCCCCGGCGGGCGCCGCCGACCCCGCCGCCGGCCCGTCGCCCGACCGGGCCCCCGGCATCGTCAAGCCGCTCCCGCCCGCGTATTTCACCGTCCGCGGGACCAACGCCGAGTCGCGTTTCGAGACCTTCCGCGACACCGGGCGGGTCACGCCCGCCGACCGCTTCTTCGTCCGCAACCACACCTCCACCCCCGTCCTCGACGCCGCCGACTGGCGGCTCACCGTCTGGGGCGACGGTCTGCACGGGCGGCGGACGTCCGTGGAGATCGGATACGGACAGCTGCGCGACCTGCCGCCCGTCACCCGGACGGCCCTGATCGAGTGCGCCGGAAACGGGCGCAGCCTCTACGCCACCCAGCAGGGCGAGCCCGTCAGCGGCACGCCCTGGACCCTCGGCGCGGTCGGCGCCGCCCACTGGCGCGGCGCCCGGCTCTCGGACGTGCTGCGGCTGGCCGGGATCGCCTCGGACGCCGTCGCCGTGCAACCACGCGGCCTCGACGATCCGTACGTCACCGGCGGGGCCGACCTCGGGCGGGTGCGCCGACCGCTGCCCGTCGCCAAGGCGCTGGACGACGTGATCGTCGCGTACAAGATGAACGGCGAGCCGCTCCCGTACGACCACGGGTTCCCGGCCCGGCTCGTCGTGCCCGACTGGGTCGGTGTCGCCTCCGTCAAGTGGCTCGGCGACATCGAGGTGTCCCGCGGGCCGCTCTCCTCGCCCTGGTCCACCGACTTCTACCGGTTCTTCGGCGAGGCTCACCCGGCCGGCGGCAGCGCGCCCCTCGGGCCGCAGACCCTCAAGAGCGCCTACGAGCTCCCCTTCGGCGCCTCCCTCGCCGCGGGCCGCACCCACCACCTCACCGGCCGTGCCTGGTCCGCGCTCGCGCCCGTGCGTGCGGTGGAGGTGTCCACCGACGGCGGCGGCACCTGGCGCCCGGCCCGGATCGTCGATCGCCCGCGCTCCGGCCAGTGGGTGCGGTGGACCGCCTCCTGGCGGCCCACCGCCGCGGGCCCCGCGACCCTGCTCTCCCGGGTCACCGACGCCGCCGGGAACGTCCAGCCCGAGCGGGCCGTCCACAACACCCAGGGCTATCTCTTCAACGCCGTCGTCCGGCACCCCCTCACCGTGGAATGAGCGCGGCGCGGGCCCGTCGCGGGCCCGTTGCGGGCGCGGTGCGAGCGGCGGAACCCGGCAAACCTCCGTATAAAGGGCACTGGGGCGCGCCGCTCGCGGGCGCCCCGGCGCAGCCGTGGGCACGAGGAGGTTCGGGAGATGCGGCAGACGGCCCCGGAAAGCCGCGGTCCCGTGCGCTACGGGCCGCCCGCACCGGAGCCCGGCCTCCCGGTGCTGCCCGGCCTCGCGGCCCTGCTCGCCGCCGCCGTCGACCGCACCGGACCCGAACCGCCCGGCGGCGGACCCGTGCTCCGCGAGGCCGCCGCCGGCTACTGGTGGCGCCGCGGACTGCGCACCCATGCCGAGGACGTCGCCGCCGCCCCCGGCGCCCCGCCCCTGCTGCTCGCCCTGATCGCCGCGCACGGCGGCGACCTGCTGCTGCCCCGCCCCTGCCCCGCCTGGTGGACCCCGCAGGCCCGGCTCCTCGGCCGCCCCGCCTACCACGTGCCCACGCCCGCCGAGTGCGGCGGCGTCCCCGACCCGTACGCCCTCCTGGAGACCGTCCGCCGGGTCCGCGCCGAGGGCGGCCACCCCCGGCTGCTGCTGCTCTCCGTCGCCGACGACCCCACCGCCACCGTCGCCCCGCCCGAGATCCTCCGCGAGGCCTGCGAGGCCGCCGTCGCCGAGGGGCTGCACATCATCAGCGACGAGACCTGGCGCGACACCCTGCACCGCCCGCAGGACACCGTGCTGCTCAGCCCCGCCGAGATGTGCCCCGACGACGTCACCGTGCTCACCGACCTGGCCGGCGCCCTCGCGCCCGCCGCCTGGCCCTGCGCCGCCGCCCGCTTCCCGCCCGCCGCCGTCTCGCGTTCCGACCGTTACGGCGACCACCGGGCCCGGACCCTCGACATCCTCACCGCGCTCGGCGCCCTGGTCCCCGGCCCGTTCGCCCCCGCCGCCGCGCACGCCCTCGACGAACCCGAGGACGTCACCGTACGGGCCCGGCTCACCGCCCATGTGCACGGCCGGGTCGCGGCCGCCGCCCACCACGCCGTGCTCGCCGCCGGCGCCCTCGCCCGGCCCCCGCAGGCCGGCCGCCACCTCTACGCCGACCTCGGACCGCTGCGCGCCGGACTCGCCGCCCGCGGGGTCACCGACTCCCTCGAACTCGAGAACCACCTCACCGCCCGGCTCGGCACCCCCGTCCCGGGCGGTCACCGCTTCGGCGACGAACTCGGCGCGCTGCGCGTCCGGTTCGACACCGCCGCCTTCCTCGGCACCACCGAGGAGGAACGGACTCAGACCCTCACCGCCGCCCGCCCCGAGGAACTGCCGCACGTGGCCCGCGCGTTGGGCTCCTTCGGAGCCGCCCTCGACGAACTGGCCTGACAGACCGGCCTGACGGATCGACCTGACGGATCGACCTGACGACCAAGCCGGCTGACCCGACGAACGAGCCGGTCGAGAACGAGACGGTTGACGGAACACACGGAGGCCGCAGAGATGACGGAACAGACGGCACGCCCGCCCCGGGCCCCGCAGTCCGCCCGCACCCCCCACGCCCCGCACCCGGTGCCCGCGCCCCAGCCCCTCGGGCGGGTCCGGCACGACTGGCCGCGCAGCTTCGCCGACCGGCTCACCGCCCCGCTGCCCGGCGTCCGCGCCATGGCACGCCTCGCCCGCGAGGGTGCCGTGCGCCCCGGGCCCGACGGGCTCCGCGACATCCCGCTGCTGCCGTTCGCCCCCGGACCGCTGCCCGAGGCCGGGCCCGACACCCTCGCCGTCACCTGGGCGGGGCACGCCAGCTGGGTGGTCCGGGCCGGCGGACTCACCGTCCTCACCGATCCCGTCTGGTCCCGCCGCATCCTCGGCACCCCGGCCCGTCTCACCCCCGTGGGCGTCCGCTGGGAGGACCTGCCGCCGGTCGACGCCGTCGTCATCAGCCACAACCACTTCGACCACCTCGACGCGCCCACCCTCAAGCGGCTGCCCCGCCGCACCCCGCTCTTCGTGCCCGCCGGACTCGGCCGCTGGTTCACCCGCCGCCGCTTCACCCGGGTCACCGAGCTCGACTGGTGGGAGGCGGCCGAACTCGACGGCCTGCGCTTCGACTTCGTCCCCGCCCACCACTGGTCCAAGCGCACCCTGCTCGACACCTGCCGCTCCCTGTGGGGCGGCTGGGTGCTCACCGACCGGGCCGGCCGGAAGATCTACTTCGCCGGCGACACCGGCTACGGACACTGGTTCGCCGAGATCGGCCGCCGCCACCCGGACATCGACCTCGCCCTGCTGCCGATCGGCGCCTACGACCCGCGCTGGTGGCTCAGCGACGTCCACACCGACCCCGAGGAGGCGGTCCGCGCCTTCCAGGACCTCGGCGCGCGCCGGATGGCCCCCATGCACTGGGCCACCTTCGTGCTCTCCTCCGAGCCCGTGCTCGAACCCCTCACCCGCGTCCGCGACGCCTGGACCAAGGCCGGACTGCCCCGCGAGGACCTGTGGGACCTGCCGGTCGGCGCCTCAGGCGTGCTCGCCCCCTGACCGGCCGCCCGACTGTTCGCTCCCCGACTGCTCGCCCCCTGAGTGCTCCGGCGTGTCCCGGCGCGGCCCGCGCAGCCGGCGCCACAGCGCCGGCACCGCGCTGATCAGCACCGTCAGACCCACCGCCGCCAGCACGCCCTGCCAGGGCTCGGGGAACAGCGAGCCGCCCAGGATCCCGATCAGCTGGTACGTCGCCGCCCACGCCAGACACGCCGGCAGATCGCCCCGGGCGAACCGGCGCAGCGGCATCCCGGCGAGCAGGCAGGCCAGCATCACCGGGATCCGCCCGGCCGGTACGAGCCGGGACAGCACCAGGACCGGCACCTGGTGGCTCTCCAGGCGTTCCTGGGCGTGCGCGAGACGGTCCGGGGTGACCCGGGAGCGCAGCGCCGCGAGCCAGCGCGAGCCGTTGCGGGACCTGATGCCGCGCTGCCCGAGCCAGTAGAGCGCCAGGTCGCCGAGAAAGGCCGCGGAGGCCGCGACCAGGAAGACGTAGAGGAGGGAGAGCGGCGCCGTCTGGTGGAAGGCCACCACCGCCGCCGAACTCACGATGGCCCCCGTCGGTACCACCGGCACCAGCGCGCCGAACGCCACCAGGAGGAAGAGGGAGGGATAGCCGACCGCCTGCTGAGTCGACTCCGGCGGCAGCTCGCGCACCACCGCCATGACCCGGTCGATCACCGGGCGACCTCGGGCCGGACCCGCTCGCCGTGGCCGAGGAGGTGGACCGTCACCTTCGGGGCGAGCCGCGCGGCATGGCGGACGAAGTCGTCGCCGGGGGCGTGGAACTCGTGCGGGCGGACCGCGTCCAGGCCGATCGGCCAGTACGTGCCGTAGTGGACCGGCACCGCGGCCGCCGGGGACAGCGCGGCGAGCGCCTCGGCGGCGCGGCGCGCGTCCAGATGGCCGTGGCCAAGGTATGGGCCCCAGCCGCCGACCGGGAGCAGGGCCACGTCGACCGGCCCGACCGCCTCCGCCATCTCGTCGAAGAGGCCGGTGTCGCCCGCGAAGTAGGTGCGGGCCTCGCCCTCCACCACGTAACCGAGCGCGGGGGAGCGGTGCGGCCCGTACGGCAGGCGGCGCCCGTCGTGCCGCGCAGGCACCGCCCGTACCGTCACGCCCTCCACGGACAGCTCCTCGCCGGCCGCGAGCTCGGTGATCCGCAGGCCCTGCCGGGCGAGCCGGCGCAGCGCGGGAACGGCCTCGGGGGCACCGGCCGGGACGACGAGCCGGGTGCCGGGGGCGAGCCGGGCCAGCGAGGGCGGATGCAGATGGTCGGCGTGCAGGTGCGAGACGAGGACGACCTCGGCGCGGGCCGCCTCGGGCGGCGGCAGCGCGCCGCGCCGGCGCCGCAGATGGGCGAGCCGGCGCGCGAAGAGCGGGTCGGTGAGCAGACGCACGCCGGAGTCCTCGACCGTGCAGGTCGCGTGGCCCCACCAGGTGACTTCCACCGGTCCGCCGCCCTCTCCCGTCGCCGCCGGCCCGTGTCCGGGCCCGGCCGTCCGTATCGAGGGTAGATGTCCGGGGGCGCGGGCGGGGCGGGACGCCACCGGAATGCCCCTTCTTGGTATACCGCGCCCCTCCTGTGGTGCCCTCCGACGCAGTAGGGTCGCCCCATGGACGACGTTCGGGTGGCGGCGATCGCCAGCCTCACCCCGCTCGAAGAGCTCGACGACGACCCCTTCCTGGTCGACACCCGCAGCCAGCACGCCATGTGCTGCCGGTGGGCCCGGGAGCACGGCTACGTGGTGACGAGAGAGCTGCTCTTCTACGGCATCCGGCCCGACCACGACGCCCTGTGGGCCGATGTCGACGAAGGGGCCGTGGACGTCTTCGTCGCCCCGAACGAACGCGTCCTGGCCCGGGCGTTGACCGACGTCCCCGGCTTCCGCGCCGAGTGCGGGCGGCGCGGGGTGCGCCTGGAGACCGCGGGCCTCGCCGAGCCGGCGTACGACGCTCCGAAGAAGGCCGGGGTGCACCGCAGGCTCTCCATGCCCACCGCCGGGTACGACGGCTCCTGACCAGTGCCCGGGGAGCCGGGCGGAAGCCGTCGTCGCACGCCGGTCGCACGCCGGCGGCCCCGCCCCGCCCCGCCGCCGTTGTGCCACGCTGGGGGCAGGAAACGGGCGAAAGGTGACGAGGCGTGGGCGAACGGCGAGGACGGGCCGCGGGCCCGCACCGGATCCGCTGGCGGAGCGCGAGCCGCGCCCTCCTGCGGGTGATCACGGTGTGGGCGGTCTCCACGCTCACCCTGCTCCTGCTCGCCGCCCTCCTCCCCGACTTCCAGCTGCAGTCCGCCGACGGCGAGAGCCTCACCACCGTCGCCTTCACCGCCGCCTGGTGCGCGGGCGCCTTCGGCCTGCTCAGCGCCCTCGTCTGGCCGCTGATCGTGCGCGCGCTGCTGCTCGTACCGGCCCTGGTGCTCGGCCTGTTGGTGTTCTTCCTGAACGGCTCGCTGCTGCTCCTCGCGCTCCGGCTCAGCACGGACGGGCGGGCCGCCGCCGCGCCCGAGACCGCCGTGGTCGTGGCCGCCGTGATGTCGGCCGTCGCCTCCGCCACCTCCACCGCGCTCGCCGTCCGGGACGACGAGGCCTACCGGCGCCGCCTCTACCGGCTCGCCGACCGCAAACGACCCCGGGCCGTCCGCGCGGGCGCCGAGCCGGTGCCCGGCACGGTCTTCCTCCAACTCGACGGCGTCGGCCACCAGGTGCTGTCCGACGCGGTCGCCGCCGGCCGGATGCCGACGGTGGCCGAGTGGCTGGCCACCACCCACACCCTCACCTCCTGGCGCACCGACTGGTCCAGCCAGACCGGCGCCAGCCAGCTCGGCATCCTGCACGGCTCCAACGAGGACGTGCCCGCCTTCCGCTGGTACGAGAAGGACACCGGCCGGCTGATGGTCTCCAACCGGCCCGCGAGCGCGGTGGAGCTCCAGCGCCGCGCCGTCGAGCGCACCGGCGACGGCGGACTGCTCGCCCTCGACGGCGCCTCGCGCGGCAACCTGTTCAGCGGCGGCGCCGACCAGCTCGCCCTGGTGCTCTCGATGGCCGCCCGCCGCGGCCGCCGCAACCGCTCCCGGGCCGGCTACTTCGCGTACTTCTCCGACCCCGCCAACGCCGTCCGCACCGCCGGCTCCCTCGTCAACGAGGTCGTCCGGGAGATCGCCCAGTCGCTCCGCGCCCGGCTGCGCCGCGAGACCCCCCGGGTCTCGCGCGGCGGCCTCTACCCCTTCGTCCGGGCCTTCGCCACCGTCGTCGAGCGGGACGTCGTGGTCGCCGCCGTCATGGGCGACATGCTCGCCGGGCGCACCGCCGTCTACGCCGACCTGGTCGCCTACGACGAGGTGGCCCACCACTCGGGGCCGCGGGGCCGCGACACCGACCAGGTGCTCGCACGGCTCGACCGGGCGGTCGCGCTGATCGCCAAGGTCGCCGAGCACGCGCCCCGCCCGTACCGGATCGTGCTGCTCTCCGACCACGGGCAGAGCACGGGGGAGACCTTCGAGTCCGCCTACGGGCTGACGCTGAAGGAGCTCGTACGGGCCGGGTGCGGGCTGCCCGTGTCGCGCCGGGTGCGGCGTACGCGCAGTGGGTCGGAGGCCCGCGACGCGGCCCGCGACGCGCTGCGCAGCGCCCTGCACCGGCCGGTGGACGAGGCGGGGGAGGCGGGGAAGGACGGCGCGGAGGCGGCGGCCGTGGCGGCGGCCCGCGCCCCCGAACCGGTCGTGCTCGCCTCCGGCAACCTCGGCCTGGTGTCCTTCCCCGGCGTGCCGCACCGGATGACCCGCGAGGAGATCGACCGCCTCCACCCGGCCCTGCTGCGCACCCTCGCCCACCACCCCGGGATCGGCTTCCTGCTGGTCGCGAGCGAGGCGCACGGCTCGGTGGTGCTCGCCCGGGACGGGGCCGAGGTGCCGGTCGGTTCGCTGGCGGACGAGGGCCCGCTGGCGGTGTTCGGGCCGGGCGCGGCCGCCGCGGTGCGCCGCACCGACGGCTTCCCGCACGTCGCCGACATCATGGTCAACTCGATGTACGACCCCGCCGCCGGCACCGTGCACGCCTTCGAGGAGCAGATCGGCTCGCACGGCGGCCTCGGCGGTGACCAGTCCCGTCCGTTCCTGCTGTGGCCGCGCGAGCTGACCCCGCCGCCCGCCGACCTGGTCGGCGCCGAGCGGGTGCACGAGGTGCTGCGCGCCTGGCTGCGGGAGGGCGAGGGCCCGCAGGTGCCGCTGGAGATTTCCTCGTCGGGCGCCGATGCGGAAGTGGTTCTTCCGGTCGAGGGGCCCGCCGCACGGGACAAAAACGGGTGATTTGGAACGTCGTCCCGCCATCCGGACCATGGTGGCGTTTGTACGACGAGAGGCGCACCACCCCCATGAGCACGGCCACCATCGCACCCGACGCCCCGGCCCCCACGCACGACCCGCAGCAGGACGGCAAGGGCAGCAAGCACGCCCGGCGCTTCGGGCTCCCCGTCGCGACCGCCCTGGTCATGGGCAACATCATCGGCGGCGGCATCTTCCTGCTCCCCGCCTCCGTCGCCCCCTTCGGCACCATCAGCCTGCTCGCCTTCGGCGTCCTCACCCTCGGCGCGATCGCCCTCGCGCTGGTCTTCGGCAAGCTGGCCCGACGCCTCCCGCAGACCGGCGGCCCGTACGTCTACGCCCGCGCCGCCTTCGGCGACTTCGCAGGCTTCCTGGCCGCCTGGTCGTACTGGATCACCGCCTGGGTGTCGAACGCGGCCCTCGCCGTGGCCGCCGTCGGCTACCTCGACGTGATCGTCCCGGTCCACGAGTCCACGCTCGCCACCATCGCCGCGGCCCTCGCCTTCCAGTGGCTGCCCGGCCTCGCCAACCTGGCCGGCACCCGCTATGTCGGCGCCGTGCAGATCGTCGCGACCGTGCTGAAGTTCGTACCGCTGATCCTCGTCGCCGTCGGCGGGCTGTTCTTCTTCGACCCGGACAACCTCGGGCCCTTCCAGGCGAGCGGCGGCAGCGCGCTCGGCGCGGTCTCCGCCTCCGCCGCGATCCTGCTCTTCAGCTACCTGGGCGTCGAGTCCGCCGCCGTCAGCGCCGGCGAGGTCCGCGACCCGCGCCGCAACGTCGGCCGCGCCACCGTCCTCGGCACCCTCGGCGCAGCCGCCGTCTATCTGCTCGGCACCCTCGCCGTCTTCGGCACGGTCGCCCACGACAGGCTGGTCGACTCCACGGCGCCCTTCTCCGACGCCACGAACATCATGTTCGGCGGCTCCTGGGGCGGCGCCGCCGTCGCCGTGATGGCCATGATCAGCATCCTCGGCGCGCTCAACGGCTGGACCCTGCTCAGCGCCCAGGCGCCCTACGCCGCCGCCCGCGACGGCCTGTTCCCGAAGGCCTTCACGGTCAAGCGGCGCGGCGTCCCGACCGTCGGCGTCGTCGTCACCGTCGCCCTCGCCTCGCTCCTGACCGTCTACAACTACACGGCCGGCACCGAGGGCGTCTTCGAGATCCTGGTGCTCGTCACCACCTTCACCGCCACCGTGCCCTACCTGCTCTCCACCGCCGCCCAGATCCACTTCCTCCTCTCCGGCCGGCCGGAGAAGGTCTCCAAGGCCCGCCTCGTCCGGGACGGCGTCCTCGCCCTCGCCGCCTTCGGCTTCTCGATCTGGTTGGTCGCGGGCTCCGGCTACGCGGCCGTCTACCAGGGCGTGCTGTTCCTCTTCGCCGGCGTCCTGGTGTACGCGGCGATGTCGGCCCGCAAGAGCCGCGCGGGCGCCGCGGCCGGCGAGACCACGGCCCCCGGGGCGGACACCCCCGCGGAGTGAGACGCGGGCCGGGGGCGTCGGCCGGGCGGGGCGGTACGGATCACCGTGAGGCCCCGAGCTCGTGTCCGGAGCGTCCCTCCGTCCGCGCCCCGCGCCCGTGCGCGAGGACCAGTGCGAGTACCGCCGCCGCGAGCAGGGCGAGGGCCACGAGGGCCGGTACCCGCTGCACCAGCGGGCCGGCCGCGAGCCCGGCCGCGCCGCCGACGAGCAGGGCGGTCGGCCGGCGGCCGGAGGAGCGCAGCGTGATGGCCGCCGCGCCGAGGAGGAACACCCCGACACCGCCGGTCAGCGACCAGGCCACCGTGCCGTGCAGCGGCTCGGCCAGTCCGTAGTGGCCGGTGTCGGCGACCTGGGTAAGCACCTTCTTCATGCCGAGCGCGCACAGCACCACGCCCGCGACCAGCGGCAGGTGCAGGAAGGTGTAGACGTCGCGGGCGAAGCGGGTGCGCTCGTCGCCGTCGAGCGCGCCGAGCCGGTGCTCGGCCGGCTCGCCGAAACGCCGGAAGTACAGCGCCCACAGCCCGGCCGAGAGCAGCAGCCCCGCCGCGCACGCGCCGATCACCGCCGCGGTCAGCGGGAAGTCGGCCACGCCGACGCCCATCGCCACGATCGACTCGCCGAGCGCGATGATCACGATGAGACCGTGCCGTTCGGCGAAGTGGCCGGGGGAGTTGACCCGCCAGCCGGACGCGCCGGTGACGTAGATGCCGCCGTAGTCCACCAGGACCGCGCCCAGCCAGAGCAGCAGCCGCGGTGTCCCCTCGTACGCGCAGCCCGCGAGCAGCAGGACCAGCGGCGGCGCGACCGAGAGCAGCGCCGTGCGGCGCAGCGTGCGGTGCAGGGCCGTGTCGCCGGGGCTGGAGATCCGGTACGAGACCAGGTGCAGCACCCGCACCAGTCCGTACGAGATGACGAAGACCAGCGGCAACGGCAGCCCGTCGGCGGGGTCGGCGAACAGCTCCGGCACCGCGAGCGACACCACGAACACCACCGCCATCACGGTGACGAGGACCCCGAACAGCGCGCCCGCGTCGGCCCGTACGACATTGCCCAGCCAGGCGAAGCAGCACCAGCACCACCACAGCAGCGCGAGCACCACCATCGCCGCGACCACCCGGGTCGGCGACGGCGCGGCCGCCATCAGCGCCGTGACCTGCGTGATCGCGTAGACGAAGACCAGATCGAAGAACAACTCGGCGGGCGTCACCTTGTGATCGCCCTCTGTCGCCACCATCCGTGACCGATATCCGGCCGCCATGCCGCCCCCCCTCGTCACCCGGCCGCGCCCCCGCCGGCCGTCCCGGCGCGCACCCTACCGGCCCGGGCCGCCTACCGGATCGCCTCACCTCCCCTTACCTCTGACGTAATCGACGCCATCGGCCCGCCCCGGCAAGCTCAAGGCACCGGTTCCCGGGCGGCGCACTCCGTCCGGGCACCGGACCCGCACGCCGTGAACCGCCCTGCCAGGAAGGTGATCTCCCATGTCCCAGGCCCTGCTCGCCGGTCTCTCCCGCACCACCCGGCCGCGCTCCATGGTGCGCCGGTTCCTCGCCCTCGACGCCGTCGTCACCGGCGCCAACGGGCTCGCCTACGCCGTCGCCCCCGGACCGCTCGGTGAACTCCTCGGAGTGGACCGGGGGTTGCTCTTCGAGCTCGGGCTCCTCCTCGGCGCGTACGCCGCCGGGGTGGCCTGGGCGGCGAGCCGGGCGCGGCCCGCCGCCGGCGCGGTGAAGGCCGTTGTCGACATCAACCTGCTGTGGACCGTGCTGAGCGTGGTCGCGCTCGTGGCCTGGCTGGAGCCCACCACCGCCGGCACCGTGTGGACCCTGCTCCAGGCCGGCACCGTCGCCGGTTTCGCCGGCCTGCAGTGGTCCGCGCTGCGCGCCTCCGAGGCCACGCCGTAAGAGGGGGCTATCCGGTCTGCGACTGGAGATAGGCGGCGGTCGCCGGGTCGGCCGGCAGCATCGTCTCGATGGCCAGCTCGGCGACCGTCACGTCCATCGGCGTGTTGAAGGTCGAGATCGACGACACGAAGGACAGCACGTGCCCGTCGTGCTCGATCCGCAGCGGCAGCGCGAAGTACGGGTACGGCTCCGGGTCCTCCCGGTCGTCCGGGTCCGCCGTCCCCTCCGGCAGCGGATAGGCCGCCACCTCCTCGTACAGCGCGCGCAGCGGCTCCGAGCGGGCGAGCCCGATCTGCCGCTCCATCTGCGCGAGCAGATGCCCCCGCCACTCGCGCAGATTGCGGATCCGCGGCGCCAGACCCTCCGGGTGCAGCGTGATCCGCATCGCGTTCAGCGGCGGCGTCAGCAGATGCTCCGGAAGGCCCGCGAGCAGGAGCTGGACGCCCCGGTTGGCCGCCACCACCGTGTACGAGCCGTCGACCACGAGCGCCGGGAACGGCTCGTACCCCCGCAGCAGCCGCTCGATCCCCTCGCGCAGCGTCTCCAGCTCGGGCGCGTCGAGCGCCGACTCGGCGTAGCGGGGCGCGTAACCCGCCGCGAGCAACAGGGCGTTGCGGTCGCGCACCGGCACGTCCAGGTGCTCCGCGAGCCGCAGGATCATCTCCTCGGACGGCCGCGAGCGGCCCGTCTCGACGAAGGAGATGTGCCGCGCGGACGACTCCGCCCGCAGCGCCAGCTCCAGCTGGCTCAGCCGCCGCTGCTCGCGCCATCCGCGCAGCAGGGGCCCCACACCCGTGTCGGTCGCGACAGTCGTCATGGGCAGACGGTATCCCAGAGGGGGACCCGGGTACCTTCTCCCCGGGACCGCTCCGTCACCACCCCGCACACCTACCGGAGGGAGCACCACGTGCCCACTGAGCCCCTGTCGCAGAAGGAGATCGAGGACCGCCTGCGGGAGCTCCCCGGCTGGACCCTCGACGGCGACCGCATCACCCGCGGCTACGAGCTCGCCGACCACTTCGCCGCCACCGCGCTCGTCGTCCATGTCGCGCAGATCCAGCAGGAGCTGAACCACCACAGTGATCTGACGCTCGGTTACAACACGGTCTCCGTGTCCGTGAACACCCACTCCGCCGGCGGGATCACCGAGAAGGACTTCGAACTCGCCGAACGTGTCGAGGCGTTGGCCCCCGGCCACGGGGCGCGCTGACGCCCTCGCCGTACCATCCCCGCATGGGGGAGACGATTCTCGACTACGAGGCCGAGGCCGCGCGCTACGACGAGACCCGCGGCGGCGTGCCGAGGGCCGAGGCGGCGGCCGAGGCCGTCCTCCGGCTGCTGCCGCCCGGCACCCGCACCCTCCTCGACATCGCCTGCGGCACCGGTCTCGTCACCGAACGGGTCGCCCGCCCCGGCCTCACCGTGTACGGCGCCGACGCCGCCCACGCGATGCTGCGCGCCGCCGCCACCCGGCTCCCCGGGCGGGCGGTGCGCGCCGACGCCCGCCGGCTGCCCCTGCCGGACGGGGCGGTCGACGCCGTCAGCGCGGTCTGGCTGCTTCACCTCGTGCCCTTCGCCGAGGAGATCGTCGCCGAGGCCGCCCGGGTGCTCCGCCCCGGCGGGGTGCTCCTCACCACCGTCGACAAGGACGCCTGCCACGACGTCGGCAGCGACATCGACGCGCTGCTCCGCCCCCACCGGGCGCCGGACGCCGGCTCCGACCGCGCCGCGCGGATCACCGCGTACGCCGCCGCCCACGGCCTCGAACCGGCGTCCGGCACCGAGTTCACCGGCCACGGCCAGGGCGCCACCCCGCGCGGGACGGCGGCGAAGCTGCGCCGCGGCTACTACGCCTCCTGGTACCGCGGCACGCCCGCCGACACCGACGCCCTGTGCGTGGCGCTCGCCGCCCTGCCCGACCAGGACCGGCCGCGCCCCGACCCTGCCTACCGGCTCGCCCACTACGTCAGGACGGCTCCTCGCGGCTGAACGCCATCACCCAGTTCACCACCCACTCCTCCGATCCGGCGGGCGCGAAGGACTGCTCCCAGCGGGCGGTGTCCGGACCGATCCCGGTCCAGCGGAACCGCACCCGCACCGGCCGCCCCTCGTAGTGGTCGTCCCCGAGGAACAGGCCCGTGCCGTCCGCGCCGAACCGGCCCCGCACCGGCGGTTCGAGCCGGCCGGTCCGGCTGTTGGACCAGTTCAGCGTCCACTCGTCGGTCTCCGGCTCGTACAACCGCAGCGTCAGACCGCTGAAGCCCTTCGACGGGAACACGATCTCGTCGGCGTGCGCCCGGCCACCCCAGAAGAGACGCCCGGTGGTGTGCCCGTCGAACTCCTCCCATCCGCTGTCCGGATCGAGGAAGTCGGCCAGCCGGCGATTGCGCACGGTCCACCGGCCGTCCAGGAAGTCGAAGTCCCCGCCGCTCACGCGCACACCCCCGTGGTGCCCGTGGTCAGCGCGTCCGCCAGATAGCCGGACAGGTCCGGGGCGTCGGGCGCGAGCATGTGCCGTACCCAGGCCTCCCGTTCGTGCCCGAGCGGCGCCAACTCCCATACACAGCCGATCCAGTTGCGGGTGGCCGGATCGATCCGTACGAAACGGGTCGGGTCCAGGTCCGGGCAGTCGAGGGCCGGCTGCCCGGCCGCCGCGCCCGCGAAGTGCAGCACGTTGTCCCACACCCAGCTGTAGACGTTCAGATACGCGCCGGTGTCGCCGCCCCGGTGCAGCACCACGAAACCGGCCGCCGGGGTGGCGCCGTCCGGCTCCGGAAGGAGCTCGGGCAGCAGCGCGTACGCCGCCTTCTCCACCTCCGGCTCGATGCCCGCCGGGTCGGCGGTGACGTGGTAGCGCTTCAGCTGCCGGCCGGCGACCACGACCGGCGGCAGGACGAACAGGTTCTTCTCCGTGAAAGCCATGGCTGGACTGTAGGAGCGGTTCACTGACATCTTCTGTCAGTGAAGTCCAGCCGACTCCTGACGATCCTGCTGCTGCTCCAGACCCGCGGCCGGATGACCGCCGCCCAGCTCGCGGAGGAGCTGGAGGTCTCCGTCCGCACCGTCTACCGCGACGTCGAGGCCCTGCACACCGCCGGCGTCCCGCTCTACGGGGACGCCGGGCACCGCGGCGGCTACCGGCTGCTCGCCGGCCACCGCTCCCGGCTCACCGGCCTGTACGCGCGGGAGGCCGAGGCCCTCGTCCTCGCCGGGCTCCCGGCCGCCGCCGATGAACTCGGGCTCGGCGGACACTTCGCCGACGCCCAGCTCAAACTGCGCGCCGCCCTCCCCGCGCCGCTGCGCGAGCACGTCGACCGCCTGCGCGGCCGCTTCCACATCGACGCCCCCGGCTGGTACGCGGAGGACACCGGCACGCCGTTCCTGCCACAGGTCGCCGACGCCGTACGGGACGGGCGGGTGCTCGCCGTGCGCTACCGGCGCTGGAAGGAACCCACCGACGTCGACCGGCGGCTCGCCCCGTACGGCCTGGTGCTCAAGGCCGGGCGCTGGTACCTGGTCGCCGGGCCGGGACCCCGCACCTACCGGGTCGACCAGATCCTCGACCTCACCGTCACCGACGAGGACGCCGAGATCCCCGAGGACTTCGAACTCGCCGCCCACTGGCGCGCCGCCCAGGCCGACTTCCACGCCCGGCTCCACCACGGCGAGGCCGTCGTACGGATCTCCCCGCGCGGCGCCGCCCGGCTCACCGGCGCCGCCGCCCGCGCCCTCGCCGAGAACGGCACCCCCGAACCCGACGGCTGGACCCGGGCCACCCTCCCCGTCGAGGGCCCCGACCACGCGCACGACACCCTGCTCGCGCTCGGCGCGGAGGTGGAGGTCCTCGCCCCCGAGGACCTCCGCGCCCGGATCGCCGCCACCGTGCGCACCCTCGCCGCGCGCTACGCCTGACCGGCGCGGTCCGGAAAACGGGCTTTGCCGAACCGGCAAGTTCTCTCGCGTGTGCGGCAGCGGGCGCGCACGCTGTCCCCATGAGCGCTGACCACCACGCCGGGCACGACCACGGCTCCCACGACCACGGCTCCCACGGTTCCGGCCACGGCCACGGACACGACCACACCCACCTCGACTGGGCCGAGCTCGCCCCGCTGCTCACCGTGCAGGCGGAGACCCAGAGCCCCCTCTACGCGGCGGCCGCGGCCTGGCTCGCCTCCCTCCTCCCGGCCGGTCCGGTCCGCCGGGTGCTCGACGTCGGCAGCGGGCCGGGCGTCGTCACCGCGCTGCTCGCGGAGGCCTTCCCGGAGGCCGAGGTGGTCGCCGTCGACGCCACCCCGGAACTCCTCGCGCTCGCCCGGGAGCGGGCCGAGGCCCGCGGTCTCGGCGACCGGGTCGGCACGCTGCGGGCCGAACTCCCCGGCGACTTCGGCTCCCTGGGCACCGCCGACCTGATCTTCGCCAGCAACTCCCTCCACCACATCGGCGACCAGCGGGCCGCGATCGCCTCCTTCGCCGGGCTGCTCAACCCGGGCGGTGTGCTCGCCCTCGCGGAGGGCGGCCTTCCGGAGCGTCATCTGCCGTGGAACCAGGGCGTCGGCCGGCCCGGCCTTGAGGCGCGCCTCGACGCGGCGCACGCCGAGTGGTTCGGCGAGATGCGGGCCTCGCTGCCCGACAGCAAGGAGGAGATCGACGACTGGGCCGCACTGCTCACCGGCGCCGGGCTCGACCCGAGCGGCACCCGCAGCTTCCTCGCCGACGTCCCCGCACCGCTGTCGGACGCGGTGCGCGGCCAGGTCGTCGCGCACTACGAGCGCCTGCGCGACGGCTTCGGCGACCGGCTGCCCGAGGAGGACCGCGCCGCCGTCGAGCGGCTGCTCGACCCGGCGGAGCCGCTGTCGCTGCACCGGCGCCCGGACGTGTTCCTGCTGCTCGCCCGTACCGTCCACACGGCCCGCAAGCCCTGACCGACCCGGACAGGGACAGGGACAGGGCGGGGGCCCGGCGGAAGGAGATCCGCCGGGCCCCCGGCCCCGTACACCCGTCCGCGATCAGGCGCCGACGTTGAACTCGCCCGGGTTCGGGCCGAGACGGCGGCCCTCGTCGAGGACGGCGATGGCGGCCAGGTCCTCGGCGTCCAGCTCGAAGTCGAACACATCGATGTTCTCGCGGATACGGGACGGGGTGACCGACTTCGGGATCACCACGTTGCCGACCTGGAGGTGCCAGCGCAGCACCACCTGGGCCGGGGTGCGGCCGTGCTTCTGCCCGATCGCCACGATCGCCGGGACCGCCAGCAGGCCCCTGCCCGAGCCGAGCGGCGACCAGGCCTCGGTCGCGATGCCGTGCTTCGCGTGCGCCTCGCGGGACGCCGTCTGCTGGAGCTGCGGGTGCAGCTCGATCTGGTTGACGGCGGGCACGACCGAGGTCTCGCCGATCAGCCGCTCCAGGTGCTCGGGCAGGAAGTTCGACACGCCGATGGCGCGCGCCCGGCCGTCGGCCAGGATCTTCTCGAAGGCCCGGTAGGTGTCGACGTACGCGTCCTTCGCCGGCACCGGCCAGTGGATCAGGTACAGGTCGACGAAGTCGAGGCCCAGCTTCTCCAGCGAGGCGTCGAAGGCGCGCAGCGTCGAGTCGTAGCCCTGCTCGCTGTTCCACAGCTTCGTCGTGACGAACAGCTCCTCGCGCGGGAGCCCCGAGGCGGCGAGCGCCTTGCCGGTGCCGGCCTCGTTCGCGTAGATCGCGGCGGTGTCGATCGAGCGGTAACCCGCCTCCAGGGCGGTGGCGACGGCCGTCTCGGCCTCGTCGTCCGGCACCTGCCAGACACCGAAGCCGAGCTGCGGCATGGGCACGCCGTTGTTCAGGGTGAGGAAGGGGACCTTGTTGTCCGTGCTCACGAGGGATGGATCCTTACGTCGTCGGGGGGCTTCGGGGTAGTCCTCACAGCCTCAACGATCACGACGGTGATCGCATTCCGCCCACCCGCCCGCAGAGCACCCGCCCGCAGAGCACCCGCCCGCTGACCGCGCGCCCGCTGACCGCGCGGTCAGCGGTACAGCGCCTCCACCTCGGCCGCGTACGCCTGCTCGATCGCCTTCCGCTTCAGCTTCAGCGACGGGGTCAGCAGCCCGTGCTCCTCGCTGAACGGATGCGCCAGGATCCGGAAGGTGCGGATGGACTCCGCCTGCGAGACCTTGGTGTTCGCCGCGACCACCGCCCGCCGGATCTCCGTCTCCAGGGCCGCGTCGTGCACCAGTTCCGCGGGCGGCAGCGGGGGCCGGTTCTGCATCGCCAGCCAGTGCTCCACGGCCTCCTGGTCCAGGGTGACCA
Organism: Streptomyces sp. NPDC051909; assembly: GCF_040681095.1. Lineage (NCBI taxonomy): Bacteria > Bacillati > Actinomycetota > Actinomycetes > Kitasatosporales > Streptomycetaceae > Streptomyces > Streptomyces sp. NPDC051909. The sequence continues at coordinate 5,679 of NZ_JBFAYA010000025.1, read as the reverse complement.
ACGCCGCGACATACGGCCGGTCGTTGCCGACCACGATGCACTGGGAGACCAGCGGATGCGCCCGCACCCGCTCCTCGAGACCGGCCGGCGACACGCTCTTGCCGCCCGAGGTCACCAGGATCTCCTTCTTCCGCCCGGTGATCGTCAGATAGCCGTCCTCGTCGAGCATGCCCAGATCGCCGGTGGCCAGCCAGCCGTCGTTCAGGACGGCGTCCGTGGCCTGCGGATCGTTCAGATAACCGGAGAAGACATGCCCGCCGTGCAGCCACACCTCGCCGTCCTCCGCGATGTGCACCGTGGTGCCCGGCACCGGCTGCCCCACCGTGCCGTACCGGGTGCGCTCCGGCGGGTTCGCCGTCGCCGCCGCCGAGGACTCCGTCAGCCCGTACCCCTCGAAGATCGTCACACCCGCGCCCTCGAAGAAGAGCCCGAGCCGCCGGTCCATCCCCGAGCCGCCCGACATCGCGTGCCGCACCCGGCCGCCGAGCGCGTCCCGCACCTTCCCGTACACCGTCTTCTCGAAGAACTGGTGCTGCATCCGCAGCGCCGCCGACGGCCCGGGGCCGATGCCGAAGGCCTTGTGCTCCAGCGCCTCCGCGTACTTCACGGCCACGTCCACCGCCTTGTCGAAGGGGCCGCGCTTCCGCTCCTGCTCGGCGCGCCGCCGGGCGGCGTGGAAGACCTTCTCGAAGACGTACGGCACCGCGAGCACGAAGCTCGGCCGGAAGGCCTGCAGGTCGGGCAGCAGCTCGGCGGCGGCGAGCACCGGCTGGTGGCCCAGCTTCACCCCGCTGCGGATCGCGGCGACCTCCACCATCCGCCCGAAGACATGCGCCAGCGGCAGGAACAGCAGCGTGGACGCCTCGTCGCCCGGTTTGGAGTGGAACACCGACTCCCAGCGCCCGGTCAGCATCTCCGTCTCGAACATGAAGTTGGCATGCGTGATCACACAGCCCTTGGGACGGCCCGTGGTGCCCGAGGTGTAGATCACCGTCGCCACCGAGTCCGGCGTCACCGCCCTGCGGTGCCGCTGCACGACGTCCTCGTCGATCTCCGCGCCCGCCGCCGTCAGCTCCTCGACCGCGCCCGCGTCCAGCTGCCACAGGCGCTGGAGCCGCGGCAGCCGGTCGACCACCGATCCGATCGTCATCGCGTGGTCCTCGTGCTCCACCACGCAGGCCGTGACCTCGGCGTCGTGCAGCATCCACAGCACCTGGTCGGCGGAGGAGGTCGGATAGATCGGCACCGACTGGGCGCCGAGGGTCCACAGCGCGAAGTCGAACAGCGTCCACTCGTAGCGGGTGCGCGCCATGATGGCGACCCGGTCGCCGAACCGCACCCCCTGCGCGATCAGCCCCTTCGCGAGCGCCAGGACCTCGTCCCGGAAGGCCGCGGCCGTCACGTCCTGCCACTGTCCGTCGGCGTCCTTGCGGCCGAGGGCCACCCGGTGCGGATCGTTGTCGGCGTGGTCGAACACGGCGTCCGCCAGACCGCCGACCTGAGGCGCCGCCTCGACGGGCGGAACGGTGAACTCGCGCACTGACCTGCTCCTCACCCGCTCGATGTGGCACTCCGTACGGCGCGGGTGAAACTACCCCACCCCGCAGCCGGGCGGGAGGGCCTTCACCAAGCCGCGACATAACGCATTCGCACAGGTCAGCGACCGGTGAGCGGGCAAGGAAGAGTTCCCCGGACCCGGTTGCCCGATCGCGGGCGAGCCCCGGGGGCCCGAATCTCCACCGAATCTGTACGGAGCGATCACTGCGACACCCGACGGCCGGGCGCAGGTCCCGTACCCGGCCCCGCCTGTTCCCGGCGACGTCACCGCGGCCGGTGCAGCCGGTCCCCGCCCGCCAGGATCGCCGCGGCCAGCGCGTCCGCCGCCTCCTGGGTCGGCCCCCGTCGCCGGCCCTTGCGCAGCACGAAGTCCACCGGACCGAGCTCCGGCAGCCCGGCCCGCGCCGGGAGCTCGACAAGCCCCGCCGGCAGCAGACCGCGGGTGTGCGCCATCACCCCGAGCCCCGCCCGCGCCGCCGCCACGTTCGCGCTCAGACTGCTGCTGGTGCAGGCGATCCGCCACGGCCGGCCCTGCGCCTGCAGCGCCTCCAGAGCGCGTGCCCGGGTGATCCCGGGCGGCGGGAAGACGATCAGCGGCACCGGACGCTCCGGGTCGAGCCGCAGCCGCGGCGCGCCGATCCACACCAGCACGTCCTGCCAGACCAGCTCCTCGCCGCCCTGTTCCGCCCGGCCGCCGCCCTGTTCCGCCCGGCCGCCGTCCGGCTCGCCCCGGCCACCGTCCGGCTCGACCGGGCCGCCGCCCTGATCCGCCCGGCCGCCGCGCCGCTTGGCCAGGATCAGGTCGAGCCGCCCCGCCTCAAGACGCGCCTGGAGCGTGCCGGACAGCTCGACCGTCAGCTCCAGGTCGACCTCGGGGTGCTCGCGCCGGAAGGTCTCCAGGATCTCCGGCAGCCGGGTCGTCACGAAGTCCTCCGACGCGCCGAACCGCAGCCGCCCCCGCAGCCGCGTCCCGGTGAAGAAGGCCGCCGCCCGCTCGTGCGCCGCGAGGATCGCGCGGGCGAAGCCGAGCATCGCCTCGCCGTCCTCGGTCAGCTCCACACCGTGCGTGTCGCGGACGAAGAGGGGCCGGCCGGTCGCCTCCTCCAGGCGCCGCACATGCTGGCTGACCGTCGACTGGCGCAGCCCGAGACGCCGGGCGGCCTGGGTGAAACTCAGCGTCTGGGCGACCGCGAGGAAGGTGCGCAGCTGGGTCGGCTCGTACACACCCCGACGATAGCGCCGCGAGCGGCGCTTATCACGATTCGCGATGACAGTCAGTGCGCTGTGCGGCGTTCCCGATCGCCGGCCCGTCCACCAGGATGGACCCATGAGCCCCCGCACACCCCGTACGCCCCGCCGACCCCTCCTGCCGACCTGGCTGCCGATCGACCCGTACATCCTGGCGCTGCTCGCGACGGTCGGGCTCGCCGCGCTGCTGCCCGCCTCCGGTGCGGCGGCGACGGTCGCGGACGGGGCGGCGACCGGGGCGGTCGCGCTGCTCTTCTTCCTCTACGGGGCGCGGCTCTCGACCCGCGAGGCGCTGGACGGCCTGAAGCACTGGCGGCTCCACGGCACCGTTCTGGCCTGCACCTTCGTGGTCTTCCCGCTGCTCGGCCTGGCGGCCCGGGGCCTGGTCCCGACGGTCCTCACCCCCGACCTCTACAGCGGCCTCCTCTTCCTCTGCCTCGTGCCGTCGACCATCCAGTCCTCGATCGCCTTCACCTCGATCGCACGCGGCAACGTGCCCGCCGCGATCTGCGCGGGCTCCTTCTCCTCGCTGGCCGGCATCCTGATCACCCCGCTGCTCGCGGCGCTGCTGCTCGGTCACAGCGCGGGCGGCTTCTCGGCGGACTCGGTCGTCGAGATCGTGCTCCAGCTGCTCGTACCGTTCCTCGCGGGACAGTTCCTGCGCCGCTGGGTGGGCGGATTCCTGGTCCGGCACAAGAGGACGCTGGGCTACGTCGACCGGGGCTCGATCCTGCTCGTCGTCTACACCGCCTTCAGCGAGGGCATGACCCGCGGCGTCTGGCACCTGGTGACCCCCGCCCGGCTCGGGCTGCTGCTCGTCGTCGAGGCGGTGCTGCTGGCCATGATGCTGGGGCTGACCTGGTACGGCGCGAAGCGGCTCGGCTTCGGCCGGGGGGACCGGATCGCCATCCAGTTCGCCGGCTCCAAGAAGAGCCTGGCCGCCGGACTGCCCATGGCCAGCGTCCTGTTCGGCGCGCAGGCCTCGCTCGCCGTGCTGCCGCTGATGCTCTTCCACCAGATGCAGCTGATGGTCTGCGCGGTCATCGCCCGCCGCCGGGCCCGCGACCCGGAGGCGGTGGAGCCGGCGAAGGCGAACGACGGGCGGGTCGCGGTGCCGGCCCCGTAGGCTCCACGGATGGACAAGATCATCACACTCATCACGACGGAGGCCACACCCACGGCCCCCGCACTCGTCCTGCGCCCCTGGCAGTCGTCCGACGCCCCCGGCCTGGTCGAGCCGGCGCGGGACGCCGACCTGCGCCGCTGGACGAGCATGGCCGTGGACGACGCGGCCGGGGCGGCGGACTGGGTGCGCGAGCAGCAGCGGGGCTGGGCGGCGGGCACGCGTTTCGCGTTCGCCGTCCTGGAGCCCGAGGAGCCGGGCGGGGCGGCGCGGATGGTGGGGCACGCGGTCCTCAACGGCGTCGCGCCCGGCGCCTCGTCCGCCGAGGTCGGCTACTGGACCGCCGCGCACGCGCGCGGCCGCGGCGTGGCGCCCCGGGCCCTGCGGGCCCTGACGGACTGGGCCTTCGCCACGTTCGCCGGTGACGGACTCACCCTCCTGAAGCTCCTGCACCAGGAGGACAACACGGCGTCGTGCAGCGTCGCGCGGAAGGCCGGCTACGAGCTGGACTCGGTCCTGCCGGCGGCGCCTCCCGCGTATCCCCGGGACGGGCATGTGCACGTCCGCGCGTACGGGGCGTGAGCACTCCCGACAGGGCGCCGGGGCGCCGGGGCGCCGGGGCGCAGGGACGCAGGGGCGCGGAGGCGTGGGCGCCCCCGTTGGCGGGATCACGCCCCCGCCCGCCCCGGGATGATCATCGGGCCCGATACGGTGCTCCCATGCCCGCACTCGATCCCGGCCGCACCGCGCTCGTCCTCGTCGACCTGATGGAACGCATCGTCGCGCTTCCCCTCGCCCCCCGCCCGGGCAGCGACGTGCTCGTCACGGCCGGCCGGCTCGCCGAGACCTTCCGGGCCGCCGACGCGCCCGTCGTCCACGTCCGCGTCGAACGCCCCGGCGTGGACACCCAGCCGCCCGGCAGCGACCTCGTCGCCGAACTCGTGCGCCCCGGAGACGAGATCGTCGTCAAGCGCACCATCGGCGGTTTCCACGCCACCGGACTGCACGAGCTGCTCCAGAAGCACGGCGTCACCACCCTCGTGTTCGGCGGCATCGCCACCAACCTCGGCGTCGAGTCCACCGCCCGCGCCGCCGGTGACCTCGGCTACGACCTCGTCTTCGCCGAGGACGCCATGACCGCCCTCACCGCCGACGAGCACCGCGCCTCCGTCCAGCTCGACTTCCCGCGCCTCGGCACCGTCGCCCCGGCCGACGCCGTCACCCTGGACGGGGCCCGGTGACCCGGGTGCCGATACGGTACGGGGCCCGCCCCTGCTCCCTCGTCGTGTGCCGCGGCTGCTGCTGCGGCGACGCCCGCAAGAACCCCGGCCAGGACCACGACGGCCAGCTCGCCCGGCTCCGGGAGGCCGCCGTGGCCTCCGGCGGCCGTCTGGTCGTCCGTACCAGCGACTGCCTCGGCCCGTGCGCCCAGGCCGATGTGCTCGTCGTGCAGCCGTCCACCGAAGGGCGGCGGCGCGGCGGCCGGGCGGCGTGGCTCGGCTGGAGCGCCGACCAGGACTGCCTCGACGAGGTCCTCGCCTGGACGGAGGCCGGCGGCCCCGGCCTCGTACCGCCGCCGCCCACCCTGGAACTCCAGATGATCGACCCGCCGAAGAACCAGGGACCGGGCAAGACACCCCCAGGGCCTGTCCCGCCCTAGGCCGTGTCTGACAAATAGCGTCGTCCGCCCGCAGGGCGGGGCGCGCGGCGTCCGGTGCGTGCAGGCGCAAGGCGGAGGATCATCCTCGTAC
>NZ_JBFAYA010000024.1:0-95251 GCF_040681095.1 Streptomyces sp. NPDC051909 | reverse complement strand
CCCGTCGTCTTCGACTGGCCACCGCGCGGGGGCCCTTCGCCGTGCTCGACACCGTTCCCGAGGGACCCCGGCACGGCTTCCGATCTGGTGGCCCGGGTCAGGCGGCCGGCGGCGGGGGCGCGGGCGGGTCGGAGGGGCCCGCCGGGCCCTCGTCCTTGTGGGCGAGGCGGTCGATGGCGTGCTTCGCCTTGCCGGTGCCCGACTCGATCTTGTCGCTGTACTTGCCCTTGGTCTTCTCGTCGACCTTCCTGGCAGCCTTCTCCAGGCCGTGCTCCACCTTGTCTCCGTGCTTCTCGGCGAGGCCGGAGACCTGACCGGAGACCTTGTCCTTGGCCGGGCCGAGCTTGGCCTTCAGTGAATCCAGGAGACCCATGGGGTCACCGTCCCTCCGCGTTCCTCGTGCCCTCTTCGGGGCCTACTTGCGGGCGCCTTCGCCGGCCGCCCCGCTGTCCGCGGCCTCCTCCGCCGACTGCTGCTTCGGGATCTCCACCGTCCCGTCCTTCACCATCGGGGCGGGGTCCTCGGAGGCCGCGTCGGACACCTCGGCGGCGGGCTCCGGCGCCTCGGCCCCGGCCTCCGCCGTCTCCTCGGCCGCCTCCGTCTGCGTCTCCTCCGTCACGGATACGTTCTCCGCGGCGTCCTTGCTCTTACGGCGAAACAGTGCGAAAACGCCCATATCTGCTCCCTAGCCTACTCAGGGTCGTCACTTCGCAACAGGCAACGAAGCCGGGCGAGGGCCGTCACGTCGCTCATTCGGGGACACGCCCCGAGGTTTGCGAGACTGGGGCGGTGAGAAGTGCAGCTCCCGCCTCGCGGGTCATCGCCGTCGTCGGCCCCACCGCGGCCGGAAAGTCCGATCTGGGCGTCTTCCTCGCCCAGGAGCTCGGCGGCGAGGTCGTCAACGCCGATTCCATGCAGCTCTACCGGGGGATGGACATCGGCACCGCCAAGCTGACGACGGAGGAGCGCGGCGGCGTCCCGCACCACCTCCTCGACATCTGGGAGGTGACCGAGGCCGCCAGCGTCGCCGAGTACCAGCGGCTCGCCCGCGCCGAGATCGACCGGCTGCTCGCCGAGGGCAAGGTGCCGATCCTGGTCGGCGGCTCCGGCCTGTACGTGCGCGGGGCCCTGGACGTCATGGAGTTCCCCGGCACCGACCCCGAGCTCCGGGCCCGCCTGGAGGCCGAGCTGGAGGAGCGCGGCTCCGGCGTGCTGCACGCGCGCCTCGCCGCCGCCGACCCCGAGGCGGCCCGCGCGATCCTGCCCAGCAACGGGCGGCGGATCGTCCGTGCCCTGGAGGTCATCGAGATCACCGGCAAGCCCTTCACGGCCAACCTGCCGGGCCACGACTCCGTCTACGACACCGTGCAGATCGGCGTCGACGTCGCCCGCCCCGAGCTCGACGAGCGGATCGCCACCCGGGTGGACCGCATGTGGGAGGCCGGACTCGTCGACGAGGTGCGCGCCCTGGAGGCGCTCGGTCTGCGCGAGGGGCGCACGGCGGCCCGCGCGCTCGGCTACCAGCAGGTGCTCGCGGCGCTCGCGGGGGACTGCACCGAGGAGGAGGCCCGGGCCGAGACCGTGCGTGCCACCAAGCGCTTCGCACGTCGTCAGGACTCGTGGTTCCGGCGTGATCCCCGGGTGCACTGGCTCAGCGGGGCCGCCGAGGACCGCGGGGAACTCCCGGGGCGGGCCGTGACGTTGGTCGAACGAGCGGTCACAGCCTGATCACGTGATGGCATCGGGACGTCATGCGCGTCATTCCGGGGGTGCGGAGCGTGCCATCATCGAGCATCGATCGACCAAGTGGAGTCCGAGTTGGGAGGGCGCGTGGCGATGGAGGCCGGCCCTCGCGACACCGATCAGCAGGCCGCCGTCCGGGGTGAAGTCCCCGGTGAGGCGCCCGGTCTGACGCCGGACGGTCCGGACGAGGCCGAGGGCAGCGCCGTCGAGGTGGACGCCGCCGAGGTCGAGGTGGAACTGCGCCCGCAGCGCCGCCTGAGGATCTGGCAGCTCGCCCCGATCGTCGCGCTCGCGGCCGTCGGCTCGCTGATGTTCGCCTTCCCGCTCGCCTTCGGCTCGGGCGACGGCGGCGCCGTCGTCGCCATGCTCGGGCTGCTGATCAGTTCCTGCGCGGCCGGCTGGGGCATGATGGCGGCCCGCCGGGTCGGCTACACCTGGCCGGGCCTTCCGGTGCGGGGCTCCGGCGAGCGCCCGAACTGGCGCGCCCTCGCCCTGTACGTGCTCCTCAGCGGCGTCCTGGTCGCCCTGGCCGTCTGGCGCGTCGCCCGGCTCCGCTGAGCCCCCCCGGTCGCACACGGGACGGTTCGCCGCCCCGGGCCCCGCCCCCCCGCGCCGTACCGCATGCCGGGCCGTCCGGGCCCCTCGCCGTACCCGCCCCGTACAGTTGATCTCATGACCAGCGCGCAGACCTCGCCGCTCGCCTTCCTCAAGGGCCACGGCACCGAGAACGACTTCGTGATCGTCCCCGACGCCGACAACGCCGTCGACCTGCCCCCCGCCGCCGTCGCGCGGCTGTGCGACCGGCGGGCCGGGATCGGCGGGGACGGGGTGCTGCACGTCGTGCGCAGCGCCGCGCACCCCGAGGCGCGGGAGATGGCCGGCGAGGCCGAGTGGTTCATGGACTACCGCAACGCCGACGGCTCGGTCGCCGAGATGTGCGGCAACGGCGTCCGGGTCTTCGCCCGCTACCTCCAGCACGCCGGACACGTCACCGCCGGCGAGGTCGCCGTCGCCACCCGCGGCGGGATCAAGCGGGTGCACCTCGACAAGGACGGCTCCGTGACCGTCCGCATGGGCAGGGCCCTGCTGCCCGCGGACGGCGTCACCGTGACCGTGGACGGGCGCAGCTGGCCCGCCCGCAACGTGAACATGGGCAACCCGCACGCGGTCGCCTTCGTCGAGTCCCTCGACCACGCCGGCAACCTCTACGACGAGCCGCCGTACGAGCCCGCCGCCGTCTTCCCGGACGGCGTCAACATCGAGTTCGTCGCCGACCGCGGCCCCCGGCACGTCGCCATGCGCGTCCACGAGCGCGGCGCCGCCGAGACCCGCTCCTGCGGCACCGGCGCCTGCGCCGTGGCCGTCGCCACCGCCCGCCGGGACGGTGTCGACCCGGCCGAGACCGGCGCCCCCGTCACGTACACCGTGGACGTCCTCGGCGGCACCCTGGTGATCACCGAGCACCCCGACGGGGAGATCGAGATGACCGGCCCCGCGGTGATCGTCGCCGAGGGCACCGTCGAGCCCGAGTGGTTCGCCGGCTCCTGACGCCCGCCGCCCGCCGCCCGACGGGATGGACCCGAAGGGTGATCCGTTCCTTCTGAGACGGTTGGAATCGAAACCGTCAACGACTGATTCGTCCCTCGAATGGGTGATCCCGTTCACGCTCGGCGAGAGCGGGACTGCGCCACGTGGTGGGGTCGGTAGCATCAAGCACCGGCCCGCCGGGCACGCCTTGCCCGGCCTCCGCCGGTCGACGCCGCCGGAGGTGCCCCATGAGCGCAGAGGCCGCCAACCCCGTGAGCGACGCCGAGGCCGCCGGCCCGGACGCTCCCGGGCGCAGACGAGCCCGCCCCAGGATCGATCTGCGCCGCCTCGGCCGCGCCGCGCTGCTCGGCGCGACCGCCGGACCGGCCGCCCGCGACCGCCTGCCCGACGCCATCGGGCATGTCGCCGAGGCCCACCGCGCCCACCACCCGGACGCCGACCTGGCCGTGCTGCGCCGCGCCTACGTGCTCGCCGAGTCCTCGCACCGGGGCCAGTTCCGCAAGAGCGGCGAGCCGTACATCACCCACCCGCTCGCGGTCACCCTGATCCTCGCCGAACTCGGCGCCGAGACCACCACGCTGACCGCCGCGCTGCTCCACGACACCGTCGAGGACACCGAGGTGACGCTCGACCAGGTGCGCCGCGAGTTCGGCGACGAGGTCGCCTATCTCGTCGACGGCGTCACCAAACTGGAGAAGGTCGACTACGGCGCCGCCGCCGAGCCCGAGACCTTCCGCAAGATGCTCGTCGCCACCGGCAACGACGTGCGCGTGATGTCGATCAAACTCGCCGACCGGCTGCACAACATGCGCACCCTCGGCGTGATGCGCCCCGAGAAACAGGCCCGCATCGCCAAGGTCACCCGCGACGTCCTCATCCCGCTCGCCGAACGCCTCGGCGTCCAGGCCCTCAAGACCGAGCTGGAGGACCTGGTCTTCGCCATCCTCCACCCCGAGGAGTACGAGACCACCCGCGCCCTCATCGCCGGCACCCCCGGCGCCGCCGACGCCCTCGCCGGCATCGCCGAACAGGTCTCCGGCGTGCTGCGCGAGGCCGACATCGGCGCCGAAGTCCTCGTCCGGCCCCGGCACTTCGTCTCCGTCCACCGGGTCCGCCTCAAGCGCGGCGAACTGCGCGGCAGCGACTTCGGCCGGCTCCTCGTCCTGGTCGCCGAGGACGCCGACTGCTACGCCGTCCTCGGCGAGCTGCACACCTGCTTCACCCCGGTGGTCTCCGAGTTCAAGGACTTCATCGCCGCCCCCAAGTTCAACCTCTACCAGTCGCTGCACACCGCCGTCGCCGCCCCCGACGGCGCCGTCGCCGAGGTCCTCATCCGCACCCACCGGATGCACAAGGTCGCCGAGGCCGGCGTGGTCGCCCTCGGCAACCCGTACAGCGGGCCGGAGCCGGGCGAGCCCGCCGAGGACGGCGAGCGCGTCGACCCCACCCGCCCCGGCTGGCTCTCCCGGCTCCTCGACTGGCAGCAGTCCGCACCCGACCCCGACACCTTCTGGACCTCGCTGCGCGCCGACCTCGCCCAGGACCACGAGATCACCGTGTTCCGCACCGACGGCGGCACCCTGGGCCTGCCCGCCGGCGCCACCTGCGTCGACGCCGCCTACGCCGAGCACGGCGAGGCCGCCCACAGCTGTCTCGGCGCCCGCGTCAACGGCCGGCTCGCCCCGCTGAGCACCGTCCTCCACGACGGCGACACCGTCCAGCTGCTGCTCGCCCAGGACTCCACCTCCGGGCCCTCCCCGCAGTGGCTCGACCACGCCCGCACCCCCGCCGCCCGGATCGCCATCACCGGCTGGCTCCAGGCCCACCCCGAGGCCGCCAAGGTGCCCGCCGCCGCGCCCCGCCCGCCCGTCAGCGTCACCGCCGACCGGCGCACCGGCAGCCGGCTGCGCGCCGAGCTGCCCGGCGGACCGGACGGCGCCGCGCCCCCCGCCGTACGCCCCGCGGGCTGCTGCACCCCCGTACCCCCGGACGAGATCACCGGCTTCGTGGTCCGCGGCGGCGCCGTCACCGTGCACCGCACCGGCTGCGCCTCCGCCGACACCATGAGAGGCCTCGGCCGCGAACCCGTCACCGTGCACTGGGGCGACACCGCCGAATGCCGGGTCACCCTCGTCGCCGAGTCCTTCGGCCGCCCCCGGCTGCTCGCCGACCTCACCGAGGCCATCGCGGCGGAGGGCGTCGGCGTCGTCGCCGCCACCGTCGAACCGCCCAGCGAACAGCGGGTCCGCCACACCTACACCCTCCAGCTCCCCGACGCCGCCGGGCTGCCCGCCCTCATGCGGGCCATGCGCGACGTGCCCGGGGTCTACGACGTGAGCCGCGCCCAGCACCCCGCCACGCCCCAGATGTGAAGGCCGGCGGAGGCCCGCCGGGGATGACACCTTCGGGTGGCGTCCGCGCGCGCCGTACCGGGGAGCGGCCCCGGCCCTGGTAGCGGTAGCGCATGTCGCTCCCCTCCCGTGCCGTCCCCGCCCCGCAGCCGCCGCCCCCACGCGCGCGTGCGCCACGACCGGTCCCCCGACGGGCGCCACGCGCGCGTGCGCTGCGCTCCGCCGTGCTCGTCGCCCTCTCCGCGGGCCTGGTCGCCGCCGCCCTGCCCGCCCCCGCACCGCTCGGCATCGGCGACCCGCTCTTCCCGCAGCTGGGCAATCCCGGCTACGACGTCCTGTCGTACGACATCGCGCTGAACTACCCCGGCCGGAACGACCGGCCGCTCGCCGGAACCACCACCATCGAGGCGCTGGCCACCGACGAGCTGGAACGGATCAACCTCGACTTCACCCACGGCACCGTCTCCGCCGTCACCGTCGACGGCGAGCCCGCCGAGTTCGCGAGCAGCGGCGAGGACCTGGTGATCACCCCGGCCCGCCCGGTGGAGCCCGGCGAGGCGGTCGAGATCGCCGTCACCCACACCAGCGACCCCCGCGGCCCGGCCGACTCCGGCGGCTGGGTCCGCACCGGCGACGGCCTCGCGATGGCCAACCAGGCCGACGCCGCCCACCGGGTCTTCCCGTCCAACGACCACCCCTCCGACAAGGCGTACTTCACCTTCCGGATCACCGTCCCCGACCGCCTCACCGCCGTCGCCAACGGCCTGCCCCAGAGCCGGGAGCGGCACGACGGCAGCACCACCTGGACCTATCGCACCGTCCACCCCATGGCCACCGAGCTCGCCCAGGTCTCCATCGGCGAGTCGACCGTCGTGCACCGCCACGGCCCGCACGGCCTGTCCGTCCGCGACGTGGTCCCCGCCGCCGACAAGGAGCGCCTGGAACCCTGGCTGGCGCGCACCCCCGGACACCTGGAGTGGCTGGAGAGCCGGGTCGGCCCGTACCCCTTCGAGAACTACGGGGTGCTGATCGCCGACGCCGACACCGGCTTCGAGCTGGAGACCCAGACCCTGTCGCTCTTCGAGCGCCGCCTGTTCACCCAGCCCGGCTTCCCCGAGTGGTACGTCGAGTCCGTCATGGTCCACGAGCTCGCCCACCAGTGGTTCGGCGACAGCGTCTCCCCGCGCGCGTGGTCCGACCTGTGGCTCAACGAGGGGCACGCCACCTGGTACGAGGCCCTGTACGCGGAGGAGAACGGCGGACCCACCCTGGACCGGCGCATGAAGTCCGCCTACGCCGCCTCCGACCAGTGGCGCGCCGACGGCGGCCCGCCCGCCGCGCCGAAGCCGCCCGCCCCCGGCGAGAAGATCAGCCTCTTCCGCCCCGTCGTCTACGACGGCGCCGCCCTGGCCCTCTACGCGCTGCGCGAGGAGATCGGCACCGAGGCCTTCGACCTCCTCCAGCGCCGCTGGGTGGCCCAGCACAAGGACGGCACCGCCACCACCGCCGACTTCACCGCGCTGGCCGGCGAGGTCGCCGGGCGCGACCTGAGCGCCTTCCTGCACGCCTGGCTGTACGCGGCGAAGACCCCGCCCATGCCAGGGCACCCCGACTGGAAGGCGCGGCAGCCGATCTCCGAGCGGCCGCCGAAGGCGGCGAAACCGGGGTGACGGGCCCCCTCCGGCCGTGTCACCATCGTCGGGTCGGCGACGCGGCCGGACGGGCGGGAATTCTCCCGCCGTGTCACGCGTTGTGACCGGCACAACGGATTTCTCTTCGACGTAAGGATCAAATGACCTCCTCTTCATCCCCTTCCCAGGACAAGCAGAGCTTCGCGGACACCCGCCGCACCGAGAGCCTTCGGGCCGATGCCCTGATGGAAGAGGACGTCGCCTGGAGCCACGAGATCGACGGAGAGCGGGACGGCGAGCAGTTCGACCGCTCCGAGCGCGCGGCCCTCCGCCGTGTCGCGGGCCTCTCCACCGAGCTCGAGGACGTCACCGAGGTCGAGTACCGGCAGCTGCGCCTGGAGCGCGTCGTGCTCGTCGGTGTGTGGACCTCGGGGACGGTGCAGGACGCGGAGAACTCGCTCGCCGAGCTCGCGGCCCTCGCCGAGACGGCGGGCGCCCTCGTGCTCGACGGCGTCATCCAGCGCCGTGACAAGCCGGACCCGGCCACCTTCATCGGCTCGGGCAAGGCCCAGGAGCTGCGGGACATCGTGCTGGAGACCGGCGCCGACACCGTCGTCTGCGACGGCGAGCTCAGCCCCGGCCAGCTCATCGCCCTCGAGGACGTCGTCAAGGTGAAGGTGGTCGACCGGACCGCCCTCATCCTCGACATCTTCGCCCAGCACGCCAAGTCGCGAGAGGGCAAGGCCCAGGTCGCCCTCGCGCAGATGCAGTACATGCTGCCGCGACTGCGCGGCTGGGGTCAGTCGCTGTCCCGTCAGATGGGTGGCGGCGGCGGTGGCGGCATGGCCACCCGTGGTCCCGGTGAGACCAAGATCGAGACGGACCGGCGACGGATCCGCGAGAAGATGGCGAAGATGCGCCGGGAGATCGCGGAGATGAAGACCGGCCGCGACGTCAAGCGCCAGGAGCGCCGGCGCAACAAGGTGCCCTCGGTCGCCATCGCCGGATACACCAACGCCGGCAAGTCGTCCCTGCTCAACCGCCTCACGGGCGCGGGCGTGCTGGTGGAGAACGCGCTGTTCGCCACCCTCGACCCGACCGTGCGCCGGGCCGAGACGCCGACCGGCCGGGTCTACACCCTGGCCGACACCGTCGGCTTCGTCCGGCACCTGCCCCACCACCTGGTCGAGGCCTTCCGCTCCACCATGGAGGAGGTCGCCGACTCCGACCTCATCGTGCACGTGGTGGACGGCTCGCACCCGGCCCCCGAGGAGCAGCTCGCCGCCGTGCGCGAGGTGTTCCGCGAGGTCGGCGCGGTCGACGTGCCGGAGATCGTGGTGATCAACAAGGCGGACGCGGCGGACCCGCTCGTCCTCCAGCGGCTGCTGCGGATCGAGAAGCACTCGATGGCCGTCTCCGCCCGCACGGGCGAGGGCATCCCCGAGCTGCTCGCGCTGATCGACGCCGAGCTGCCGCGCCCGCAGATCGAGATCGAGGCCCTCGTGCCGTACACGCAGGGCGGTCTGGTCTCGCGGGTGCACAGCGAGGGCGAGGTGATCTCCGAGGAGCACACCGCGGAGGGCACCCTGATCAAGGCCCGGGTGCACGAGGAACTGGCGGCGCACCTCGCGTCGTACGTTCCCGCCGCGCACTGAGCGGACAGACACGAAGAAGGCGCCGGCCGCCTCCCGCGAGGGAGACGGCCGGCGCCTTCGTCATGCCGGGCACGCGCGAATCAGCGTGCCGATCAGCGGGCGAACTTCTTGCTGACCATCTCGTGGGCGTTCTTGGCGCCCTTGCCCAGCTGCGGTCCGGCCAGCCAGCCGTTGCCGCCCGCCGGGCCGATCGAGGTGTTCGACACCAGCGCCGTGGTGCCGTTGGGCAGCACCCGGAACCAGCCGCCGCCCGAGGAACCACCGGTCATCGTGCAGCCGATCCGGTACATCACCGGAGTGACCGGCGCCGTGGTCAGCCGCGTGGCCCGGTCCAGGCACTTGTGCATGATCATGCCGTTGTACGGGGGCGCGGCCGGGTAGCCCCAGGCGCCGATGGTGCCGGCCTGCGCGGGCTGCGGCGCGGAGAAGTCGATCGGCAGCGCGGCGCCGACGGTCTCCTCCAGGGACTTGCGGCCGTTCTGCGGCTGCACGTGCAGCACCGCGTAGTCGTACGGCCAGGCCTGGTTGGTGCCGCCGCCCTGGATCCACTCGCCGGAGGTCACGGCCCAGTCGGCCCAGTACTGGCCGTACGGGTAGACCTGCTGCGCCGTCGCGTTGCGCAGCGCGGCCGGGGACTTGCCCAGGTCGTTGAAGGCCGGCGCGAACATGATGTTGCGGTACCAGCCGCCCTTCTTGCCGGCGTGCACGCAGTGGCCGGCCGTCCACACCAGGTTGGACTTCCCGGGGTGGCGCGGGTCCTTCACGATCGTGCCGGAGCAGACCATGGAGCCCTGCGGCGCGTCGAAGAAGATCTTGCCGACGGGGGCCGCGTAGCGGTGGTACGGGGTCTTCTCGCGCTGCGCGGTGACCGGCCGGGGCGTGGGGTCGCTGCCCCCGGTGGTCGCCTGCGTCTCGACGGTCTGGTCGGGGCTCGTGGCGGACTGCGCCCGGGACGGGGTCCAGAGGTCCTCGATCACCGGGTTGACGAAGTCCTCGGCCTCACGGAGCCAGGTGTCCTGGTTCCAGTTCTTCCACTCGCCGCCCTTCCACTTGTCCAGGTCGACGCCGTGCTTCTTCAGCTTGTCGGCGAGGTCCTTGGGAAGGCCGGACGTGGAACCGGAGTCGGAGCCGCCGTCGGACGGGCTCGCGCTCGCGGTCTGGTCGGCGGGCTTGTCGGCCGCCGGAGTCTCCGTCGGGCCGCAGGCCGTGGCGGTCAGCGCCAGCGCGAGCGCGGCCGCGACGCCGCCGGCGGCGGGCAGGAGTCGTATGGAACGCATGAAGTGGTGTCCCCCTGGGATGTCCGGCGCGTCCGGCCGGGAGGGCGCGGCCGGTCGCCGCTGCCGCCCTGTCGCCATGGACGCGTCACATTGCGGTGCACAGTATGCCCGTGGATGCCCTTGGAGCCGGGCGGGACCGAGGGCCCCGCCCGACTTCGCACAAGGTCTTACTGGTTCGCGTACTTCTTGCTCACACCGTCGTACAGCGCCTTGGCCTCGGCGCCCAGCCGCGGACCGGCCAGCCAGCCCGCCGTCACCGGACCGATCGACGTGTTCGACACCAGCGCCGGCTTGCCGTCCTTGCCGGTGGCCACCCAGCCGCCGCCGGACGAACCGCCCGTCATCGTGCAGCCGATGCGGTACATCGTCGGCTGCTCGGCCTTGATGGACAGCCGGCCCGGCTTGTCCGCGCACTGGAACATCTTCTGCCCGTCGAAGGGCTTGCCCGCCGGGTAGCCGGTCGCCGTCATGCTCGCGATCTTCGGCACCGCCGGCGCGTTGAACTCCACCGGGAGCGCCGAACCGACCGTCTCCTCAAGAGACTTGCCGTTCCCGCCCTTCTCCGGCGTCACGTGCAGCACCGCGAAGTCGTACGGCGCGCCCTTGCCGCCGGTCTGGCCGCCCTCGTCGATCCACTGCTGCGAGGTCTGCGCCCAGTCGCTCCACCACACGCCGTAGGGAGCGATCTCCTCGCGAGTGGCGTTCTCCAGCGCGGAGGTCGGCTTGCCGGCGTTGTTGTACGACGGCACGAAGGCGATGTTGCGGTACCAGCCGCCCTTCTGCCCGGCGTGCACACAATGCCCGGCCGTCCAGACCATGTTGGACTTCCCCGGGTGCGCCGGGTCCTGCACGACCGTCGCCGAGCAGACCATCGAGCCCTCGGGGCCGTCGAAGAACACCTTGCCGGAGGCCGGGGAGTTCTCGTGGTACGGCGGCCGCACGGCCTTCGCGGGCACCTTGGCCGGCGTCGGGTCGGTCACGCCCTTGTCGCCCGAGATGTCCTCCTCCTCGACCGGCTTGTCGGGGCGCTCGGCGTCCCGCATCCGGTCCGGGTCCCAGAGGTCCTCGATGATCGGGTTGACGAAGTCCTTCGCCTCGCGCAGCCACTTGTCGCGGTCCCAGTTCTTCCACTCGCCGCCGCGCCACTTGTCGACGTCGATCCCGTGCTCCTTCAGACGGTCCTTCAGGTCGTCCGGAATCGTGATCTTGCCGTCGGCGGAAGGCGTCACGGCGCTGGGCTTGTCACCCCCCGCGTTGTCCTCGGTCGGACCGCAGGCGGTGGCCGTCAGCGTCAGCGCCGCGACGGCGGACGCTGCGGCCAGCAGCGGACGAATCGATCGCATCTCGTGATCCCCCTGGGACTACGTCAACTTGTGCATCAGTGAACAGCGGCGGCACGGACGGGAACGGACGTGCGACAGACGTGCCGCGTGAAGCCCCCACTATGCCGGTGCCGGAGGGGACGGTACGACGCAGGTCCGCGGTTCCGGCACCGGCACGGCCGTTGCCGTGCCGTGATCCGGGACACGCCAAGGAACTTGGGTCCGGCCCGTGATCCCCGGCAGGCACCGTCGTTGGTACGTACGGGGGACACACCGGCAGCCTTCAGGACGCCCTTTCCGGGCCGCCCCGCACCGTGCCGATGTGCAACGCAACCGTTACAGCGGGAGGACACCGAGCCGTGGCCGTGACCGAACCAGCTCCGGCCGTGGGGCCGGGCGCACGGAGCCGTGAGGAGCAGCGCGCGACCGGTGAGGGGGGCGCCCACGAGGGCATCCTGCGCCGCCAGGCGCAGCGCGAATCCGCCGCGCGCACCTATGCGCGGTCGCTGCCGATCGTCCCCGTCCGGGCCCGGGGGCTCACCATCGAGGGCGCCGACGGGCGCCGTTACCTCGACTGCCTGTCCGGCGCGGGCACCCTCGCCCTCGGGCACAACCACCCGGTGGTCCTGGAGGCCGTCCGCAAGGTCCTCGACTCCGGCGCGCCGCTGCACGTCCTGGACCTCGCCACCCCGGTCAAGGACGCCTTCGTCACCGAGCTGTTCGCCACCCTGCCGGCCAAGCTCGCCGCCGACGCCCGCATCCAGTTCTGCGGCCCGGCCGGCACCGACGCCGTCGAGGCCGCGCTCAAACTCGTCCGCACCGCCACCGGCCGGCGCGGCCTCCTCGCCTTCAGCGGCGCCTACCACGGCATGACGGCCGGCGCCCTCGACGTCTCCGGCGGCGCCGACGACGTCCGGGTCGCCCGGCTGCCCTACCCGCGCGACTACCGCTGCCCGTTCGGCGTCGGCGGCGAGCGCGGCGCCGAACTCGCCGCCCGCTGGACCGAGACGGTCCTCGACGATCCGAAGAGCGGCATCCCCGACCCCGCCGGGATGATCCTCGAACCCGTCCAGGGCGAGGGCGGCGTCATCCCCGCGCCGGACGCCTGGCTGCGCCGGATGCGCGAGCTCACCGAGGCCCGCTCGATCCCGCTGATCGCCGACGAGATCCAGACCGGCGTCGGCCGCACCGGCGCCTTCTGGGCGGTCGACCACGCCGGCGTCGTCCCCGACGTGATGGTCCTGTCCAAGGCCATCGGCGGCTCCCTCCCGCTCGCCGTCGTCGTCTATCGCGCGGAGCTCGACGCCTGGGAACCGGGCGCCCACGCCGGCACCTTCCGCGGCAACCAGCTCGCCATGGCCGCGGGCGCCGCCACCCTCGCGTACGTCCGGGAGAACGGTCTCGCCGAGCGCGCCGGCCTGCTCGGCGCCCGTCTGATCGGACGCCTCCAGGGCCTCGCCGCCGCCCACCCGTGCGTCGGAGACGTACGGGGCCGCGGGCTGATGCTCGGCGTCGAACTCGTCGACCCGGAGTACGGGACCGGGCCCGGGGGCGGTGGCGGTGCGGGGGGCGCCGGGGCTGCCGGTCCCGGGTCGTACGGTTCCGGTGCGTACGGCTCCGGGAGCGCCGGCCCGGGGGGCGCGGGTCCTGGGATCGCGGGTCCCGGGGTCGAGAGGCCTGGGACCAACGGTCCCGGGTCCGGGGACGCGTGGGTCACCGGCCCCCGTACCACCGGCCCCCGTACCACCGGCGCCTCCGACCTCACCCCGCCGCCCGACCCGGCGCTCGCCGCCGAGGTGCAGCGCCAGTGCCTCGACCGGGGCCTGATCGTCGAACTCGGCGGCCGGCACAACGCCGTCGTCCGGCTGCTGCCCCCGCTCACCCTCACCGACGAGCAGGCAGAAGCCGTCCTCGACCGCTTCGCCGACGCCCTGGCCGCGGCCGAACGCGCCCACCGCTCCCGCCCGTCCGGACCGTCCCGCTGAACACCGGACCGATTCCCGCCCGGTCCCCTCCCCCTCCCGAGGAAGTCCCGTGAACCCCACCACGACCCCCACGTCCGCCCCGAGCACCGGCTCCGCGACCGCGACCGTCGACGGACCGCCGAGCACCGCCACGGTGCCGATCCCGCACCAGTTCCCGCACCAGTTCCCGGGCCCGCACCCCGGCCCGTACACCGGCGGGCAGACCGACCCGCAGACCGACCCGCTGGACGACGCCGACCCCGTGCGCGCCGCCGACGCCGCGGCCGTCGAGAACCTGCTGCGCTGCTGGGTGCGGGAGAAGAACCTGCCGGCGCCGGAGCCCGGCGCCGGCGACACCCTGCGCATCCCGCTCGACGCCAGCGGCACCACCCTCCTCGTCCCGGTCCGCCACTGGTCGCCCACCGGCTGGCACCGCTTCGGCGCGCCCGCCCTGGAAGGCCTCCCCGGCACCGCGCCCGCCGTCGACGCCGTCACCCTCGCCGCCCTGCTCGGCCGCGAGACCGGCGGCTCGGGCGGCACCGAGGCCACCGAACTCGTCGGCCGGGTCGCCGACTCCGCCCGCCGCACCGCCGAGTTCATCGCCGAACGGCGCCGCGACCCCCGCCCCGCCCCCGGCGCCGACCTGTTCCTCACCGCCGAGCAGTCCCTGCTGCTCGGCCACCCCCTCCACCCCACTCCCAAGAGCCGCGAGGGACTCTCCGAGGCCGAGGCCCGGCTCTACTCGCCCGAACTGCACGGCTCCTTCCCGTTGCACTGGATGGCCGTCGACACCGCCGTCCTGGCCACCGACTCCGCCTGGACCGAGCAGGGCCGCCCGGTCGCCGCCGCCCAGCTCACCGCGGGCCTCGCCGAAGGGCTCGACCTCCCGGCCGGTACCACCGCCCTGCCGCTGCACCCCTGGCAGGCCCGCGAGCTGCGGCACCGCCCCGCCGTCGCCGCCCTCCTCGACGCCGGACTGCTCCACGACCTCGGCCCGTACGGGGACCCTTGGTACCCCACCTCCTCGGTGCGCACCGTGCACCGACCCGGCGCCCGCGCCATGCTCAAGCTCTCCCTCGGCGTCCGCATCACCAACTCCCGCCGCGAGAACCTCCGCAAGGAACTGCACCGCGGCGTCGAGGTCCACCGGCTCCTGCGCACCGGGCTCGTCGACCGCTGGCAGGCCGCCCACCCCGGCTTCGACATCGTCCGCGACCCGGCGTGGCTCGCCGTCGACACCCCCGACGGGCAGCCGCTGCCCGGCCTCGACGTGATGATCCGGCACAACCCCTTCGGCCCCGCCGACGACGCCGTCTGCCTCGCCGGGCTCACCGCCCCGCGACCCTGGCCCGGCTCGTCCCGGATGCGCTCCCGCCTCGCCGACCTCGTCCTGCGGCTCGCCGCCCGCACCGGCCGTCCCACCACGGCCGTCGCGACCGAATGGTTCCTGCGCTACCTCGACCTCGTGGTCCGCCCGATCCTGTGGCTCGACGGGCACGCCGGCATCGCCCTGGAGGCCCACCAGCAGAACACCCTGGTCCTCCTCGACGCCGAGGGCTGGCCCACCGGCGGCCGCTACCGCGACAACCAGGGCTACTACTTCCGCGAGTCCCACCGCGACGAACTGGAGAGCCGGCTGCCCGGCATCGGCTCCGTCAGCGACACCTTCGTCTCCGACCAGGTCACCGACGAACGCTTCGCCTACTACCTCGGCATCAACAACGTCCTCGGCCTGATCGGCGCCTTCGGCTCCCAGCACCTCGCCGACGAACGCGTGCTGCTCGCCGCCCTGCGCCGCTTCCTCACCGGCGCCACCGGCCTCGGCTCCCCGCTGCCGCACCGGCTCCTGGAAGCCGCCACCCTGCGCTGCAAGGCCAACCTGCTCACCCGGCTGCACGGCCTCGACGAGCTCGTCGGTCCCGTCGACACCCAGTCCGTCTACGTCACCGTGACCAACCCGCTGCGCGCCTGACCGGTCCCCCCCCCCGCCGCCCACCCCGACCGCCGACAGGAGAGCGCCCCGTGCCTCCCACCGAAGCGCGCCCCGGCACCGCGAACCCGCCCGGTGCCGCGCCGCCACCCGTCACCGGGCCGAGCCCGGACGACACCCTCGACCTGCACCTGCCCGAGGACTTCCTCGCCCTCCTCGCCGCCGGCGAGCGGTTCCCGGCCGCCCCCGGCGACGACGACCTGCTCGACCACGTCGCCGACTGGCGGCCCGCCGACACCCCGGCCGGGCGCTTCGCGCTCGTCCCCGTACGGCTCGACCACGACCTGCCGCTCGTCGCGGGCTGGATGAACGACCCGGCGGTGGCCGCCTTCTGGGAGCTCCAGGGCCCCGAGAGCACGACCGCCGACCACATCCGCGCCCAACTCGACGGCGACGGACGCAGCGTGCCCTGCCTCGGCGTCCTCGACGGCACCCCCATGAGCTACTTCGAGATCTACCGCGCCGACCTCGACCCGCTCGCCCGCCACTATCCGGCGCGCCCGCACGACACCGGCGTCCACCTGCTCATCGGCGGCGCCCGCGACCGCGGCCGCGGCATCGGCACCACCCTGCTGCGCGCCGTCGCCGACCTCGTCCTCGACCACCGGCCCCGGTGCACCCGGGTCCTCGCCGAACCCGACCTGCGCAACACCCCGTCCGTCGCCGCCTTCCTCGGCGCCGGATTCCGGCTGTCCGCGGAGGTCGACCTGCCCGACAAGCGCGCCGCGCTCATGGTCCGCGACCGGGACCTGCGCCACGCGCTGTGACACCCCACGCAGGTCCGTGACCGGGACCTGCGCCGTGCCCACGCCTCAGCCCCACCGCGCGACCCACCGCGGTGCCCACCCCGAGGAGTCCTCGTGTCGACGTCCCCTGCACCCCACGACTCCGCCCCGCCGGCCCTGCTCAGCCCCCCGGAACTGACCGCCGGGGCCTGGGCGCGGGCCGGCGCCCGGCTGCTCGCCAAGACCGTGGCCGAGTTCGCGTACGAGGGCATCGTCCAGCCCGTGCCGGTACGGCCCGGACCGGACGGCCACTACGCCCTCGCCCTCGACGACGGCGCCGTGCTCGCGTTCACGGCCCGCCGCGGCGCGTACGACAGCTGGCGGATCACGCCCGGCTCGCTCACCCTCGACGGCACGCCGGCCACCGACCCGCTCGACTTCCTGGTCCGGGCCCGCCGTCTGCTCGACCTCGACGGCGCCACCCTCGGCCACCTCATCCGCGAGCTCACCACCACCCTGGCCGCCGACACCCGGCTCGACCACACCGCGCTGCCCGCCGCCCGGCTCGCCGAGCTCGGATACGCGGAACTCGAAGGCCACCAGACCGGGCACCCCTGGCTCGTCCTCAACAAGGGCCGGATCGGTTTCTCCGCCGGCGACGCCGCCCACTGGGCCCCCGAGGCCCGCCGCCCCGCCCGGCTCCCGTGGATCGCCGTCAGCAGCCGGATGGCCGCCTACCGGGGCGTGGCCGGCCTCGACACCCCCGACCGGCTGTACGAGCGCGAGCTCGACCCCGAGGTCCGCGCCGCCTTCCACGGGGCGCTGCGCGAGCGCGGCCTCGACCCCGACGGCTACCTCCTGCTGCCCGTCCACCCCTGGCAGTGGGACGAGATCCTGCTGCCGCTGTTCGCCCCCGCCATCGCCTCCGGAGCGGTCGTCCCGCTCCCCGCCGACGGCGACCTCCGGCTGCCGCAGCAGTCGATCCGTACCTTCCTCAACACCAGCCGCCCCGACCGCCACACGGTCAAACTTCCGCTCTCCGTCCTCAACACCCTGGTCTGGCGCGGACTGCCCACCGAGCGGACCCTCGCCGCCCCCGCCGTCACCACCTGGGTGCACGGACTGCGCGACGCCGACCCCTTCCTGCGTGAGGAATGCGGCGTGATCCTCCTCGGCGAGGTCGCCTCCGTCACCGTCGAGCACCCGCTCTACGACCGGCTGCCGGAAGTGCCGTACCAGTACAAGGAACTCCTCGGCGCGATCTGGCGCGAACCCCTCAAGCTGCCCCCGGGCGAACGCGCCCGCACCCTCGCGTCCCTGCTGCACACCGACCCCGACGGCAGGGCCTTCGCCGCCGAGCTCGTCGAGCGCTCCGGCCTCGCCCCGCGGGCCTGGCTCCAGCGCCTCTTCGCCGCCCTGCTGCCGCCGCTGCTCCACTTCCTCTACCGGTACGGCACGGTCTTCTCCCCGCACGGCGAGAACGCGATCGTGGTCTACGACGAGCAGGACGTGCCTGTCCGCCTCGCGATCAAGGACTTCGTCGACGACGTCAACGTCAGCGCCGTGCCCCTGCCCGAGCACGCCACCATGCCCGACGACGTACGGGCCGTGCTGCTCACCGAGGAGCCCGACTTCC
This sequence comes from Streptomyces sp. NPDC051909, assembly GCF_040681095.1. Lineage (NCBI taxonomy): Bacteria > Bacillati > Actinomycetota > Actinomycetes > Kitasatosporales > Streptomycetaceae > Streptomyces > Streptomyces sp. NPDC051909. The sequence goes on along the minus strand of NZ_JBFAYA010000024.1, from coordinate 77,409 downwards.
TCACCCAGTTCATCCATTCGGGCCTTTTCGTGGGCGTCTTCCGCTACCTGGCGCCGCTGTGCGAGGAGCAACTCGGCGTCCCGGAGGAGGAGTTCTGGACCCTGGTGCGCGCCGAGATCCTGCGCCACCAGGGCCGCTTCCCGGAGCTCAAGGAGCGCTTCGAGCTGTTCGATCTCCTGGTGCCGCGGATCGAGCGGCTCTGTCTCAACCGCAACCGGCTGCACCTCGACGGCTACCGCGACCGCCCCGAGCGGCCGCACGCGGCCGTCGACGGCAGCGTCCCGAACCCGCTCGCCTGAGGGCCGGGAGGGACCGCGGTGTCAGTGCCGCCCCGTAGGGTGGAAGGGCTATGACGAAGCCATCCCTCCCCGATCTCCTCCACGCCGCCGTCTCCGCCGTCGGCGGTGTGGAGCGCCCCGGCCAGGTCACCATGGCCGAGGCCGTGGCCGAGGCCATCGACGACGGTTCCCACCTCCTCGTCCAGGCCGGCACCGGCACCGGCAAGTCCCTCGGCTATCTCGTGCCGGCCCTCGCCCACGGGGAGCGCGTGGTGGTCGCCACGGCCACGCTGGCGCTCCAGCGCCAGCTGGTCGAGCGCGACCTGCCGCGGACGGTCGAGTCGCTGCACCCGCAGCTGCGCCGCCGCCCGGAGTTCGCCATGCTCAAGGGCCGGTCGAACTATCTGTGTCTGCACCGGCTCCACGAGGGCGTGCCGCAGGACGAGGAGGAGGGCCTCTTCGACCCGTTCGAGGCGGCGGCCCCCACCAGCAAGCTCGGCCAGGACCTGCTGCGGCTGCGCGACTGGTCGGACGAGACGGAGACCGGCGACCGGGACGACCTGACGCCGGGCGTCTCCGACCGGGCCTGGGCCCAGGTCTCGGTCTCCTCGCGGGAGTGTCTGGGCGCGAGCAAGTGCGCGTACGGCGCGGAGTGCTTCGCCGAGGCGGCCCGCGAGCGCGCCAAGCTCGCCGAGGTCGTCGTCACCAACCACGCGCTGCTCGCCATCGACGCCATCGAGGGCGCCCCGGTGCTGCCGCAGCACGAGGTGCTGATCGTCGACGAGGCGCACGAGCTGGTCTCCCGGGTCACCGGGGTGGCCACCGGCGAGCTCACCCCGGGACAGGTGAACCGGGCGGTGCGCCGGGCGGCCAAGCTGGTCGACGAGAAGGTCGCCGACCAGCTCCAGACCGCCGCCGAGGGCTTCGAGAAGCTGATGGAGCTGGCTCTGCCGGGCCGGCTGGAGGAGATCCCGGAGGACCTGGGCTACGCCCTGATGGCGCTGCGGGACGCCTCCCGCGCGGTGATCACCGCGCTCGGCTCCACCCGCGACCGCTCCGTGCAGGACGAGGACGCCGTGCGCAAGCAGGCGCTCGCCTCGGTGGAGACGGTGCACGGGGTCGCGGAGCGGATCACCCAGGGCTCGGAGTGGGACGTCGTCTGGTACGAGCGCCATGACCCCCGCGGCGGAGCCGCACATCGATACAGTGGGGCCTCCCTGCGGGTCGCGCCGCTGAGCGTCTCCGGGCTGCTCCGGGAGAAGCTGTTCGCGGACCGCTCGGTGGTGCTGACCTCCGCCACCCTCAAGCTCGGCGGCGACTTCAACGGGGTGGGCGCCTCGCTGGGCCTCGCCCCCGAGGGCACCCAGGGCGAGGACGTGCCGGTGTGGAAGGGCATCGACGTCGGCTCGCCGTTCGACTATCCCAAGCAGGGCATCCTCTATGTCGCCAAGCATCTGAACCGGCCCGCCCGGGACGGCGAGCGCGGCGACATGCTGACCGAGCTGACCGAGCTGATCGCGGCCGCCGGCGGACGCACGCTCGGCCTGTTCTCCTCGATGCGCGCGGCCCAGCAGGCGGCGGAGGAGCTGCGCACCCGGATCCCCGAGCTGCCGATCCTGCTCCAGGGCGAGGACACCCTCGGCGAGCTGATCAAGAACTTCGCGGCGGACCCGAAGACCTGTCTGTTCGGCACGCTCTCCCTCTGGCAGGGCGTGGACGTGCCGGGGCCGAACTGCCAGCTGGTCGTCATGGACAAGATCCCCTTCCCGCGCCCGGACGACCCGCTGATGAGCGCCCGGCAGAAGGCGGTCGAGGACACCGGGGGCAACGGCTTCATGGCGGTCGCGGCGACGCACGCGGCGCTGCTCATGGCGCAGGGCGCCGGCCGTCTCGTACGGGCGACGGGGGACCGGGGCGTGGTCGCGGTGCTCGACCCGCGCCTCGCGACCGCCCGCTACGGCAGCTATCTGAAGGCCTCGCTGCCGGACTTCTGGTACACGACGGACCGTAATCAGGTCCGTAAGAGCCTGGCCGCGATCGACGCGGCGGCCACCAAGGCGGCTGCCGAACCGCGCCCCTGAAAACAGCAGGGCCCCGGGACCGGCGCAGTGGGTCCCGGGGCCCGGTTCAGGGCCGACGAGGCGGGGTCACACCCGTCGCAGCACGGCGACGACCTTGCCGAGGATGGTGGCCTCGTCGCCGGGGATCGGCTGGTAAGCCGAGTTGTGGGGGAGCAGCCAGACGTGCCCGTCCTCGCGCTTGAAGCGCTTGACGGTGGCCTCGCCGTCGAGCATGGCGGCGACGATGTCGCCGTTCTCGGCGACGGGCTGGCGGCGGACCGTGACCCAGTCGCCGTCACAGATCGCGGCCTCGATCATGGAGTCGCCGACCACCTTGAGGACGAACAGCTCACCGTCGCCGACCAGCTGCCGGGGGAGCGGGAAGACGTCCTCGACGGACTCCTCGGCCAGGATGGGCCCACCGGCCGCGATGCGGCCGACCAGGGGGACGTAGGAGGCGGCGGGCTTGCCGGTGGTGTCGGTGGGCTGGGTGCTGGGCTGGTCCGAGCCGCGCACCTCGTACGCACGGGGGCGGTGCGGGTCGCGGCGCAGGAAGCCCTTGCGCTCCAGGGCCATCAGCTGGTGCGCCACGGAGGAGGTGCTGGAGAGGCCGACGGCCTGGCCGATCTCGCGCATCGACGGCGGGTAGCCGCGGCGCTGGACGGAGTCGCGGATGACCTCGATCACCCGGCGCTGGCGGTCGGTGAGGCCGGAGCTGTCGGCCCGGATGCCTGGAGGTCGTCCGGGGAGCGAGCGCGCGGGTCGACCCGGCTCCTCCCCGCTCATGGCGGCGTCATTCATCGCATGCACCGTCTCGAGTCGGCCCTGGGAGCGGCCCTGGGCAGTGATGGTGGCACTGTCTGCGGTGGTGGTCACGTCGTCGGCCCCTCTCGAATGTTCTCCCTGGCTGGCACAACGGTAGTGGCTTTCGAAAGGTTGCGCCAAACACACGTTCGAGTGAAAATTCGCAGTTCGCCTTACGTATGTACGAGGGCGGGTGTATACGCAGATCCGGACGCCTTCTCGAATCTGCCTCAATCGGTCATTACGGTAACCTTCGCCGTCGGGCCGAAGGGGCCTCCGGCACCCCTCTGCGCCCCGCTGTGCGGGTCCGGGAGCCGGCTGCACAGTCTGGCACCGGCGACCCCGGGAACGGCGCCGCCGCGCCCTTCCCGTACCCTCTTGGCCGGTCGCGTGAGGGCTCGCGGAGCCCCTCCGGCGCACGACACGCGCAGGGCGCCGAAATGCCGACCGACCCAAGATCTAGTGGTTGTATGGCATCAGCCACCCACAAGTAGTGGTCCCCGGTCTGTCGGGGCAGCTCGGATCGCCTATGCTGGTGGTCGCTTCGCAGGGCCTTGACGGGCCGGGCGGGGCTATTCAGTCGTGCCTTGAGGGAGGGTCGGAACCACATGCACTGCCCCTTCTGCAGGCACCCCGACAGCCGCGTCGTCGACAGTCGCACCACCGACGACGGGACGTCGATCCGCCGCCGTCGCCAGTGTCCGGACTGCTCCCGTCGTTTCACGACGGTGGAGACCTGTTCGCTCATGGTGGTGAAGCGGTCCGGGGTCACCGAACCCTTCAGCCGTACCAAGGTCATCTCCGGCGTGCGCAAGGCCTGCCAGGGGCGGCCCGTCACCGAGGACGCCCTCGCCAAGCTCGGCCAGCGGGTCGAGGAGGCGGTGCGCGCCACCGGAAGCGCCGAGCTGACCACCCACGACGTGGGCCTGGCCATCCTCGGCCCGCTGCAGGAGCTCGACCTCGTCGCGTACCTGCGCTTCGCGTCCGTGTACAAGGCTTTCGACAGCCTCGAAGACTTCGAGGCCGCCATCGCGGAACTCCGCGAGCGGCCTCCCGCCGGGAACGGCGAGCACGGGGCTGCCCCCGCGGTCCCCGTTCCCGCCCACGCCGCCGACTGAGCGGCGCGCCGGACCCCGACGGTCCGGCTGCCGGCCGCCGCGCGGCCGGACGGAAGACCTGCCCCGAGCGGTCCGTGAGGCGCTCGTGGCAATTGCACTACATAACGCAGTACAGAAGACGGCGCCCTGGAATTTTCTGGGCGCTCCAGGGTGTTTTGCCCGTATATGGGAGGCGGCATGACAGAGACGGCGAGCGGTCCGGCACGTGGTTCCCGCACCAAGGGAGCCAAGGCGGCGAGCAAGGGCCTGCGTATCGAGCGCATCCACACCACCCCCGGCGTGCATCCGTACGACGAGGTGAACTGGGAGCGCCGTGACGTCGTCATGACCAACTGGCGCGACGGCTCGATCAACTTCGAGCAGCGTGGCGTCGAGTTCCCCGACTTCTGGTCGGTGAACGCGGTCAACATCGTCACCAGCAAGTACTTCCGCGGGGCCGTCGGCACCCCGCAGCGCGAGACCGGTCTCAAGCAGCTCATCGACCGGATCGTGAAGACCTACACCAAGGCCGGCGAGGAGCACGGCTACTTCGCCTCGCCCGCCGACTCCGAGATCTTCGAGCACGAGCTGGCCTACGCCCTCCTGCACCAGATCTTCAGCTTCAACAGCCCGGTGTGGTTCAACGTCGGCACCCCGCAGCCCCAGCAGGTCTCCGCCTGCTTCATCCTGTCCGTCGACGACTCCATGGAGTCGATCCTCGACTGGTACAAGGAAGAGGGCATGATCTTCAAGGGCGGCTCCGGCGCCGGCCTGAACCTCTCCCGCATCCGCTCCTCCAAGGAGCTGCTCTCCTCCGGCGGCAACGCCTCCGGCCCGGTCTCCTTCATGCGCGGCGCCGACGCCTCCGCGGGAACGATCAAGTCGGGCGGTGCCACCCGCCGCGCCGCCAAGATGGTCATCCTCGACGTCGACCACCCGGACATCGAGGACTTCATCGAGACCAAGGTCAAGGAGGAGGAGAAGATCCGCGCCCTCCGTGACGCGGGCTTCGACATGGACCTGGGCGGCGACGACATCACGTCCGTCCAGTACCAGAACGCCAACAACTCCGTCCGCGTGAACGACGAGTTCATGAAGGCCGTCGAGTCCGGCGGGAAGTTCGGTCTGCGCGCCCGCATGACCGGCGAGGTCATCGAGGAGGTCGACGCCAAGGCGCTCTTCCGCAAGATGGCCGAGGCCGCGTGGGCCTGCGCCGACCCGGGCATCCAGTACGACGACACGATCAACCGCTGGCACACCTGCCCCGAGTCCGGCCGCATCAACGGCTCGAACCCGTGCAGCGAGTACATGCACCTGGACAACACGTCCTGCAACCTCGCCTCGCTGAACCTGATGAAGTTCCTCAAGGACGACGGCAAGGGCAACCAGTCCTTCGACGTCGAGCGCTTCGCCAAGGTCGTCGAGCTCGTCATCACCGCGATGGACATCTCCATCTGCTTCGCCGACTTCCCCACCCAGAAGATCGGCGAGAACACCCGCGCCTTCCGCCAGCTCGGCATCGGCTACGCCAACCTCGGCGCCCTGCTGATGGCGACCGGTCACGCGTACGACTCCGACGGAGGCCGCGCCCTCGCCGGTGCCATCACCTCCCTGATGACCGGCACCTCGTACAAGCGCTCCGCCGAGCTCGCCGCGGTCGTCGGCGCGTACGACGGCTACGCCCGCAACGCCGAGCCGCACCAGCGCGTCATGAAGCAGCACGCCGACGCCAACGAGACCGCCGTCCGCATGGACGACCTCGACTCGCCGATCTGGGCCGCCGCCACGGAGGCCTGGCAGGACGTGATCCGCCTCGGCGCCAAGAACGGCTTCCGCAACGCGCAGGCCTCGGTCATCGCCCCGACCGGCACCATCGGTCTCGCGATGTCCTGCGACACCACCGGCCTCGAGCCCGACCTCGCCCTGGTCAAGTTCAAGAAGCTGGTCGGCGGCGGCTCGATGCAGATCGTCAACGGCACCGTCCCGCAGGCCCTGCGCCGCCTGGGTTACCAGGAGGAGCAGATCGAGGCGATCGTCGCCCACATCGCCGAGCACGGCAACGTGATCGACGCCCCCGGCCTGAAGACCGAGCACTACGAGGTCTTCGACTGCGCCATGGGCGAGCGTTCCATCTCCGCGATGGGCCACGTCCGCATGATGGCCGCCATCCAGCCCTGGATCTCCGGCGCCCTCTCCAAGACCGTCAACCTGCCGGAGACGGCCACGGTCGAGGACGTCGAGGAGGTCTACTTCGAGGCCTGGAAGATGGGCGTCAAGGCGCTCGCCATCTACCGCGACAACTGCAAGGTCGGCCAGCCGCTCTCCGCCAAGAAGAAGGAGGACGAGAAGGCCGAGGTCACCGCGAAGTCCGAGGCGACGATCCGCGAGGCCGTCGAGAAGGTCGTCGAGTACCGCCCGGTCCGCAAGCGCCTCCCGAAGGGCCGCCCGGGGATCACCACCTCCTTCACCGTGGGTGGCGCCGAGGGCTACATGACCGCCAACTCCTACCCGGACGACGGTCTCGGCGAGGTCTTCCTGAAGATGTCGAAGCAGGGCTCGACCCTCGCGGGCATGATGGACGCGTTCTCCATCGCCGTCTCCGTGGGTCTGCAGTACGGCGTGCCGCTGGAGACGTACGTCTCGAAGTTCACCAACATGCGCTTCGAGCCGGCCGGCATGACGGACGACCCGGACGTGCGGATGGCGCAGTCGATCGTCGACTACATCTTCCGCCGCCTGGCGCTCGACTTCCTGCCCTTCGAGACCCGCTCCGCCCTCGGCATCCACTCCGCCGAGGAGCGCCAGCGCCACCTGGAGACCGGCTCGTACGAGGCATCCATCGACGATGCCGAGGTCGATGTCGAGGGCCTGGCCCAGTCGGCCCCGCGCGCCCAGGAGCTGAAGGCCGTCGCCGCCCCCGCCGCCGTCAAGGCCGAGGTCCCGGCCCCGAAGCAGGCGCACACCTCCGCGGAGCTCGTCGAGATGCAGCTCGGCATCAGCGCCGACGCCCCGCTCTGCTTCTCCTGCGGCACCAAGATGCAGCGCGCCGGCTCCTGCTACATCTGCGAGGGCTGCGGCTCGACCAGCGGCTGCAGCTGACACGGGGCGGAATTGCGTCTGATGCAACATTGAGCACCTCCTGCTGAGGGCGCTGATCTGCACTTGAGGGAGGGTGCCGGCCATTGGCCGGCACCCTCTGTGGCGTCTCGGATCTGCGGAGATTCAAGCCGTCGCGTAACCGTTGCATCGATGTTGCGTTGAATGCATCGTGACGAGAGCAGCTGATTTGCCGGGGTCGGCGTCCTTGGTGCTGGCCGCCGGCGTTTTACACATCGATCCCGAACCGGCCGTGTTCAAGGCGATGCTCGATGGCTGGGCTATGCAGCAGCGGACTCGTTTTCTGAAGGCGCAGACGATCCAGTCCCGCGTCGACCTGGTACGACGCTTCGCGGCCTTCACAAACGAGTACCCGTGGCAGTGGCAGGCCTCAGAGGTCGAAGCGTTCATCTACCACCTGCGGTCGGGACAGCGGCCCATCGTGGTCTCGACCGCCCGCGGCTACCAGAACGCCCTACGGCTGTTCATGGAGTACGTCACCGACGCCCGATATGCGTGGCCGCGGGAGTGCGAGGAGAAGTTCGGCCAAGCGCCCGTACAGATCCTGCATGAGTGGAACACGGTCGCCCACGTTGCGGAGTACGAAGGCGATCCCCGACGGCGCCCATTGACCTATGACGAGGTTCAGGCCCTGTTTGACGCGGCGGACGCGCGCGTGGAGGAGATCAGGGCCCGGCGACGCAAAGGTGCGCTCGCTGCGATACGCGATGCCGTGCTCTTGAAGACGGTTTACGCCTACGGGCTACGCCGTCGCGAGGCGTGGGGTCTGGACCTGGCCGACCTACGGCATAACCCGAAGGCGAAGCAGTACGGGCGATTCGGTGCCCTATATGTCCGCTGGGGGAAGTCGTCAAAGGGCAGCCCGCCCAAGCGTCGAACCGTGCTCACCGTCCCGGAAATGGACTGGATCGTGCCCGCCCTGGAGCAATGGCTCGATGAGATTCGCCCTGCCGTCATCCCCGGGCGGCTCTCGGCCCTGTGGGTGACCGAGCGCCAAAGCCGTCTTTCGCGGCGGTCGGTGAACGAGGCATTCGAGGCAGCACGCGACGCGGCCGGTTTGCCGGCGGAACTCGATTTGCACTGCCTACGCCACTCGTACGTGACGCACCTGATCGAGTTCGACTACCCGGAACGGTTCGTCCAGGACCAGGTCGGTCACGCATACGCCTCCACCACCGCGCTCTACACGGGCGTTAGCGACGAGTACCGCAACCGCCTGCTGCAACGTTCGTTGCAGCGTCACCAAGAACTGTGGGGCACCTCGTGATCCGCAAGATGGGCTATCAGTGGCACCTGCGCAAACTCATGGCTGACCGGGGCATGTTCGCCACCACGGACCTCGTGCCCCTGCTCGCGGAGCGCGGAGTGCACCTGTCACGGGAACAGGTCTTCCGGCTCGTGACGCAGCCGCCGCAGCGTATGTCGATGGACACGCTCGCGGCGCTCTGTGACCTCCTTGAGTGTCAGGTCCAGGAGCTCATCGAGATCACGGTGGTCAACCAGCAGATTCGCAAGACCGGCACTGGCAACAGCAGCCAGTCGGCACCGCAGGTGCGGCGGACCGCCATCCGGCGCCCGGAGGGCCTGTGACTTCGCCTCCGGACACGCTTGCTGCCATCGTGGAAATGCTAGCTGAAGCCGTGCCTGAAGCAGACCCTGAGGCCCTCACCGTCCTCGTTGCGGAGCTGCGATTGAACCGTTCCATGGCTCGTGAACTGTTGGGCGATTTCCGCGAATTTCCAGATTCTCTGTTCTCGGGCCGCTCCGATGGCCCTCCCGCCAGGCTGCGACTGTTGGACATGCTTGCCGAGAGCTACCCCACCGTCCAGCGAGCTCAGTGCATTCGCTGCGGTCGGAGCAAGACTCTGCATCACCGGCTGGATGGGGGCCGGGTTTGCGGGGCTTGCTACAACCGGCAACGAGTCGAGACATGTGCCCGTTGTGGCGCCATGCGTCAGATCGCCCGCCGCGAGGCCGACGGCGGAGCTGTGTGCCATCAGTGCAAGCGCCGTGACACTTCCCTTTGGCACGAGTGCTGTGTCTGCGGCAAGTCCGCCCCAGTTGTCGCGCGACGGGACGGCCGGCCGCTCTGCCAGAACTGCCATCCCCGGCCTCCACGCACCTGCTCAACTTGCGGACTTTCCCGGCCTGTGGGCGCCGAGACACCCCAAGGGCCCATCTGTACGAACTGTGCCAGACGGGCCAGGGCTGCGGCCTGCGCCGAGTGCGGGCGGGTAACCCCCAACCGCCGCCGCGACCTGGACAACGGAAAGCTGGTGTGTGAGCGCTGCTGGAATCCGCCTATCGCGACCTGCGTCGACTGCGGTGAGCAACGGCCGTGCCCGCGTGGACAGAAGACGGGCGAGCCACGCTGCGAGCTGTGCCGCTCTCGTCGACGTCCGCGCCGCCCCTGTTTCCGTTGCGGCAAGGTCCTTCATGTTCATGCCCGCCTGCCGCTCGGGGGCGTATGCCAGAGCTGTCACACGAAGATCCGACGTCGTCCCGGAGCCTGTGCCTGCTGCGGCAACACCCGTCCCCTGATCGGCACTGATACCAAGGGCAGGGAGATCTGCGGTCCGTGCGCCGGTGATACCCGGAATTGGAACTGCCGACGATGCGGCCGCTTCGATGCGCTGTTCGCTGACGGTCTGTGCCCGCGGTGCGTCGCCCACGACCGGCTACGTCGGGTGTTGTCCGGACCGGACGGCCAGGTGCGTACCAAACTGACGCCCCTGCTGGACCTACTCGATGCCGAAGCGGACCCCTATCAGATCCTGCTCTGGGCCTCCCAATCCGACTGGGGCAGGCTCCTGGGGCGCCTCTCCGACGAGCACGAGGAAGTCACTCACGAACTGCTCGACAGCTTCCCCTCCCACCTGAAGCACGTCCAGAACCTGCGCAAGGTCCTCGTCACTGCAAGCATCCTTCCCGCCCGCGATGAACACCTCGACGGCATCCCACCCTGGCTGGACACCCTCCTCGTCACGCAACCCGCGCACATTGCCACTCTCATCCGTCCGTACGCGTCGTGGTCGGTCCTACGCCGAGCCCGAGGCCGCAGCATGCGCCGAGCATCGAATACGAGCGTTCGCCGGTACGCCCGCGCCCGCATCCTCATCGCGGTCCGCTTCCTGAACTGGCTCGACGAACAGCAACTGACCCTGGCCACGGCTACTCAAGCGCATGTGGATGCATGGCTGGACGAGGGCACCACCAGCCACCATCGTCTTCGCGACTTCCTCAGGTGGGCCCGCAGCCGTCGTCTGGCTCCCGATCTTGACGTCCCCTGGATTCGTCCCCGTGACGATCCCCACGACATCTTGGACGATCAGGAACGCTGGCGGCTCCTACGCCGCTGCTTCACGGGCGAGGACATTCCACTCCACCACCGAGTCGCAGGTGCCCTCGTTCTGCTCTATGGCCAACACCCACAGCACATCGTCACGCTTACCCGCTCCCACCTCTCCACACGTGACGCGCACACATATCTCACCCTCGATCAACACCCCGTACTGCTGCCGCCGCCGCTCGCGCAGATCGTTCAACGCCTAGCCGATGCCGACTCGTTCAGCCCCCGCTCGGTACTGCGGAACCTACCGGACACCGAGCTACTGTTTCCCGGCGCACGGCCCGGCCATCCGATGGACGATGCACGACTGACCCGCCACCTCAACGTCCTCGGCATCTGGATCCGCCCCGCCCGCAACGGTGCCCTGTGCTCCCTGGCAGGCGACCTGCCAGCCGCCGTGCTCGCGGACCTGCTCGGCGTCCACATCACCACTGCTGTCCGATGGAGCAGGCTCGTCAAACGGGATTGGACCAGCTACCTCGCGGCCCGTGCCGACAGCGGCAGGGGAGTGCCGGAGACCTGGAGTGAATAGTCTCCACCAGTGTTCTGCGCGCCACTCAGGCATGAATTACCTGTCCAGGGCGGTGGAGCCGGTCTCGCGGCCCCAACTGGCCATCATGGCGCTGGCGCACCATGTCACTGCCCGCGCGAGCCGACCCGGCGGGGCTCAGCAGTCGTAGCGGTGGGTGTACGGGGTGTCGGGGCAGGTGCGGCAGACGAAGAAGTACATGCCGCCGAGGTCGCCCAGGCACATGTCGTGCCCGAATGTGTCGAGGGCGGCGGGATTGGCCTCGGCCCGCCAGGACGGGACCGCCGCCCCGTCCTGGCGTGGGTCCCGGTCGTCCAGGGGGAGCCAACGGCCCATGCCCGGTTCGGTCGCGGTGACGCTGAGCAGGTGTTCCATGCGGGTGCCGCAGCCTGCGCAGTCGGGCCAGTCAGGCTGCTGCGTCCACCCCGGGTAGCCGCCGACCTTGCTCTGCTGTGTAGTGGCCACCTCGAAGTAGTCGTAGCCCTGTTCCTCCTTGAGGTCCTCAAACCGCTCGTCGAGCAGATCGCCGAGCCCCTCCGGCAGGTCCCAGTTCGGGTACTCCACGGCCGCAGTGGGGGACACCGTGCACGGGCGGGGCAGATAGTCCCCCTCCGCGGTGTGCGGGCGCGGCGGTTCCCCGGCGACGGCGCCGGCGGTCGTCAGCGCCGCGCTGCGCCAGTGGAGCCGGGGGTTGGCCGCGTACTGGTCGTCCTCGTGAACGAGCGGGCACCACAGGATCTGCAACAGGTCGGTGCCGGCCGGGAAGACTAGGCCGGGCACATCCCGTGCGTACAGCTGGACTACCGGGACCATCGCGACCGGCTCGGGTCCGACGGGCGCGCCGAGCGGCTTGTAGTGGTCCGGTTCGGCGCACATCGGCCAGGGCTCGTCAGCCGGCCACAGGAGCGGCCCGCCGATGGAGCTGTCACCCGGGCCCGGCTGCCCGGCCCGGGGGTAGAGGAGGGTGACTTCACGGGACGTACCGGTCAGCTCCGGAAAGACTGCCTCGACGTTGAAGGGGATCGGCGCCAGCGGCCGGGGCTCGGTCGGCTGGGCCTGGGCGGCGTCCTGCTGCGTGTGCCATGACGGCATGGGGTCTCCTGCTGGTGGTCGGACGCCGCTGACCCTAGCCCCCGCCTCCGACACTCGGTGCGTCCCGCCCCAACCTCCCGAGCGCTCCGGGCGTCATGCCTTGAGGTGCTCAACCGAGAAGAGTGGACCCAGGCGCACGCGCCGGGCTTGTGGCGGATGCCAACCCGGCCAGAATCCGAGGCATAGCGCGTGCCAGGAATAAGTGACCTCCGCCAGTACGCGCTGACGGCTGACCGGTAGCGAGACATCGGTGGCGAGACGAAGGGGACCGACCGTGGAGGTCGGTCCCCTTCGTCGTGCCCGGTCCCCGGCCCCCGCGACCGCTACCGGCCGCTCCTCGCCCGGTGTCAGGCCCGGTGCTCGCCCATGACGGCGCCGAAGGTGCTCGGGTCGATGTCGAAGCCCCGCAGCAGCGGCCGGAACAGCCACTCCGCGGAGGGCCCGCCCTCGTCCCGGACGAACTCGGCGATCGTCGCGGCGGTCGCGTCCGCCACCGAGTCGAGGGCGTCTTCCAGCAGATCGGTGTAGCCCTCGCGCACCCGCACCCCGGTCCGCGCGACCTGGCCGAACGTCAGCCGCCCGCCGCCCTGCTGTATGGCCACGCCCACCACCACGCGCGCGTACCGCGCGGCGAGCCGGGTGAGCTCCACGGTCATCGCCTCGTCGTAGCCGAGGCCCTGTCCCGTACGGCTGTCGCGGTGGAGGGTGATCGTGCCGTCGGGGGAGCGGCTGTCGAAGTGCACCAGATAGGCCGGGGGGCCGTACGGGGCGTCCGCCGCGTAGACCGCCGCGACGAGGTCCAGGTCGTGCGCGGGGGAACCGGCCGGACTGGGGTCCCACTTGAGCGCGACCTCGACCTTGCCGACCCCCTTGTTGAGCCCGCTCACGGTCAATCCCCTCTCTTTGTGCGGTTCCTGACGAGCTGTTCATGGTGTCATGTGATCAACATGTCATCGGTGGAGGGGGAGTGCCGCATGTGGGGCGGGGAAGAGCTGGATCTGGACGCATATCTGGCGCGGATCGGGTACTCGGGAGAGGTCGCCGCCGATCTCGCGACCCTGCGCGCCGTGCACCGCGCGCATGTGGAGACCATGCCCTTCGAGAACCTCGACGTGGCGCTCGGGCGCCGGATCCCCCTCGACGTGAAGAGCCTGCAGGCCAAGCTCGTCGGCCGGCGCCGCGGCGGCTACTGCTACGAGCAGAACTCGCTGCTCGCCGCCGCCCTGGAGCGGATCGGCTTCACGGTGTCCGGGCGCGGCGCCCGGAACCGTACCCGCGGCGACGCGCTGACGCCGATCACCCACGCACTGCTCGTCGTCACGGTCGACGGGCAGCCCTGGCTGGCCGACGCCGGGTTCGGCTGGCAGGGCCCGCTGGAGCCGGTGCCACTGGTCGACGGCGCGCGCGTCGAGCAGGACGGCTGGGTCTTCGGCGTCGGTACGGAGCGGGTCGGCACCGAACGCGCCGACACGGAGCCTGTCGGTACGGAGCGGGTCGGCGTCGAGCGTGTCGGTGCGGAGGCGGAGGGCGTCCATGTGCTGCGGGCGCTTCGCCCGGAGGGGTGGACCGATCTCTACTCCTTCGCCCCGCACGCCCTGTACCCGGTCGACTTCGAGCTCATGAACCACTACAGCTCCAGCCATCCCCGGTCGCGCTTCATCGGCCAGGTGGTGGCCCACCGGCCCGGCGCGGTCGTGCGGCGGGCGCTGGTCCGCGACGGCCTGACCTCGGTGCGCGTGGACGGGACCCGGGAGGAACGCCGGGTGGGGCCGGAGGAGTTGACGGAGGTCCTGGCCGAGGTGTTCGGCATCGAACCGGACGCCGAGGAGGCCGCGGGCCTGGTGCGTGTGCAGCGGGCGCACTCCGCGGAGGTCTGACGGCGCGTCGCTCCGCCCCGTACCATGGCGCGGTGCTGGTCAAGTGGATTCGCTGCACCGTGGTGGACCGTCGAGGGTTCGAGCGGGGGCAGCGGAAGTGGGCGGGGCTGCTCGGTGAGCCGGGATTCCGGGGGCAGGGCGGGGGATGGAGCCGGCGGCGGCCGGACGTCGCCCATGTCTTCGCGTTCTGGGAGAGCCGCGCCTTCTACGACTCGTTCATGGCGCGCTCGCACGACCGGCTCGCGGCCGCGCAGGCCGGCACCTTTCGGAACGCGCAGGTCAAGCTGTTCGACCACCGCTTCGACGTGAAGACCGGCTTCGAGCCGCGGTTCGCGGACGCCGACGTGGCCCGGGTCGCGCACTGCCGGGTGCACGAGGAGCGGGTGGAGCACTTCGCGCTGATGCAGGAGAAGGTGTGGAACCCGGCGATGGCCGGGTCCCCCGGCATGCTCCGGGGCCTGTTCGGTGAGGCGCCCGGGAACGAGTTCCTGGTCCTGTCGATGTGGAACTCGGCGGCGGAGCACGGGAAGTACCGGGTGGAGCGGATCGAACGGCTCGGCCTGCGGGCGCAGACCGAGGCCGACGTCGCCGCGATGAGCGGCGACGTGGTGCAGCTCGAACCGACCTGGGCGGTCTGAGGCCCCGCCCGCCCCTCTCGCCCGCCCGTCCCTCTCGCCCGGCCGTCCCTCTCGCCCGGGTGGAGCCGGGGCTGGCGGCCGGGGCGCCGGCCCCGCCCCACCTGCGGCGTACGCCGGATGGACGCCGGACGACGGGCCGACTGAGCCGCCCGGGCGAGCCTTGTCTAGGGTCGAGCCATGGCACGACCACGGCGCATCGTCCTCGTACGGCACGGCGAATCCGAGGGCAACGTGGACGACACGGTGTACGAGCGGGAGCCCGACCACGCCCTCCGGCTCACCGACACCGGGTGGCGCCAGGCCGAGGAGACGGGAGAGCGGCTGCGGGAGGTGTTCGGCGAGGAGCCGGTCAGCGTCTACGTCTCCCCGTACCGCCGCACCCACGAGACGCTGCGCGCGTTCCGGCTCGACCCGGGGCTGGTCCGGGTCCGGGAGGAGCCCCGGCTGCGCGAGCAGGACTGGGGCAACTGGCAGGAGCGCGAGGACGTGCGCCTCCAGAAGGCCTACCGGGACGCCTACGGCCACTTCTTCTACCGCTTCGCCCAGGGCGAGTCGGGCGCCGACGTCTACGACCGGGTCGGCGCCTTCCTGGAGAGCCTCTACCGCAGCTTCGAGGCCCCCGACCACCCGCCGAACGTCCTGCTCGTCACCCACGGACTGACCATGCGCCTGTTCTGCATGCGCTGGTTCCACTGGTCGGTCGCCGAGTTCGAGTCCCTGTCGAACCCGGGCAACGCGGAGACCCGCACCCTGCTGCTCGGCGAGGACGGGAAATACCGACTCGACCGGCCCTTCGAACGCTGGCGTACCCCGGAACCGTACGGTCCCACCGGATAGAGTGGCTGGTCGATGACCGCTGACTCCACTCTCGACCGGCGCTTCGCACGCGCCCTGGCCAGCCTGCGCGGGCTGTCCGTGGGAGACGCCCTGGGCTCCCAGTACTTCGTTCCCGCCAACTATCCCCTGCTCAAGCGGCACGAGCCGCCGACCGGTCCCTGGCAGTGGACCGACGACACGGAGATGGCCTGCTCGGTCCTCGCCGTGCTCGCGAGCCACGGACGCATCGACCAGGACGCCCTGGCGCAGTCCTTCGCCCACCACCACGACTTCGACCGCGGCTACGGCCCCGCCGTCAACCGGATGCTCCGGCTCGTGCGCGAGGGAGGGGACTGGCGGCAGCTGGCGGCGGAGCTCTTCAACGGGCAGGGCTCGTGGGGCAACGGCGCCGCCATGCGGATCGCGCCGCTCGGGGCCTGGTACGCCGACGACCCGGAGCAGGCCACCCACCAGGCCGAGATCTCCGCGTACACCACCCACCAGCACCGCGAGGCCGTCGTCGGCACCATGGCCGTCGCCGCGGCCGCCGCCCTCGTCGCCGACCCGGCCGGCCCGCCCACGCCCGAGGCACTGCTCGACGGCGTCATCGCACTCGTCCCGCGCAGCGCCGTCGGGGCCGGGCTGCGCCGGGCGCGCGACATGCTCGACTACGGCGACGCGGGCACCGTCGCCGCGGTCCTCGGCAGCGGCCGCCGCACCAGCGCGCACGACACGGTGCCGTTCGCCCTCTGGTCCGCGGCCCGCGGCCTCGGCGACTTCGAGCGGGTGTTCTGGACGACCGCCGGAGTCGGCGGCGATGTCGACACCACCTGCGCCATCGCCTGTGGCGTGGTCGCGGCCGGCCCGGGCGGCACGCCGCCCGCCGCATGGCTGGAGCAGACCGAGGACCTGCCCGACTGGGTGCCCGCCGCGGCCGGCTCGTAGGGCGCGTCCGGCCGGCGGAGCCGGGGCCACCCGCCCCGGTTCTTCCGGATCCGGCCGCTCCGTAAGTGTCACGGTCCTGCCACAGCTGGGGCAGGACCGGTCCGGCACGGTCTGCCGCCGTTAAAGTCGGCCACTCGCAGCGCTGATCATGACAAGCAGCGTGCCGACGAGACACCCGGGACGCCGTGGGCCGCACGGCCCGGCGCACCGGGCCGGGAGGGGGTCCCGTGACCGACACACCGTCCGCAGAGAAGCCGTCCGAGCAGCCCGAGCAGCCCGAGCAGCCCGAGCCGTCCGAGCAGCCCGAGGACAGCCCGCCGCCGAGCGTTCCGCCCGCCGGCGCCCCGGCGAGCCCGCCCGCCGCGGCCGTACCGCCCCAGGGGGCCCACGGGCCCCGCGCCCATCCGCCGGGGGCGTACCCGCCGGGCGCGTACCCGCCGGGCGCGTACCCGCCGGGGGCCTACGCGCCGTACCAGGCCTGGGCGCCGCACCGGAAGCCGCCGCCCAGCAAGCTCCGGCCCCCGGCACCGGCCCGGCCGACCTCCGCCACGCTCTGGGCGATCCTGGCCGCCGCCCTGGCCGCCGCCCTGCTCCTCAGCGACGGCGCGGGCGCCAACCTGCTGCTCGTGGCCGTGCCCGCCACCGCCGCCGGCGCCCTCGCCGCCCGGGCGGCCGGCCGCCGGCTGCGCCCCTGGACGCTGGTGTGGGCCGTCGGCGGGGCCGCGCTGCTCGTCGTACCCGTCCTCAGCGACGCGGGCTGGCCCACCTTCCTCGCCGTCGTCACCGCCATCGGCCTCACCGGCTACGCGCTGCACGGCGGCCGCGGCTGGAGCAGCGTGCTCTTCGGGCCCCTCGGACTCTTCGACTCCGTCGGCAGCGGCATGCTGTGGACCTGGCAGGGGGCGCGGCAGAGCGCCGGCGGCGCGCAGGGCCGCTTCGGGGCGCTGCTGCGCCCGATCCTGATCGCCCTGGGCCTGCTGGTGGTGTTCGGCGCGCTGTTCGCCGGTGCCGACGCCGCCTTCGCCGACCTCCTCGGCGGCCTCATGCCGGACATCTCGCTCGACCAGGCGCCCTGGCGGCTGCTCTGCTTCCTGTTCGGCCTGTTCGGCGCGATCGCCGTCGCCCGCACCGCCGCCGCCCCGCTGCGCTGGGACCGGCTCACGTTCAGCCCGGGCCGGCCCCGCGCCCGCCTGGAATGGGCACTTCCGCTCGTCGTCCTCTGCCTGCTCTTCGCCGCGTTCAACGCCGTCCAGCTCACCGTGCTCTTCGGCGGCTACGACAAGGTCCTCAGCGAGACCGGGCTGACCTACTCCGAATACGCCCGCCAGGGCTTCTGGCAACTCCTCTTCGCCACCCTGCTCACCCTCGTCGTGATCGGCCTCGCGCTGCGCTGGGCGCCCCGCGGCACCCCCGGCGACACCCGCCTGGTCCGCTCCGTCCTCGGCGCCCTGTGCGTCCTCACCCTGGTCGTCGTGGCCTCGGCGCTGCGCCGCATGGACCTGTACGTGGACGCGTACGGCCTCACCCGGCTGCGCATCTCGGTGACCGCCATGGAGATCTGGCTCGGAGTGGTGATCCTGCTGATCATGGCGGCCGGGATCTGGGGCGCCAAGCTGCTGCCCCGCGCCCTGGCCGTGAGCGCCGCGGGCTTCGTCCTCGCCTTCGGGCTGCTCCAGCCGGACGCCGTGATCGCCGAACAGAACGTCCAGCGCTACGAGCAGGACCGCAAGATCGACGTGAACTACCTCTCCGGGCTGTCCGCCGACGCCGCACCGGCCCTCGACCGGCTCCCCGAGCGGCTGCGCGCCTGCGCCCTCGGCGAACTCGACGACCGCTTCGAGCGCACGGAGGACGAGCCCTGGTTCGCGACCAGCCGCTCCGAGGCCCGCGCCCGCGCCATCCTCGAACAGCGCCCCGCGACCGACTCCGTCTTCTGCGGCGAGCCCACCCGTGACGAGGAGTACGACCCGGACGCCGATCCCTACGCGCCCTAGGCCCGTCGCGCCCCGAACACACGGCTTGTGGCGGCCACTTCACGAACGCGACGGAAGGGCCGCCCGACGGCTCCAGTAGCCCGTAACGTAGCCGTTCTCGGCCTGGTCGACGTACCCCTGTCGGGTGTGCGACAGCGAATCGGCCGTCCCTGCCCGCCCGGGCGGGCAGGGACGAGGGGAATCCGGGTACCGAGGGAGGTATCCGTCGGCGTAACCTGTGTTGCGCCATGCCGTACGAACCACCCACACACACCGTCGAGCGTTCGATCCGGGCCACGACCGGCGCCAGGATCGTCGCCGGTGTCGACGAGGTCGGACGCGGGGCATGGGCCGGTCCCGTCACCGTGTGCGCCGCCGTCACCGGGCTGCGCCGCCCGCCCGCCGGGCTCACCGACTCCAAGCTCCTCACCCCCAAGCGCCGCACCGCGCTCGCCGCCGAACTCGAGGGCTGGGTCACCGCGTACGCGCTGGGCGACGCCTCGCCCGCCGAGATCGACGAACTCGGCATGACCGCCGCCCTCCGGCTGGCCGCGACCCGCGCCCTGGAGGGCCTGCCGGTCCGCCCCGACGCGGTGATCCTCGACGGCAAGCACGACTACCTGGGCAGCCCCTGGCAGGTCCGCACGGTGATCAAGGGCGACCAGTCCTGCGTCGCCGTCGCCGCCGCCTCCGTGATCGCCAAGGTCCGCCGCGACACCCTGATGGCCGGCCTGGAGGGCACGTCGGAGCAGTACGCGGCGTACGCCTTCGAGGCCAACGCGGGCTACCCCTCGCCGGTCCACAAGGCCGCGCTGGAGGAGCTGGGGCCCACCCCGTACCACCGGCTCTCCTGGGCCTACCTCGACGCCATGCCCCGCTGGCGGCACCTCAAGAAGGTCCGCCTCTCGGCCGAGGCCGCCGCACTCGAAAGCGGGGGACAACTCGGCTTCGACTTCTGATCTTCCGGCTTCTGGCATGTCCGGCGGGATCCCGGGGAAACCCTCCCGCCGGACTCGTGCGAGGAGTCGGGGCGCCCCTGTGCGCCCACCCGCCCGAGCCCGGTGCGACGGCGTTTGATAGACATCCACCCATGCCTCTCATCCCCGAGGAGCCTCAGATTCACGAGAGTGCCCAGGGTCCCCGCGCGGCCGCAGGCCGCCCCGTGCCGACCCCACGACCCGTACCCGGCCCGCGTTCCGCGGCCTCTCCGCGACCCGGGCGTCCCGGCCCCGGTCCGGCCAGGCCCGCACCGCCGGCCCCGCGCCCGCCCGCTGCCGGAACGGCTTCCCCCGCCCGTACGGAGAATCGTTCCGACCAGCGGACCGAACCGCAGATCCAGCTGATCCCCGCGCCCGTCGACGGAGCCCTCGACGCCGCCGAGGAAGCGGTGGACCTGCTCCTGGAGAACGGCCGCGCCCCCGGCGACGTCCTGGTCCTCACCACCGGCGAGCAGCACCCCTGGGCGGCGCACGAGCTGTCCTTCGGCGAGGCCGGCTACTGGGCGCAGCAGGACACCCGCGAGGACGTGTTCTTCGCGGACGCCGCCGCCGTGGACCGGGCCGCCGCCCGGCCCGTGGTGGTCGTCGCGGTCAACGGCGGTGCCGACGCGGACGTCGCCCGCCGGCTGCCCGAGGCGATGCGCCGGGCGACCGCCCTGCTGATCGTCTGCGGTGACCCGCAGCGGGTCAACGCCGCGCTCGGCGCGGGCGTCTGACCCGTCGGCATCATCCGCCCCGCCCGTCCGGGCCCCGGCCGCCCACCGGCCGGGCCGCCCGGCGGTGCGGCCGTGTCCCCTTCGGGTGCGGCGCGGACGGGGTGGGGCAGGCGCTGGGCGGCGTACGGGAAGAGCCGTGTACGGAGGGTGTGCACGGGTAGGGCTGTGTACGGGCCGTGTACGGGCTGTGTACGGAGAGGCCGGCGCCGTCCGTACGGCGGCGGGGCCGCGGCCTTACGGACCGGGCCCCGCACCATCGTGCCGAGGCCCGGCGGACGCTCAGCGGGCCGCGGCCCGGCGCAGCGGCTCGGGGGCGCCGCTCGCGATCCGCGGCACCAGCCGGTCGAGCGCGGAGTCCTCGCCCAGCGGCGCCGGCCGCGAACCGGAGCTGGGCCTGCGCCCGCCCCGGCCCTCGCCGAGCACCTGCCAGCCGCCGCCGGTCAGCGTGATGTACGCCCCGCAGCGCAGCCCGTGCAAGGTGCACGCGTCGCGCAGGCCCCACATCCAGGCCCCGTCCTCCTCGGTCCAGCGTTCGTCGCCCTCGCGGCAGTAGAGCAGCACCGCCGTGCGCACCGGCGCACGCCGGCGCAGATCGTGCGGGATGACCCGGCGCAGATGCGCGAGGAGCGCGTTGCGGAACTCCCAGCCGTCCGCCGGAGCGGCCCGGCGGGTGAACGAGGCACTGGCCGCGAGCCGTTCCTCGTGGTCGAGCACCGCGACCACGGCCGTGGACGGCGTGGGCCGGTGACGGGAGTGCAGGCCGCTGACGACCTCACGCGGATTGCGCAGGAGCGGGATCCCGGCCGAGGCCCACTCGGCCGGTTCGAGCATCCGAGCGAGGCGGCTGGCCGACCCGGACGACGAGTTCGCCGGAGCGGTCGAGGGCGGAGCGAATCCGAGGGTCACGATCCTCCCTTCGGATACGCGCCCGCTCCGCGGGCAGGGTCGGATGAGGGCGCACCACGGCATGGCCAACGGGCCGCGTTGGGCGTGCGGGGTGGATGACCAATTCTTCCCTGGCCCGTGCGCGGGCGGCAACGAGCAATTGGCGCCGCTGACTGGAATCAGCCGGTATGACTCTCATATCCCTGCCCAGTTGCCCATTGTTCACGCTCTGTTCCACCAACGGACGTGCGACAGGGCAAGCGCCGGGTCACCGGCCGTCACACGGGGTGAAGTGGCCGATTGTCAGTCCCATCGGGTTGCATGGGGTTCATGGACAACCTGGACCTCCGGACCGAAGCAGACACCGTACTCGCCGAGCTCGTCGGCGACCCGGGCGGCGCGGCCAGACTGCGCGAGGACCAGTGGCAGGCCGTCGCCGCCCTCGTCGAGGACCGCCGGCGCGCGCTCGTCGTCCAGCGCACCGGCTGGGGCAAGTCCGCGGTCTACTTCGTGGCCACCGCCCTGCTGCGCCGCCGCGGCGCCGGACCCACCGTCATCGTCTCCCCGCTGCTCGCCCTGATGCGCAATCAGGTCGAGGCGGCGGAGCGGGCCGGCATCAGGGCACGCACCATCAACTCGGCCAACCCGGAGGAGTGGGACACCATCCACCAGGAGGTCGAGCGGGGCGAGACCGACGTCCTGCTCGTCAGCCCGGAGCGGCTCAACTCCGTCGACTTCCGCGAGCAGTTGCTGCCCAAGCTCGCCGCCACCACCGGCCTCCTCGTGGTCGACGAGGCGCACTGCATCTCCGACTGGGGACACGACTTCAGGCCCGACTACCGGCGCCTGCGGGCGATGCTGGCCGAGCTCGCGCCCGGCGTGCCGGTCCTCGCCACGACGGCCACGGCCAACGCAAGGGTCACCGCCGACGTCGCCGAACAGCTCGGCACCGGCGCCGGCGAGGCCCTGGTGCTGCGCGGCACCCTGGAGCGGGAGAGCCTCCGCCTCGGCGTGGTCCGGCTGCCGGACGCCGCCCACCGGCTGGCCTGGCTGGCCGAGCACCTCGACGAGCTGCCCGGCTCCGGCATCATCTACGCGCTGACCGTCGCGGCCGCCGAGGAGGCCACCGCCTACCTCCGCCAGCGCGGCTTCCCGGTCGCCTCGTACACCGGCCGCACGGAGAACGCCGACCGGCTGCAGGCCGAGTCCGACCTCCTGCGGAACCGGGTCAAGGCCCTGGTCGCCACCTCCGCCCTCGGCATGGGTTTCGACAAGCCCGACCTCGGCTTCGTGCTCCACCTCGGCTCGCCGTCCTCCCCGATCGCCTACTACCAGCAGGTCGGCCGTGCCGGCCGCGGCGTCGACCACGCCGACGTGCTGCTGCTGCCGGGCAAGGAGGACGAGGCGATCTGGCGCTACTTCGCCGACACCGCCTTCCCGCCCGAGGCCCAGGTCCGCCAGACCCTCGCCGCCCTCGCCGAGGCGGGCGGCAGGCCGCTGTCCGTGCCCGCCCTCGAAGCCGCCGTCGACCTTCGGCGCAGCCGCCTGGAGACCATGCTGAAGGTGCTTGACGTGGACGGCGCCGTCAAGCGGGTCAAGGGCGGCTGGATCGCCACCGGCGCCCCCTGGGTGTACGACGCGGAGCGCTACGCCTGGGTCGCCCGGCAGCGCGCCGCCGAACAGCAGGCCATGCGCGACTACGTGGGCACCACCGCCTGCCGCATGGAGTTCCTGCGCCGCCAGCTGGACGACGAGGGCGCCGTCCCGTGCGGCCGCTGCGACAACTGCGCGGGCCCCTGGGCCGATTCCACGGTCTCCGCGGAGACCCTGACGGCCGCCGAGAAGGAACTCGACCGCCCCGGCGTGGAGATCGAGCCCCGCCGCATGTGGCCCACCGGCATGCCCGCCCTCGGCTTCGACCTCAAGGGCCGGATCCCGGCCGGCGAGCAGTGCGCCCCCGGCCGCGCCCTGGGCCGCCTCTCCGACATCGGCTGGGGCAACCGGCTCCGCCCGCTGCTCGCCGACCACGCACCGGACGGCCCCGTCCCCGACGACGTGCTGCGGGCCGCCGTCGCCGTCCTCGCCGACTGGGCCCGCTCGCCCGGCGGCTGGGCCTCCGGCGCCCCGGACGCCCCGGAGCGCCCGGTCGGCGTCGTGGCCCTGCCGTCGCTCACCCGGCCGCAGCTGGTCGGCTCGCTGGCCCGGGGCATCGCCACCGTCGGCCGGCTGCCCTTCCTCGGCACGCTCGCGTACGTCACGGAGGACGGCGCGCACGCGGCCCGCCGCAGCAACTCCGCCCAGCGCCTGCGCGCCCTGTCCGGCGCCCTCGACGTGCCCGGGGAACTGGCCGCCGCCCTGCGCGAGGCCCCCGGCCCGGTCCTCCTCGTCGACGACTCCACCGACTCCGGCTGGACCCTCGCGGTCGCAGCCCGCCTGCTCCGCCGAGCCGGCAGCGGGCCCGTGCTGCCGCTGGTCCTGGCCGCGGCGGGCTGACCGGGCGGCTGGTCAGGCAGGCGGGCCGGCCGGCGGGCAGCCCGGTGGGTGGGGTGCCCGGCGGCCGGTCCGCCTGACCGGCGGGTGAGGTGCTGTTCGGCCGGTCCGCCTGACCGGCGGGTGGGGTGCCGGTCGGCCGGTCGGAGTGACCGGCGGGTGAGGTGCCGGTCGGCCGGTCGGAGTGACCGGCGGGTGAGGTGCCGCCCCGACGGCAGACCTCCCATCGAAGCGCATCCGGCGGCCCCGCGCGACCACCCCGCCGGGGCCTGTGGACAACTCCCGGACACCCCAACCGGGAGTTATCCACAGGGGTTTCGCGATCGCGGAGATCGCGGGACCGTCGTGACCATGAACACGAACCGCCACGAATCCCACAACTCCTCCGCACCCCAGCAGATCACCCTGCGCGGCCCCGCCGAGCTCGCCGACGCGCTCCCCTTCATGCTCGGCTTCCACCCCAGCGACTCCGTGGTCCTCGTCGCACTCCACGGCGAGCGCGGCCGCTTCGGCGGCCGGGTCAGGGTCGGCATCCCGGGCTCGCCCCGCGAATGGCCCGCCACCCCAGAGCACTTGGCCGAATGCCTCGTCGAGGGCGCCGGCCGCCGTGGCGAACGGCCCGACGCCATCGTCGTCTTCCTCTGCCAGGAGCCCCGCCCGGGCGAGACCGCCCAGCGCGTCATGGAACGGCTGCGCCCCTTCGCCCAGCGCCTGCGCACCACGTGCGGCGCACTCGACATCCCGGTCCTCGAAGCCCTCTGCATCTCCGACGGCCTGTACTTCTCCTACTGCTGCCCCGACGTCCGCTGCTGCCCACCCGACGGCCTGCCCCTCGCCCTCTCCGGCACCTCGGTCATGGCCGCCTCCGCCGCCTACGCGGGGATCCAGGTGCGCGGCACCCTCAAGGACATGGAGGCCCGGCTGAAGCCCCGCACCGAGGACGACGCGGCACAGCGAGCCGCCCTGAACGAGGCGGCGACGGTCATCGTGCCGAGGATCCTCGACACCCCCGCGAGCGGCCTCGGCCGCCGCGAGACCCGCGAGACCACCCTCGGCCTCGCCCGGCGCCTCCTCGAACGCTTCGCCGCCGCGCCCGGCGGCCCCGCACCCCGGCCCCACCCCGGAGGCGCCGCCCTGCCGCCCGCGCTCACCGCATCCCTGACGGCACCGACGACCGGCGACGACCGGGACGACGCGCTCCTCTCACCCGACGAGGCCGCCACCCTCATCCTCGGACTGCAGGACCGCGACACCCGCGACCAGGCCGCCGAATGGATGGAGGGCCCGGAAGCCGCGCCCGCGCTCCGGCTCTGGCGGGCGCTGTCCCGACGCTGCGTGCCGCCCTACCAGGAGTACGCGGCGGCCCCGCTGACCCTGGCCGGCTGGGTCGCCTGGTCCACCGGCGACGAGCCCTCCGCCCGGGTCGCCCTCGGACTCGCCCTGGAGGCCGACCCCGAATACCTCTTCGCCCGGCTGCTGCACCAGGCGTGCAACGAGGGCCTGGACCCGGAGGCCCTGCGCGTCTGTCTGCGCCAGGAACGGGACACGCGGCTCGCCGCCGAGACGGGCGCCGACGCGGCCGAGGACCCGGACGACCCCGCTCCGGCCGACCCTGCTCCGACCGGCCCCGCTCCGGCCGCGATCTCTCCCGCCGCCGAGGTCCGCGCCCGGCAGCGGGCCCGGCAGACCGCACGCCGCACCGCACGGCAGGCCGGGCTGCGCACCACCGGGGCGGCCCGGCGGCGCGCGACCGAACCCCGGCCGCCCCGGCGGCCCGTGGTGCGGCGCACCCGGCGGCCCGGCCGGGCGAGGAGCGGGGCATGAGGGCCGTGACCCGTCGGCCCGCGGCGGCGTTCACGTCTGTGGCGGTCGCGCAGGAGCGGAACCGCCGTTCCACGGCCGGACGAGCGGACCGCCGGGACCGCCCGCGCGGGCCCGGCCACGGCCCCGCCCGGGCCCGGCCGCACCGCCCGGACCGCACAGAGAGCGCCGCCGACCCGTCATGGTCCCCAGCACCGCCCAGGCCCCCGGACCCGCCGCCGGACACCCACCCCACCCCGGCGAACTGCCGCCCGTGCACGACACCCTCGTCGGCGTCGCCCTGCCCGCCCTCGCCATCAGCAACCGGCACGGCCAACTCACCGGCACCGGCCTCGAAGGCGTCTTCCAGCACGGCCGCCGGCTCCTCGCCCGCTGCGTCCTGCGCGTCGCCGGACGCGAACCCGTCCCGCTCCGCAGTCGCGCGGACGGCGCGGAACGAACCGAGTTCCTCGGCGCCCTGCGCGCACCCGGCGACCTCGGACCCGACCCCGGCCTCCTCGTCGAGCGCACCCGCGACGCCGACGGCACCGAACGCATCACCCTGCGCAGCTCCGCACCCCGGCCGGCGCGGATTCCGGTGGAGCTCGCCCTGGGCACGGATCTCGCGGACCTGGGCGCGGTGGCGGCAGGCCGCCCCGGACCCGAGCTCACCGCGAGCGTCCATGGCACCGGGCTCCGCTGGACCGCCTCCGACGGGACCGCCGTCAGCGTCCTCGCCGACCCGGCGCCCAGCGTGGCGCTGGGCGCGGCCGGACTCCTCCGCTGGGACGCCGAACCCGCCCCCGGCGCCCCCTTCGTCCTCACCCTGCGCGTCCGCTGCGAGCGCGCCGGCCGGACTCAGGCGTCCGGCGCGGGAAGGCCCGGCGGACACGTCCTGGCCGACCCCGTCGCCGAGGGCGACGACGTCCGCCTCGGACCGCTGCTGCGGGCCTGCGTCGCCGATCTGCGCGCGCTGCTCCAGCGCGACCCCGCGCACCCGGCCGACGTGTATCTCGCGGCCGGCGTCCCCTGGCGCCTGGGGCCCGTCACCGCCGAGGCCCTGTGGGCCGCCCGGATGGCCCTCCCGCTCGGCACCCGGCTCGCCGCCACCACCCTGCGCGCCCTCGCCCGCACCCAACTCCCCGGCCTCGGGCCCGAGTCCGGGCGCATCCCCGGACCGCTCAGGGACGCGGGCCCGCTCCTCCCGCCCCGCTGCACCGGCGTCGAGGCCACCCTCGCCTTCCCCGCCGTGCTCGCCGAGGCCCGCCGATGGGGCCTGCCCGAGCAGGACCTCGCGGAACTGCTGCCCGCCGCCGAGCGCTGCCTGGACTGGCTGCGCGGCGCCGTCGACACCAACGGGTTCGTGCCGGACCCGTGGCCCGCCGGACCCGCGCGGGCCGAGACCCAGGCCCACGCGCACCGCGCGGCCGCGCTCGGCGCCGACCTCCTCGACGCCTGCGGGCGGCCCGGAGGGGAGGCCTGGCGGGAATGGGCCCGGGCGCTGCGCGAGCGGTTCCGCGGCCGGTTCTGGCAGGACGACCCGGCGGGCGGGCGCCCGTTGCTCGCTCGGCTGCCCGACGGGCGCCCGCTGCCCCACCTGGGCGGCTGGGCCGCGCATCTCCTCGACACCGGCCTGGGCGGGGCCGGGCGGCAGGCGCCCGGGCTGCTCGACAAGGCGCAGACCGAGCGCCTGGCCCGGCTGCTCGCCGCCCCGGCGCTCGATTCCGGCTGGGGGCTGCGGGGCCTCGGCGAGAAGGAGCCCGGGTACAGCCCGTTCGGGCACCGCTCGGGCGCGGTGCGGGTGCACGAGACGGCGGTAGCCGTCGCGGGACTCGCCGCCGCCGGGCACGAGCGCGAGGCCGCGGCGCTGCTCCGCGGTGTGCTCGACGCCGCGGAGGCCTTCGACCTGAGGCTCCCGGAGATGTACGCGGGAGAGCGACGCGCTCCCGGCGCTCCACCGGTGCCGCACCCGGCCGCCTGCCGGCCCGCCGCGGTCGCCGCGGCCTCCGGCGTCCACCTCCTGGCCGCCGCCCTGGGCATCCGCCCCGACGCCCCGGGCCGCACGGTCGCCCTCCACCCCCTGCGCTCCGCCCCCCTCGGCGAGCTCCGCCTCTCCGGCCTACGCCTCGCCGGCGAGCCCTTCGCCGCCCGGGTCGGCCGCCTGGGCCTGGGCGTGGTGGAGGAGGCGGCACCGGGGCTGCAGCTGGGGGTGTGAGGGGCGGGGCTTCGAACCGGGGGCGGGGGTGAGGGCGGGGGAGGGGGGAGGGCGGGGGAGGGGGGAGGGGGAAGCCCCCCGGAAGAAGTGGAGGCGGATCCTTCCGGCGGGCGTGTTTATCGTCAGGAAGACGACTATGATCGCGGGCATGTCTCCCTACGACCCGTCGGCCTTTCCGCCCTTCGCTGTCACCGTCGATCTGGTCGTCCTCACCGTGCGGCGCCACGCGCTGTGCGCGCTGATCGTGAGACGGGGGGAGGCGCCGTTCCAGGGGCGCTGGGCGCTGCCCGGCGGTTTCGTCCGGGACGACGAGGATCTCGACGCCGCCGCCGCGCGCGAGCTGGTGGAGGAGACCGGGCTGTGCGTGCACGACCCCGGGGCGCCGGAGCCGGTGCCGGGGCATGGTGCGCACCTGGAGCAGTTGGCGACGTACGGGGCGCCCGACCGGGATCCGCGGATGCGGGTGGTCAGCGTGGCGCATCTCGCGCTCGCCCCGGACCTGCCCGCTCCGCGGGCCGGCGGGGACGCCCACAGCGCGCGCTGGGCGCCGGTGGAGGAGCTGCTCGGCGAGGACGGTACGGCGGAGCGTGAGGGCGAGCCGGTGCCGCTGGCGTTCGACCACGCGAGGATCCTGGCCGACGGGGTGGAGCGGGCCCGTTCGAAGATCGAGTACTCGTCGCTGGCGACGGCCTTCTGCCCGCCCGAGTTCACGGTCGGCGAGCTGCGCAGGGTGTACGAGGCGGTCTGGGGCGTGGCCCTTGACCCGCGCAACTTCCACCGCAAGGTGACCGGCACGCCCGGCTTCCTGGTGCCGGCGGGCGGGACCACGACCCGTCAGGGCGGGCGCCCCGCCCAGCTGTTCCGTGCTGGTGGGGCGACACTGCTGAACCCGCCGATGCTCCGCCCGGAGGTCTGACGGGCGGTCGCGGGGCCGCCCCGAGGCGCCAACCCTGCGCCAAAAGTCCGAAATGTGGCGTTATCTTGCTGGGACAGCCGCCCTGCCGCGGAGCGGTCTCACCTACCCGCGAGAGAAGCGATGCTCCAGGCCATCGGACTCACCAGCACCCCCCGCCCGGGCCGCCCGGCCGCCGTGGACGACCTCACCTTCGAGGCCCTGCCGGGCACGGTCACCGCCCTGCTCGGACCCGCCGGCGCGGGCAAGACCACGGCCCTGCGCCTCATGCTCCAGCTCGAACCGGGCCGTGGCGTCACCTACTTCCGGGGCCGTCCGCTGCACCGTGTCGCCCAGCCAGCCCGTGAGGTCGGCGTGCTGCTCGGCGACGTGCCCGGCCATCCCTCCCGCACCCTGCGCAGTCAGCTGCGCATGCTGTGCGCCGCCGCCGGGGTGCCCGGTTCGCGCGCGGAGGACCTGCTCGGGGCGGTCGGACTCACCGGTCTCCACGACCAGCGCGTCGGCACCCTCTCGCTCGGCATGGACCGCCGACTGGGCCTGGCCTCCGCCCTGTTGGGCGACCCCCACACCCTGCTCCTCGACGAGCCCGCCGCCGGGCTCTCCGTACGCGAGAGCGCCTGGCTGTACGACCTCCTGCGCGCCCACGCGGACGAGGGCGGGACGGTCCTCTACACCACCGCCGACCCCAAGGACGCGGCCCGCAACGCCGACCGGGTCGTCACCCTCGACGGCGGGCGGCTCGCCGCCGACCAGGACGCCGCCGAGTTCGCCCGTACGCGCCTTCGCCCCCGGGTCGCCGTGCGCACCCCGCACGCCGCCCGGCTCGCCGCCGTCCTCACCCAGGAGTCGCGGTCCGCCCGGCGGCCCGTGGAGGTGGTGACCGAGGGCGGCAACCGGCTCTCCGTCTACGGCAGCGACTGCGCGACCGTCGGCGAGAGCGCCTTCCGCAACGGTGTCCTCATCCACCGGCTCGCCGACGAGACCGGCGACACCCACGACACCCACGACAGCCACGACACCCGCCCCACCCCCGAGCCTCCGCGGCCCGCTGGGGCCGCGCCCGCGGAGCCCGTATCCGCGGAGGCGGCGCCCGCCGGTGCCGAGCCCGCGCCCCGCGCGTACCGCAAGCACCGCGTGCCCCACCGCTCGCCGTTGCGCCCCCTGCGCTACGAGATCCGCCGACTGCTCGGCGTGCCCTCCACGCCGCTCGTCGCGGCCGGTGTGCTGCTGGTGTCCGTCACCCTCGCCGTGCTGCTCGCCCGCAGCGGGCGCACGCCGCTGCCCGCCGTCCTGGCCGGCTGGCCGGGGATCTCGCCGCTGCCGCCCGCCGCCCTGGGGGCCGGGCTGCTCGGCGCCTTCTCCTTCGGGGAGGAGTACCGCTACCCGGCGCTCACCACCGGCCGGGGCGCCGTGCCGCGCCGGCTCGGTCTGCTGCTCGCCAAGCTGGCGGTCGCGGCGGGCGTCGGGGCGGTCCTCGGGGTGCTGGCCGTCGTGGCCGATCTGGAGGCCGTGCGGTTCGTCTACGGCGGCGAGTTGATCCCCGTACCGCAGAACTGGCCGACCCTCTGCGCGAATTGGTTCGGCCTGGTGATCGGCTGCGCCTGGGCCGGGCTGCTCGGCGCCGGGGTGTTCCGGGCCGCGGCCGCCGGTGTCGCGGCGGTGCTCGCGGTGCCCGTGGTCTTCGCGCCGCCGCTGCAGCGGATGCTCGCGGGCGTGCCCCGCCGCTCGGTCGCCGGACTCCCGGCCCGGATCCGCGAGTTCGCGAGCGTGGAGTGGTCCTCGGCCGCCGACCGCTGGGTGATGGGGGTGCTGCGGGTGGTCGGGCAGCCCGTGGGAGTGGCCCTCACCCTGACGTTGACGGTCCTGCTGTGTGCCTATGTGCTCACCGGTCGCCACGGCAGGGCGCGTTGGTGATCACAATCGGACTGAAAGCTTCCGTTTCGCTGGCAACTCCCTTGGGAATTGCCGTTAATGTCCGATAAATCGTCAATTGCCCAGGGGGTGCCGATCACCCTTTCGTGTGCTTTTCACCAAAGACCTCAAGGGGCACGGGGGCCACGCCGACAAAGGATGCGTGACTACCCTTGCGCACACGATGATGACCTCCGCCCGTTCCGTCGAGTCCGGCCTCGGCGCCCCGGGCGACCTCGACCGCTACCCCTACGCGGAGGCGCCCGGGGCCGACCGCGTCGGACCGCCCGCCTGGGAGCCGACGGAGGAGCTCGGCCGGGTCGGCCGCAGGGCCGCCGGCAGCCGCGGTCGCGGACTCCACGGCCAGCTCGTCCAGCAGCTCGGCCAGATGATCGTCTCCGGCGACCTCGGCGCCGACCGCCCTCTCGTGCCCGAGGAGATCGGCCAGCGCTTCGAGGTGTCGCGCACCGTGGTCCGCGAGTCGCTGCGCGTACTGGAGGCCAAGGGTCTGGTCAGCGCCCGCCCCAACGTCGGCACCCGGGTCCGTCCGGTCAGCGACTGGAACCTGCTCGACCCCGACATCATCGAGTGGCGCGCCTTCGGCCCGCAGCGCGACGACCAGCGCCGCGAGCTCAACCAGCTGCGCTGGACCATCGAGCCGCTGGCCGCCCGGCTCGCCGCCGGTCACGGCCGCGAGGACATCCAGCAGCGCCTCGCCGACATGGTCGAGATCATGAGCCACGCGTACGCGCAGGGTGACGGGATCACCTTCTCCCGGGCCGACGCCGAGTTCCACGCCCTGCTGATCCAGCTCGCCGGCAACCGCATGCTGGAGCACCTCTCCGGCATCGTCGGTGCCGCCCTCCAGGTCTCCGGCGCCGCCGCCACCGGCTGCGACCGGCCGAGCGAGAGCTGCCTCGCCCACCACGCCCGGATCGTCGACGCGCTGGCCGCCGGCGACGCCAACGGCGCCGAGGCCGCCATGCGGCAGCTGCTGACCGTCCACCCCGAGGAGGGGCGCGTCGTGCCCGCCCCGCGCGGGAACTGATCCGCCGACCGTGACCAGCAGCGCCGAGACGCACGCAGCGCGTGCCGCCGGACCCGAGTGGAGCCCGGGGATCACCGCAGTCCCCGGGCGCGCCGGGGTCGGGCGGCACGGCCTCGTGTCATTTCGGACGTTTTGCGGCGGATTCACCGCACATGAGGTGTGACTCGGGCCACGCGGATTGGGCGTAACACTCTTCGAAGCCGCGCGATGACCTAAGAGGTGACAGCCGAGGAAGGAATACAGCAGCCGCTCAGGGCGCTGTGCAGTTCCCCGGTCCAGCCCGCGCCGTCGGCACATTCCCGGCCGACGGTCGTCGGCCCCAGCCTGATCCAGGGCGGGGCCGGAAGCCGTTTTCCATCGTTCCGAGAGGTTGTTCGTGTCGGCCAGCACATCCCGTACGCTCCCGCCGGAGATCGCCGAGTCCGAGTCTGTGATGGCGCTCATCGAGCGGGGAAAGGCTGATGGGCAGATCGCCGGCGATGACGTGCGTCGGGCCTTCGAGGCTGACCAGATTCCGCCAACCCAGTGGAAGAATGTTCTGCGCAGCCTCAATCAGATCCTCGAGGAAGAGGGTGTGACGCTGATGGTCAGTGCAGCGGAGTCGCCGAAGCGCGCCCGCAAGAGCGTCGCAGCGAAGAGCCCGGCCAAGCGCACCGCCACCAAGACCGTCACCGCCAGGACGACCGTGACGAAGACCGTCTCGGCCGCCACCGCGGCCCCGGCGGCCGAGAGCGCGGACCCGGCCGACGAGGCCGGAGCGCCGGCCAAGAAGGCCGCGGCCAAGAAGACCGCCGCGAAGAAGACGGTGGCGAAGAAGGCCGCCGTCAAGAAGACCGCCGCCAAGAAGACCGCGGCGAAGAAGGACGACGAAGAGCTGCTCGAGGGCGAGGAGCTGCTCGAGGACGTCGCGCCCGGCAAGGACGAGGAGGAGTCCGAGGGCGAGAGCAAGGGCTTCGTCCTGTCCGACGAGGACGAGGACGACGCGCCCGCTCAGCAGGTCGCCGTCGCCGGTGCCACCGCGGACCCGGTGAAGGACTACCTCAAGCAGATCGGCAAGGTCCCGCTGCTCAACGCCGAGCAGGAGGTCGAGCTCGCCAAGCGCATCGAGGCCGGTCTGTTCGCCGAGGACAAGCTGGCGAACTCCGACAAGATCGCCCCCAAGCTCAAGCGCGAGCTGGAGATCATCGCCGAGGACGGGCGCCGCGCCAAGAACCACCTCCTGGAGGCCAACCTCCGTCTGGTGGTCTCGCTGGCCAAGCGCTACACCGGCCGCGGCATGCTCTTCCTGGACCTGATCCAGGAGGGCAACCTGGGTCTGATCCGCGCCGTCGAGAAGTTCGACTACACCAAGGGCTACAAGTTCTCCACGTACGCCACCTGGTGGATCCGTCAGGCGATCACCCGCGCCATGGCCGACCAGGCCCGCACCATCCGTATCCCGGTGCACATGGTCGAGGTCATCAACAAGCTCGCCCGTGTGCAGCGCCAGATGCTCCAGGACCTGGGCCGCGAGCCCACCCCGGAGGAGCTGGCCAAGGAGCTCGACATGACCCCGGAGAAGGTCATCGAGGTCCAGAAGTACGGCCGTGAGCCGATCTCGCTGCACACCCCGCTGGGCGAGGACGGCGACAGCGAGTTCGGTGACCTCATCGAGGACTCCGAGGCGGTCGTCCCGGCCGACGCGGTCAGCTTCACCCTGCTCCAGGAGCAGCTGCACTCGGTCCTCGACACGCTCTCCGAGCGCGAGGCCGGCGTCGTCTCCATGCGCTTCGGCCTGACCGACGGCCAGCCGAAGACCCTCGACGAGATCGGCAAGGTCTACGGCGTGACGCGTGAGCGCATCCGCCAGATCGAGTCGAAGACGATGTCGAAGCTGCGTCACCCGTCCCGCTCGCAGGTGCTGCGCGACTACCTCGACTGACCGGCCCGTCCCGTCGAGGGGCGCGTGAGTCGTACGAAGGACCCGGTTCCCCGTTCGGGGGGCCGGGTCCTTCGCGCATGAGCGCCCGGTCCCTCGCGCATGAGTGCGGGTGCGCGGTGGGCGGGCCTGGACGACGCTGGGTGAAAGGATGTCAGCGGAGAGTCAGGAGGCTTCATGCGTCGTCCCATCGCCGGTGTCTTGACCGGAGTCCTGGGCCTGATCGCGGCGGCGGCCGGGCCGCTCGGCGCGGCCGGCACCGCGCGCGCCGACAGTGTCGTGGTCGGCGGGCAGCCGGCCGGGATCACCGAGTCGCCGTGGGTCGTGGCCCTGTCCAGCCGTGACCGGTTCGGGGGTACCCGGGCGGGGCAGTTCTGCGGCGGGGTCGTGGTGGCCCCCACCAAGGTGCTCACCGCGGCGCACTGCCTGGGCCGCGAGGTGCTGGGCGGGACGCCGGGGCAGCTGGCCGACTTCTCGGTGATCGCCGGGCGCACGTCGCTGCGCGGGCACGGCGGCCGGGAGGTGCGGGTGGCGGACACCTGGGTGAACCCGGACTACGACCCGTCGACCAACTCGGGCGACCTGGCGGTGCTCACGCTCGCGAAGGCGCTGCCGGCCGAGTACGCGATCGAGGTGGCCCGCCCGGGCGACGCGGCGCTCGCGGAGGGCACGCCGGCGGACGTGTACGGCTGGGGGGACACGACGGGCAACGGGACGTACGCGATGTCGCTGCGCTCGGCGCGGGTGCAGGTGCTGCCCGACACGGCCTGTGAGCGGGCGTATCCGGGCGGTTTCGGCGCCTCTTACCGCGGCGACACCATGCTGTGCGCGGGTGACCCCCGCGGGGGCCATGACGCCTGCCAGGGCGACAGCGGCGGGCCGTTGGTGGCCCGGGGCCGGCTGATCGGTCTGGTGTCCTGGGGGAGCGGCTGCGGGCAGGCGGAGAACCCCGGTGTCTACACCCGGGTCTCGGCGCTGCTGCCACGGCACTTCTGAGGGCGCGGCCCGCGCGGTTTCCCGGAGACCGCTCCGAGGAAGCGGCTCGTGCGTGCGAGAACGGGCGTACGAGAACGGGCGGCCACCCCCTGAGACTGCGGGGGTGGCCGCCCGTCGGCCGGTCGTCAGGAACCGGCCCGTGGCTCGTCGGGGATGCGAGGCGTCAGTGGTCGTCGCCCTGGGTGCGGGCCGGCACGTCGGTGAGCCGGTCCGTCTCATCCTGTATCTCTGCGGCGATCTTCTTGAGTTCCGGCTCGAACTTGCGCCCGTGGTGGGCACAGAAGAGCAAGTCACCGCCGCTGACAAGGACGACACGCAGGTAAGCCTGGGCGCCGCAGCGGTCGCAGCGGTCAGCGGCCGTCAGGGGGCTCGCGGGGGTCAGAACAGTAGTCACGTCGCCTCTTCTCTAGCTCGACGAGCTGTCGTACCAGGGTCAACATCCAACCAGGCCGGAAACGTTCCCGCTCGTGGCTTTTCCTCGAAACTTTTTCCCAAGGTGGCTGTCTGCTGCCGGTTGGCGGCGAATGAGCCGTATTGCTTCGCTCTACGGGTTTCGCATTGCTGTGTGTGGTCGTGCCCTCCCGGCGGGTTGCCGGTTGTTCATGAGGACGTGCCCGGAGCCTAAATGGTTCATGCCTGGAAGGGAACGTGATGTTCGCGTCACCCTATCGAGGGATCGAACATCCATACGACTCTGGACTAGCATGAGGATTCAGGAGGGTGGCGTGACAACCGCTCTACCAGGGCTCTGTACCCTCTGAACCGGTGAAGGCCGCCGTGCCTTACCCACCGGGCCAGATTTCAAATTCAGCGAGGAGCGAACCGCGTGACCGCCGAGACGTCCGTGCCGTCCAGTGCGCTGCTGACCGCAGACCGTGACGGTTCCAACTACACCGCGCGGCACCTGCTCGTCCTCGAAGGGCTCGAAGCCGTCCGCAAGCGCCCCGGCATGTACATCGGGTCGACCGACAGCCGCGGCCTGATGCACTGCCTCTGGGAGATCATCGACAACTCCGTCGACGAGGCCCTCGGCGGCTACTGCGACCACATCGACGTCATCCTCCACGACGACGGCTCCGTCGAGGTCCGCGACAACGGGCGCGGCATCCCCGTCGACGTCGAGCCCAAGACCGGTCTGTCCGGCGTCGAGGTCGTCATGACCAAGCTGCACGCCGGCGGCAAGTTCGGCGGCGGCTCGTACGCGGCCTCCGGCGGTCTGCACGGCGTGGGCGCCTCCGTGGTGAACGCGCTCTCCGCCCGCCTCGACGTCGAGGTCGACCGCAACGGTGCCACGCACGCCATCAGCTTCCGCCGCGGCGTACCCGGCATCTTCACCGAGCAGGGCCCCGACAGCCCCTTCGACCCGTCCGGCGGCCTCCTCAAGGCCAAGCGCGTCCCCAAGACCCGCACCGGCACCCGCGTGCGCTACTGGGCGGACCGGCAGATCTTCCTCAAGGACGCCAAGCTCTCCCTGGACACGCTGCACCAGCGCGCCCGGCAGACCGCCTTCCTCGTTCCCGGCCTCACCATCGTGGTCCGCGACGAGCGCGACCTGGACGGCATCGGCAAGAGCGAGGAGACCTTCCGCTTCGACGGCGGCATCAGCGAGTTCTGCGAGTTCCTCGCCCAGGACAAGGCCGTCTGCGACGTGCTGCGCCTCACCGGCCAGGGCACCTTCAAGGAGACCGTCCCGGTCCTCGACGACCGCGGCCACATGACCCCGACCGAGGTCACCCGTGAGCTCGGTGTCGACGTCGCCCTGCGCTGGGGCACCGGGTACGACACCACGGTCCGCTCCTTCGTGAACATCATCGCCACGCCCAAGGGCGGCACCCATGTGTCCGGCTTCGAGCAGGCGATCACCAAGACGGTCAACGAGGTGCTGCGCTCGGCCAAGCTGCTGCGCGTCGCCGAGGACGACATCGTCAAGGACGACGCGCTCGAAGGCCTCACCGCCGTCGTGACCGTGCGCCTCGCCGAGCCGCAGTTCGAGGGCCAGACCAAGGAGGTGCTCGGCACCTCCGCGGCCCGCCGGATCGTCTCCACCGTGGTCGCCCGCGAGCTGAAGGCCTTCCTGACCTCCACCAAGCGGGACGCCAAGGCGCAGGCCCGCGCCGTCCTGGAGAAGGCCGCCGCCGCCGCCCGCACCCGGATCGCGGCCCGCCAGCACAAGGAGGCGCAGCGCAGGAAGACCGCCCTGGAGTCCTCCTCGCTGCCCGCCAAGCTCGCCGACTGCCGCAGCGACGACGTGGAGCGCAGCGAGCTCTTCATCGTCGAGGGAGACTCCGCGCTCGGCACCGCCAAGCTCGCCCGGAACAGCGAGTTCCAGGCGCTGCTGCCGATCCGCGGCAAGATCCTCAACGTCCAGAAGTCCTCCGTCTCGGACATGCTGAAGAACGCCGAGTGCGGAGCGATCATCCAGGTCATAGGAGCGGGCTCGGGCCGCACCTTCGACATCGACGCCGCGCGGTACGGGAAGGTCATCATGATGACCGACGCCGACGTCGACGGCTCCCACATCCGCACCCTGCTGCTGACCCTGTTCCAGCGCTACATGCGCCCCATGGTCGAGCAGGGCCGGGTCTTCGCCGCCGTGCCGCCGCTGCACCGGATCGAGCTGATCCAGCCCAAGAAGGGCCAGGACAAGTACGTGTACACGTACTCGGACAACGAGCTGCGGCAGACCCTGCTCGAGTTCGAGCGCAAGGGGGTCCGCTACAAGGACGCCATCCAGCGCTACAAGGGTCTCGGCGAGATGGACGCCGACCAGCTGGCGGAGACCACCATGGACCCCCGCCACCGCACCCTGCGCCGGATCAACATCGGCGACCTGGAGGCGGCCGAGCAGGTCTTCGACCTGCTCATGGGCAACGACGTGGCGCCCCGCAAGGAGTTCATCACCAGCTCCGCCGCGACCCTGGACCGCTCGCGCATCGACGCCTGACACACGGGGCCGGCTCACCGGCCCGCGCATCTCTCCACCGGCCGGCCCGCCCGATACGACGTATCGACGGGCCGGTCAGTCGTGCCCGGAAACTCGTCACCTGATGGAGTGAAGAAGACGGGAGAAGAGTCCGGGATCCGCCCAGTCTGTCCATCCTTGGGCACGCGGCCGAAACGGTTCGCTGACAAGGAGAGTTCACCGGTGGAGAAGCACGACGGGAGCGGATCCGCGGAGGTGCGGATCGACGACCCCTGGTACGACGAGCTCGCCGCCGGCTGGGGCGAGCATCACGGGGACGGGACGCCGCCCGGCGCCGTCCCCCACCAGCAGGCCCCGGCCCCGGCCGGCGGCCACAGCGCCGCGGACGTCTATCTGGAGGTCCAGCGAAGCCCCGCCTTCCAGGAAGTACGCCGCCGATACCGCCGCTTCGTCTTCCCGGCCTCGCTCGCCTTCCTGCTCTGGTACCTGGCGTACGTCGTCGCCGCCACCGCCGCCCCCGGCCTGATGGCCCGCCCGGTCGCCGGCGCGGTCAACGTCGCCATGGTCGCCGGACTCGGCCAGTTCGCCACCACCTTCCTGCTGACCTGGGCCTACGCCCGGCACGCCCGGCTGCGCCGGGACCGGGCCGCGCTCGAACTGCGCTGGGACACCCAGGAGATGACCCGGGGAGTGCGGCGATGACCGGAGACCACCAGACCCTCGCGCTGCTGCTGTTCAGCGCGTTCATCGCGGCCACCCTCGGCATCACCACCTGGGTCAGTCGCCACCGGCACGGCTCCGCCGAGGAGTTCTACGCCGGGGGACGGCTCTTCTCGCCCCTGGAGAACGGATTCGCCATCGCCGGCGACTACATGTCCGCCGCCTCCTTCCTCGGCATCTCCGGCCTCATCGCCCTCTTCGGCTACGACGGCATGCTCTACTCCGTCGGCTTCCTCGTCGCCTGGCTGGTCGTGCTCCTGCTGGTCGCCGAACTCGTCCGCAACTGCGGCCGCTTCACCCTCGCCGATGTCGTCGCCGCCCGGATGGCCGAGCGCCCCGTCCGGATCGCCGTCGGCACCTCGTCCGTCACCGTCTCCGTGCTCTACCTGGTGGCGCAGATGGTCGGCGCCGGCAGCCTGGTCGCCCTGCTGCTCGGCGGCACCAGCGACGCCGCCCGCGCCTGGACGGTGATCGGCGTCGGCGCCCTGATGGTCGTGTACGTGTCGCTCGGCGGCATGCGCGCCACCACCTGGATCCAGATCGTCAAGGCCGTGCTGCTCATGGCCGGCACGATCGCCCTCACCGTGCTCGTCCTGACGCGCTTCCACTTCGACGTCGACCAGCTGCTCAGCACCGCCGCCGAACGCAGCGGCCACGGCCGGGACTTCCTGGCGCCCGGACTGCGCTACGGCGGCGACTGGACCGCCCGGGCCGACTTCGTCAGCCTCGGTCTCGCGCTCGTCCTCGGCACCGCCGGACTGCCGCACATCCTGTCCCGGTTCTACACCGTGCCCACCGCGCGGGCCGCCCGCCGCTCGGTCGTCTGGTCCATCGGCCTCATCGGCGGCTTCTACCTGATGACGATCGTCCTCGGCTTCGGCGCCGCCGCCCTCGTCGGCCCCGACACCGTCCGCGCCTCCAACGCCGCCGGCAACACCGCCGTGCCGCTGCTCGCCCTCGACCTCGGCGGCGGGGCCGGATCCACCGGCGGCACCGTCCTGTTCGCGGTCGTCGCCGCCGTCGCCTTCGCGACCATCCTCGCCGTGGTCGCCGGCATCACCCTCGCGTCCTCGGCCTCCGTCGCGCACGACCTCTACGCCTCGCTGCGCCGCCGGAGCACCAAGCAGCACGGCGAGGTGGCCGTCGCCAAGCTCGCCGCCGCGGGCATCGGGGTCGCCGCGATCGCCCTCGGCCTGCTCGCCCGCGACCTCAACGTGGCCTTCCTGGTCGGCCTCGCCTTCGCCGTCGCGGCCTCCGCCAATCTGCCCGCGCTGCTCTACTCGCTGTTCTGGCGCCGCTTCACCACCCGCGGCGCGGTCTGGTCGGTGTACGGCGGACTCGTCCCCGCCGTCCTGCTCGTGGTGGTCTCGCCGGTCGTCTCCGGCAGCCCCGAATCGCTTTTCCCCGGCGTCGACTTCCAGCTCTTCCCGCTGCAGAACCCCGGGGTGGTGTCCATCCCGCTGGGCTTCCTCGCGGGCTGGCTCGGTACCGTGACCTCCCCGGAACCGCCGGACGATGCCCGGCACGCCGAGACGGAGGTACGGGCCCTCACGGGCGCGGGAGCCGTCTGACGAGCCCCGTGGCTCGCTCCCGGCGGTGGCTCAGCGGGCCGCTGCCGGGCCCGCCCACGCGTACCGGTGCTCGGGGCGGCCCGTCTCGCCGTACTTCAGTGAGAGCCGCACCCGGCCGGTGCGCTCCAGGAGCTTGAGATAGCGCTGGGCGGTCTGCCGGCTCACCCCGGCCCGCTCGGCGATCTCCTGCGCCGACAGCGGTCCGTCCGCCGCGAGCAGCACCTGCCGCACCAGCTCGGCCGTGGTGGGGGAGTGGCCCTTGGGCAGGTCCGGGACGACGGAGCCGGCCGACAGGGCGCCGAAGATCCGGTCCACCTCGGCCTGCTCCGCCTCGCCGCCGCCGTCGAGGGTGCGGCGCAGCGCCGCGTACGCCTCCAGCTTGGCGCGCAGGCCGGCGAAACCGAAGGGCTTCACCAGGTACTGCAGCGCCCCGTGCCGCATCGCCGCCTGGACGGTCGCCACGTCACGCGCCGCGGTCACCATGATCACGTCGGTCTGCAGGCCGCGAGCGCGCAGCTCCCGTACGACCGCGAGACCGTTGCCGTCCGGCAGGTGGTGGTCGAGCAGCACCAGGTCCACGGCGGGCTCCGGCGCGGTCAGCGCGGTCAGCGCCTCCGCCGCCGTGTGGGCCACCCCGACCACCCGGAAGCCCGGCACCTTGGCCACATAGGCGGCGTTGACCCGCGCCACGCGTACGTCGTCGTCGACGACCAGGACACCGATCACCGTGTCTCCTCCGCGACCACGGGCGCGAGCGCGCCGTCCGCCTCGGCGAGCGCGTCCGGCAGCAGCACCGTGAACTCGGCGCCGCCGTCCGGCCCGGTGCCGACCACGGCGCCGCCGCCCCGCCGCTCCGCGAGCCGGCGCACCAGCGGCAGTCCGAGGCCCCGCTTGCCGTGGGCGGGCGGCTCCTTGGTGCTCCAGCCCTCCGTGAAGATCAGCTCGCGCCGCCCCTCGGGCACGCCGGGGCCGCTGTCGCCGACCCTCAGGACCACGGTGCGCCCCTCGGCGCGCAGCTCCACCTCCACGCGCGCGTGCGGCGTGCCGGAGGCGGCGTCCAGGGCGTTGTCGACCAGGTTGCCCACGACCGTGACCAGCTCGCGCGGGTCGACCAGGCGGTCCGGCAGCAGCGAGCCGGGGGCGATGCGCAGCGAGACGCCGCGCTCGGCGGCCACGGCGGCCTTGCCGACGAGCAGCGCGGCAAGCAGCGGGTCGTGGACCTTCTCGGTGACCTGCTCGGCCGTCGCCCGGTGCACGCCGACCACCTCGGTGACGAACTCGACGGCCTCCTCGTACATCTCCAGTTCGAGCAGCCCGAGCAGGGTGTGCATGCGGTTGGCGTGCTCGTGGTCCTGGGCGCGCAGCGCGTCGATCAGACCGCGCGTGGAGTCCAGCTCGCGGCCGAGGCGTTCGAGTTCGGTGCGGTCGCGGAGGGTGGCGACGGCGCCGCCGTCGTGGGTGGGCATCCGGTTGGCGATCAGCACCCGGCTGCCGCGCACCGTGACCAGGTCCTCGCCGGTGGCCCGGCCCGCGAGCACGTCGGTGGTGCGGCCCGCGCCGAGCACCTCCTCCAGGGGACGGCCGGTGGCCTCCGGGCCGATCCCGAGGAGCCGCTGCGCCTCGTCGTTCATCAGCCGGATCCTGCCCGCGCCGTCGAGCGCCACGACGCCCTCGCGGATGCCGTGCAGCATCGCCTCGCGCTCGGCGAGCAGCGCCGAGATGTCGGAGAAGGCCAGGTCGTGGGTCCGCCGCTGGAGCCTCCGGGAGATCAGATACGCGGCGAGTGCGCCCGCCGCGAGGGCGCCGCCGGCGTAGCGCAGCAGGCCGGGGATCGCCGCGACGAGCCGGTCGCGCACGCTGTCGTACTCGATGCCGACCGACACCGCGCCGACGATCTCGCCGCGCCGGTCCCGCAGCGGTGCCTTGCCGCGGGCGGAGCGGCCGAGGGTGCCGCTGTCGATCTCCATCACGGCATGCCCGGCGAGCGCGGCGCTGGGGTCGGTGGAGACGCGCCGGCCGATCTGGGCGGGGTCGGTGTGCGACCACCGGATACCGGCGGTATCCATCACCACCACGTACTCGGCGCCGGTCGAGCGCCGGATCCGCTCGGCCTCCGTCTGCACCGGGCCGTCGGGCGACGGCCGGGTCGTCGCGAGTCCGGCGGCCATCTCCGGGGAGGCCGTGGTCTGCGCGATCGCCAGGGCGCGGCGCATCGCCTGGTCGTCCAGCTGGGCACTGAGCGGGGCGAGGAAGAGCCCGGTGGCGAGCACCGTCACGCCCGTGGCGATGGCCAGCTGCATCAGCAGGACCTGCGAGAACACCCGCCGCGGCCACCCGATCCTGCGCCGGCGGCCGGGCGGCCGCGCGGGGGAGGAGGGTGCGGGGCTCATGCCGAAACGGTACGGGGACGAGTGCGCCGAGCGGAAATGCGGCCGGCGCTGCCGCTGCGGCTGCCGCCCCGGTCCGCTCCAGGTCCGCCCCGGGCCGGCCGGGGGCCGAGGCCTGGCCGCCGGGCGCGGCTCCCCGCTCCGGCGCCATGCGATGTTCCGCCCGGCCCAGGCGGGCCTGGCGGCTCGGGCGGGCCTGGCGGGCCCGGGGCGGCCCCGGGCCCCGACGCCCGCGGATCGCCCGACTTCGGCCCGCGCGACACGCCCCGACCCGGTCGGGTGCTCAGTCCGCACGACACGGCTCCGCGAGGCCGGCCGCCTATCCTGGGGGCTTCGCACGCGCAGGCATCGACGGCCCGGAGGCATGACCCTTGACCACCCAGCCCATCCGGCAGATTCCCGTCATCGTCCTGGCCGGGTTTCTCGGGGCGGGGAAGACCACCCTGCTCAACCATCTGCTGCGGAGCGCGCGCGGGACGCGGATCGGGGTCATGGTCAACGACTTCGGCGACATCGGCATCGACGCCATGACCGTGGCCGGACAGGTCGGCTCCACCGTGTCCCTCGGCAACGGCTGTCTGTGCTGCGCGGTGGACGCGAGCGAACTGGACACCTATCTGGAGGTGCTGGCCCGGCCCGAGGCCCGGCTCGACGTGATCGTGATCGAGGCGAGCGGTCTGGCCGAGCCGCAGGAACTGGTCCGCATGGTGCTGGCCAGCGACAACGAGCGGATCGTGTACGGCGGCCTGGTCGAGGTCGTCGACGCGGCCGAGTTCGCCGCGACCCGCACCCGCCACCCGGAGACGGACCGCCACCTCGCGGTCGCCGACCTCGTCGTGGTGAACAAGGCCGACCGGGTGGCGGCGGAGGAGCTCCGTACCGTACGGGAGGCGGTCGCCGCCCTCGCGGCGCGGGCGGCGGTCGTCGAGGCCGCGCACGGGCGGATCGACCCGGAGCTGCTCTTCGACCGGGTGGTGCCCGAGGGCGAGATCGCCGGCCAGATGTCGATCGAGGACATCCTGTACGGCTCCGAGGAGGAGCACGCCCACCCGCACGCCGCCTACGACACCGTCTCGGTGAGCACGGCGGTCCCGCTGCACCCGCGCCGGCTCATGGCGTTCCTGGACGCGCGGCCGGAAGGCCTCTACCGCCTGAAGGGATTCGTCGACTTCGGCGCCGCCGACCCGGCCAACCGCTACGCCGTCCACGCCGTCGGCCGCTTCCTGCGCTTCCACCCCGAGCCCTGGCCCGCCGGCGAGGAGCGCCTGACCCAGCTGGTCCTGATCGGCTCCGGCATCGACGCGGCGGGCCTGCGCAAGGAACTCGCCGGCTGTGAGCTGGACGGCCCGGACGACACGCCCGACGAGCACGCCATGTGGGGCGTCCTTCGCTATGTCCCCGGCACCGAGGACGACCCGACCGCCCCCACGGAGCCGACGTCCTAGACCCGCGCCGGTATCGGGTCGGGTGCAGGGGCCGCGCCCAGGGTGGCCAGGTGGGCGGTGAGGCCCGTGGGGGTGGTGCCCGCCCAGCCGATGTAGCCGTCCGGGCGGACCAGGAAGAGACCGGTGCCGTACGCCTCGTACGCCGACAGGTGCGCCGTGCGCAGCGACGGGGACGCGGGGACGGGCGGGAGCGGGACGCCGACCGCGAGCAGGGTCAGGTGGGGGCCGCGGAAGAGGTCGAAGAGGCGGCCCTCGCCTGACGGGCCGTACGGGCCGTCAGGTGCCCGGTCGCCCGCGCGCAGGGCGTCCTCGGGGAGACCGGGGCGGGTCTCCACGGAGCACGGCGAGTCGCGGTAGCCGAGGCCGAGTTGCTGGACCTCGGCGCCGCGCTGGGTGGTGCGGCCGGCGGCGCTCGCGCGGTGGATGCGGGTGCTGAGGCCGAGGACGTCGGCGGCGACGGGCTGGCGCTCGGCCTCGTAGGAGTCGAGCAGGGCGGCCGGGGCGCCGTGCCGCAGGACGCGGCCGAGCTTCCAGCCCAGGTTGTAGGCGTCCTGGACACCGGTGTTGAGGCCCTGGCCGCCGGCGGGGGAGTGCACATGGGCCGCGTCCCCGGCGAGGAAGACCCGGCCGTCCCGGAACCGGTCCGCCATCGCCGCGCGGGCCCGGAAGTCGGAGGACCAGCGGACCTCGGCCACGTCCTCCGCGGTCAGCGGGGTGCGTGCCGCGAGCAGCGCGCGGACCCCCTCCGCCGAGGTGTCCACGGCGGCCGACTCGTCCTCGAACCCGGCCACGAGCTGGAAGAGTTCGTCACCGGGTCCGCCGCCGGGCAGCGGGCACAGCGCCACGCCGCCGCCGGGCGCCGTGGCCCACAGGTGCCAGTTGCCGCGGTCGACGGCGGCGCCGGGCGAGAGCCGCACGTCCGCGACGAGCATCGGGCGCGGGTCGACGGTCTCCCCGGTCATGCCGATGCCGAGCGCGCGGCGCACGGTGGAGCGGCCGCCGTCGC
Source organism: Streptomyces sp. NPDC051909 (assembly GCF_040681095.1). Taxonomy (NCBI): domain Bacteria; kingdom Bacillati; phylum Actinomycetota; class Actinomycetes; order Kitasatosporales; family Streptomycetaceae; genus Streptomyces; species Streptomyces sp. NPDC051909. The sequence goes on along the minus strand of NZ_JBFAYA010000024.1, from coordinate 32,892 downwards.
AGGCCACCAGATACGCGGCCCGTACCGTCTCGCCGGTGGACAGCTCCGCCTCCACGGCGTCCGTGGTCTGCCGGACGCCGGTGAGCGCCGTGCCGAAGCGGACCGCGCCGCCCAGTTCGAGGAGCCGCTCGTACAGCAGTTCCTGGGTGCGGAACTGCGGGACGAGCAGCACGTTCGCGTACGGGACCTGCTCGGTCGGCTCCGAGCGGGCCATCATGTCCCACTCGCCCTGCGGCTCGGCGCCCTCCCAGCCGCGCATCAGCGGGTACGGCGCGCCCGCGGCCAGGACCGCGGGCAGCACGCCCAGGTCGTCGAGCACCTCCAGACTGCGTGGCTGCAGCCCCTTCCCCCGGGAGCCGGGGAAGAGGACCTCGGCCTTCTCGACCAGCAGGGCGCGCACGCCCCGGCGCGCGAGGTCGATGGCGAGCACCAGTCCCGTGGGCCCCGCTCCGACGATGACGACATCCGTGTCCATGGCCGCTCCTCCAAGTCCTTAACGCCGTTAAGTTCCGATGGGTCGAGCATCCCCTTAACGTCGTTAAGCTGTCAAGGGGATAACGTGGCGGCGTGGCGACCAAGAAGACGAACCGGCTCCAGCCCGAGACCGTGGCGGAGACCGCGCTGCGCCTGCTGAACGAGCGCGGCCTCGAAGGGCTCACGCTGCGCGCGATCGCCCAGGAACTGCACGTCCAGGCCCCGGCGCTGTACTGGCACTTCAAGAACAAGCAGGCGCTGCTCGACGAGATGGCGACGGTCATGTACCGGCAGATGGTCACCGACCCGGACGCCCGGCCCGCCGGGGACGTGAGCTGGCAGGAGCGGATCCTCGCGGTCAACCGGGGCCTGCGCGCCGGGCTGCTGCGCTACCGCGACGGCGCCAAGGTCTACAGCGGCGCCCGCTTCACCGGGACCGACCACGCCGAGGACATGGAGCGCGAACTGGGCGCGCTGGTCGACGCGGGCTTCTCGCTGCGCGACGCGGTGCGGGCGAGCACCACCGCGTATCTCTTCACCCTCGGCTTCGTCACCGAGGAACAGGGCACCGAACCGGTGCCGGGCGAGCGCCGCGAGGGCTTCGACGTGGCCGAGCGCGCCGAGCGGCTGGCCGCCTACCCGCTCGCCGCCCAGGCCGGGGCGGAGATCTTCGGCGACTACGACAGCCGCTTCGAGGAAGGCCTGCGGATCATCGTCGCCGGCATCGCGGCCACCTACGGACCGCGGGACTGACCGTACGACGACGCCCCCGGTCCCGCGCGAAGAGGCGCGGGACCGGGGGCGTCGTCGGGGATCCGGTCAGAGGGCCGGGCCGGCCACCACCTCGACCGGCTTCGCCAGCGGCGTGCCCGAGCCGTCGCGGCGCGGGTCCGGCTCCGGAAGCTCGGACGGCGTGCCGTTCTGCTGCGCGGCGCGCGCCGGGGCGGCGCCCGCCCAGGCGAACACCAGCAGGTCCTCGCCCTTCAGGAAGCGCTGGCAGCGCACGCCGCCGGTGGCGCGTCCCTTGCGAGGGTACTGGTCGAACGGGGTCAGCTTCGCCGAGGAGCCGGCCGAGGCGTCCAGCGTGCCGGTCGAACCGGCCACCGTGAACACCACCGCGTCCACGGCCGGGTCCACCGCCGTGAAGGAGAGCACCTCCGCGCCGGCCGTCAGCTTGATGCCGGCCATGCCGCCCGCCGGACGGCCCTGCGGCCGCACCTGGGAGGCCTGGTAGCGCAGCAGCTGGGCGTCGGAGGTGATGAAGACCAGGTCCTCGTCACCGGTGCGCAGCTCGGTCGCGCCGACGATCCGGTCGCCGTCCTTGAGGGTGATGACCTCCAGCTCGTCCTTGTTCGCCGGGTAGTCCGGCACGACGCGCTTGACCACGCCCTGCAGGGTGCCGAGGGCGAGGCCCGGCGAGGACTCGTCGAGCGAGGTCAGGCAGACCACGGTCTCGTCGTCCTCCAGGGAGAGGAACTCCGCGAGCGGCGCGCCGCCCGACAGGTTCGGCGCGGCCGCCGTGTCGGGCAGCTGCGGCAGGTCGATCACCGCGACGCGCAGCAGCCGGCCGGACGAGGTCACCGCGCCGACGTCACCGCGCTGGGTGGCCGCCACCGAGGAGACGATCAGGTCGTGCTTGACGCGCTTGGCCTCCGGGTCGGCCGGCGGCAGCTCCGCCGTCGCCGTCCGGGCGAGCAGGCCGGTGGAGGACAGCAGCACCCGGCACGGGTCGTCCGCGACCTCCAGGGAGACCGCCGTGGCCGGCGCGCCCGCCGACTCGAGCAGGACCGTGCGCCGGTCGGTGCCGAACTTCTTCGCGACGGCCGCGAGCTCCGCCGACACCAGCTTGCGCAGCTCGGAGTCGGACTCCAGGATCCCGGTCAACTCGTCGATCTCGCCGGTGAGCCGGTCGCGCTCGGTCTCCAGCTCCAGGCGGTCGAACTTGGTGAGCCGGCGCAGCGGGGTGTCCAGGATGTACTGCGTCTGGATCTCGCTCAGCGAGAAGCGCTCCATCAGGCGCGCCTTGGCCTCCGCGGAGTTCTCGCTCTCCCGGATCAGCCGGATGACCTCGTCGATGTCCAGCAGCGCGACGAGCAGGCCCTCCACCAGGTGGAGCCGGTCGCGCTTCTTGCCGCGGCGGAACTCGGAGCGGCGCCGCACGACCTCGAAGCGGTGGTCGAGATAGACCTCCAGGAGCTCCTTGAGGCCGAGGGTGAGCGGCTGGCCGTCGACCAGCGCCACGTTGTTGATGCCGAAGGACTCCTCCATCGGCGTCAGCTTGTAGAGCTGCTCCAGGACCGCCTCCGGCACGAAGCCGTTCTTGACCTCGATGACCAGGCGCAGGCCGTGGGCGCGGTCGGTGAGGTCCTTGACGTCGGCGATGCCCTGCAGCTTCTTCGAGCCGACCAGGTCCTTGATCTTGGAGATGACCTTCTCGGGGCCGACCGTGAAGGGCAGTTCGGTGACGACGATGCCCTTGCGGCGGGCGGTCACCGTCTCGATCGAGGTGGTGGCGCGGATCTTGAAGGTGCCTCGGCCCGACTCGTAGGCGTCCTTGATGCCGGACAGGCCGACGATCCGGCCGCCGGTGGGCAGGTCCGGACCGGGCACGAAGCGCATCAGCGCCTCCAGGTCCGCGTTCGGGTAGCGGATCAGGTGGCGGGCGGCGGCGACGACCTCGCCCAGGTTGTGCGGGGGCATGTTGGTCGCCATGCCGACCGCGATTCCGGACGCGCCGTTGACCAGCAGGTTCGGATACGCGGCGGGGAGCGCGACCGGCTCCTGCTCCTGGCCGTCGTAGTTCGGCGCGAAGTCGACGGTGTCCTCGTCGATGGACTCCGTCATCAGCAGGGCCGCCGGAGCCATCTTCGACTCCGTGTACCGCATGGCGGCCGGCGGGTCGTCGTTGCCGAGCGAGCCGAAGTTGCCGTGGCCGTCGACCAGCGGCACCCGCATGGAGAACGGCTGCGCCATGCGCACCATCGCGTCGTAGATGGACGCGTCGCCGTGCGGGTGGAGCTTGCCCATGACCTCGCCGACGACGCGGGCGCACTTGACGAAGCCCCGGTCGGGCCGCAGGCCCATCTCGTTCATCTGGTAGACGATGCGCCGCTGCACCGGCTTCATGCCGTCGCGGGCGTCGGGCAGCGCACGCGAGTAGATCACCGAGTACGCGTACTCGAGGAAGGAGCCCTGCATCTCGTCAACGACGTCGATGTCGAGGATTCGCTCCTCGAACGCGTCGTCCGGCGGCGGTGTCTTCGTGCTGCGGCGGGCCATCGCGGCTGCGGCTCCTTCACCAACAAGGTTGATCTGACGCGGACCATTGTGGACCGTGGCACCGACAACGCCGACCGCGACCCGGAAGAGGGACATCCGGGAGGGCCGGGAACTTCGCCAGGTGTCGGCGCGCTTGCATACAGTGGCAGGACTTTTTCCCGATCGCGATCGAAGGGGACACATGCCCATGGGTCACACGGCTGCGGCCGAGGCCGGCTCCGGCGGCCTGACAGCGACCGAGCACCGGTTGGCCAACGGCCTGCGCGTGGTGCTGTCCGAGGACCACCTGACCCCGGTCGCCGCGGTCTGCCTCTGGTACGACGTCGGCTCCCGGCACGAGGTCAAGGGCCGCACCGGTCTCGCCCACCTCTTCGAGCACCTGATGTTCCAGGGCTCGAAGCAGGTCCACGGCAACGGCCACTTCGAGCTGGTACAGGGCGCGGGCGGCTCGCTCAACGGCACCACGAGCTTCGAGCGCACCAACTACTTCGAGACGATGCCCGCCCACCAGCTGGAGCTCGCGCTCTGGCTGGAGGCCGACCGGATGGGCTCGCTGCTCGCCGCCCTGGACGACGAGTCCATGGAGAACCAGCGGGACGTCGTCAAGAACGAGCGCCGCCAGCGCTACGACAACGTGCCCTACGGCACCGCGTTCGAGCGGCTCACCGCCCTCGCCTACCCGGACGGACACCCGTACCACCACACCCCGATCGGCTCGATGGCCGACCTGGACGCGGCCACCCTGGAGGACGCGCGGAGCTTCTTCCGCACGTACTACGCGCCGAACAACGCGGTCCTCTCGGTGGTCGGCGACATCGACCCCGAGCAGACCCTCGCCTGGGTGGAGAAGTACTTCGGCTCCATCCCCGGGCACGACGGCAAGCCCGAGCCGCGCCCCGGCGACCTGCCCGAGGTCATCGGCGGACAGCTGCGCGAGGTCGTCGAGGAGGAGGTCCCGGCCCGCGCGCTGATGGCCGCCTACCGGCTGCCGCACGACGGCACGCGCGCGTGCGACGCGGCCGACCTCGCCCTGACCGTCCTCGGCGGTGGCGAGTCCTCCCGGCTGCACAACCGCCTGGTCCGCCGCGACCGCACCGCCGTCGCCGCCGGCTTCGGCCTGCTGCGCCTTGCCGGCGCGCCCTCGCTCGGCTGGCTGGACGTCAAGACCTCCGGCGGCGTCGAGGTGCCGCAGATCGAGGCGGCCGTCGACGAGGAGCTGGCCCGGTTCGCCGCCGAGGGCCCGACCGCCGAGGAGATGGAGCGCGCCCAGGCCCGGCTGGAGCGCGAGTGGCTGGACCGGCTCGGCACGGTCGCCGGCCGCGCCGACGAACTCTGCCGCTTCGCGGTGCTGTTCGGCGACCCGCAGCTGGCCCTGACCGCCGTCGACCGGGTCCTCGACATCACCGCGGACGAGGTCCGCGAGGCCGCCGCCGCCCAGCTGCGGCCCGACAACCGCGCCGTGCTCGTCTACGAGCCGGTGGGCGGCACGGCCGAGGAGACCGACAGCGACGAGGAAGAGGGAGCGGACCAGTGACCGACGCTGCCGCGTCTTTGACGAGCATGACGTTCCACCCCCAGCCGCAGGCCGGCGAGGCCAAGCCCTGGGCCTTCCCGACCCCGGAGCGCGGCGCGCTCGACAACGGGCTCACGGTGCTGCGCTGCCACCGCCCCGGCCAGCAGGTGGTGGCCGTCGAGGTCTTCGTCGACGCGCCGCTGGACGCCGAGCCCGAGGGCCTCGACGGCGTGGCCACCATCATGGCCCGGGCCCTGTCCGAGGGCACCGACCGGCACACCGCGGAGGAGTTCGCGGCCGAGCTCGAGCGCTGCGGCGCCACGCTCGACGCGGCCGCCGACCACCCCGGCGTACAGGTCTCCCTGGAGGTCCCGGTCTCCCGGCTGCCCAAGGCGCTCGGCCTGCTCTCCGAGGCCCTGATCGCCCCGGCGTTCGTCGAGACCGAGGTCGAGCGCCTGGTGCGCAACCGCCTCGACGAGATCCCGCACGAGACGGCCAACCCGGCCCGCCGCGCCGCCAAGCAGCTCTCCAAGGAGCTGTTCCCGGCCGCCTCGCGCATGTCCCGGCCGCGCCAGGGCACCGAGGAGACCGTCGCAGCGATCGACGCCGCCGCCGTCCGCGCCTTCTACGACGCGCACGTCCGCCCGGCCGCCGCCACCGCCGTCGTGGTCGGCGACCTCACCGGCGTCGACCTGGACCAGGTGCTCGCCGACACCCTGGGCACCTGGAGCGGCAAGCCCGCCGCCCCGCGCCCGATGCCGCCGGTCACCGCCGACGACACCGGACGGGTCGTCATCGTGGACCGGCCGGGCGCCGTCCAGACGCAGCTGCTCATCGGCCGCGTCGGCGCCGACCGCCACGACAGCGTCTGGGCGGCGCAGGTGCTCGGCACGTACTGCCTCGGCGGCACCCTCACCTCCCGCCTGGACCGTGTCCTGCGCGAGGAGAAGGGATACACCTACGGCGTACGGGCGTTCGGCCAGGTGCTGCGTTCCGACGGCGAGGGCAACGGCGCTTCGCTGCTCGCCATCAGCGGCTCGGTCGACACCCCCAACACCGGCCCGGCGCTCGACGACCTGTGGAAGGTGCTGCGCACCCTCGCCGCCGAGGGGCTGAACGACGCGGAGCGTGACGTCGCCGTGCAGAACCTGGTGGGCGTGGCCCCGCTGAAGTACGAGACGGCCGCCTCCGTCGCAGGGACGCTCGCCGACCAGGTCGAGCAGCACCTCCCGGACGACTACCAGGCGCACCTGTACGCGCGGCTGGCCGCCACCGGCACCGTGGAGGCGACCGCCGCGGTGGTCAACGCCTTCCCCGTGGACCGGCTGGTGACCGTGCTCGTCGGCGACGCGGCGCAGATCGCGGAGCCGGTGCGGGCGCTCGGCATCGGTGAAGTGAGCGTCGTCACCGGCTGATCGAGCTGCTGTCACCCGCTGTCTGAGACACCGTCACGAGACCCCGGCGACCTGGTTCGTCGGGGTCCTCCCATTTGTCCGTATTGCAGATGAGTGGGAGTGAATGCCCTGTGGCATGTCTTACAAAAACCCGTGTCCGTTTGGTTATTGAAAGGTGATCGGCCTAGCGTCGACGCGGCTGTCCGGCCACTGCTCGACGCCGCATCCGCGGCAACGGACAGTCATCGCCGAGTCCCCGCAAGGCGCGAGCCTGGGGAGCCGGGGACCCACACGCAGTCCCTGGGGTGAATCGGACGCCTTCGCTCCGCGCGGAGGGGCCCGTAGGAGACCTTCCTGCTCCGAACCCGTCAGCTAACCCGGTAGGCGAGAGGGAAGGAAAGGATCAGCCACTACATGGCGTTCACCCGTGCCACCGGGAAGCACCGTGCCCCGAGCCGGCTGGCGCGCCGCAGCGCCGGCATCGCCGGCGTCGCGACGCTCGCCACCACCGGTGTCATCGGCACCCTGGCCTCCCCGGCGCTCGCCGCCGACACGGAAGGCGCCTCCCCGGAGGACACCGGCCTCACCCAGGTCATCGTCGACGAGTCCCTCTCCGAGCGGGTCGACGCCCAGGCCGCCGCCCAGGAGAAGGCCGCCGCCGAGGAGGCCGCCCGCATCCAGGCCGCCGCCGAGGCCAAGCGCAAGGCCGAGGCCCGCGCCAAGGAGATCCGCGAGGCCAAGGAGCGCGCCGCCCGCGAGGCCGAGCGCAAGCGCCTCGCCTCCTTCCAGCTCCCCGTGGCCGGCTCGTACGTGAGCACCGGCTACAAGGCCGGCGGCTCGCTCTGGTCCTCCGGCAGCCACTCCGGCATCGACTTCCACGCCGCCTACGGCACCAAGGTCGTCTCCGTCGGCTCCGGCACCGTCGTCGAGGCCGGCTGGGGCGGCGCGTACGGCAACAACATCGTGATCCGGATGAACGACGGCACGTACACCCAGTACGGCCACCTCTCCGCCATCACCGTCTCCGTCGGCCAGAAGGTCACCCCCGGCGAGCGGATCGGCATCTCCGGCTCCTCCGGCAACTCCACCGGCCCGCACCTCCACTTCGAGGCGCGCACCACCGCGGAGTACGGCTCCGACATCAACCCGATCAGCTACCTCCGCGCCCGCGGCGTGAACGTCTGACGGTCCGGAGCGGCCCGCGCGGCCCGCTCCGGTGAAAGGCCCCGGTCTCGAAACGAGCCGGGGCTTTTTTGCGTCCTTTTCCACCGGGCGCCGTCGGAAATTCCGGCGTCCTGCAATAGAGTCGCCGGACAGGCGGCGCTCGACGGGGTCTCGGGCGGCGGAAAACGGAGGTCGGAGATGCGCATTCCCGCGCAATCGGTATGCACGGCGATCCGGGACGACATCGTCTCCGGGGTGTACGCGCGGGGCGCCCGGCTGACGGAGGAACAGCTGGCCCGCCGCTACGGCGTCTCCCGCGTCCCGGTCCGCGAGGCGCTGCGCACTCTGGAGTCCGAGGGCTTCGTGGTGACCCGTCGGCACGCCGGCGCCCATGTCGCCGAGCCCGGCGAGCAGGAGGCCGCCGACCTGCTCGACATGCGCTCCCTGCTCGAACCGCTGGGCGCCGCCCGGGCCGCGCAGCGGCGCACCGAGGCCCACCTCAAGGTGCTGCGCGGCCTGGTCAGGCTCGGTCAGGAGCGGGCCAGGGGCGGGCGCGGCGAGGATCTGGCCGCGCTCGACGGCTGGTTCCACGAGACGCTGGCCCAGGCCTCGGACAGCCCGCCGCTCACCGCGCTGCTCACCCAGCTGCGGCACAAGATCGCCTGGATGTACGCGGTCGAGCCGGCCGAGCGGCCCGCCGAGGTCTGGGCCGAGCACGGCGCGATCGTGGACGCGGTGGCCCGCCGGGACGCCGAACGGGCCCGGGCGCTCACCGCGCTGCATGTGGAGCGGGCCCTGTCGCGGCACCGCCCGAAACACGGCGACCGGGCGCGGGTGAGGATTTCGCAACATGCCGTACACAGTGCGGGACCGCGGAATTAACACGGGCACCGTATACAAAGAGTCTGGAATTCCAGGGTCTTTTTCGTGCTGCCCGAACGCGATTCATTCACGCGTGCGCCGGGTGGTGAAATCCCGTGGGAATTCCCCTGCCGCTTTCCGGGAGCTTCCGGCGAGCCCCGGGGAAGGCGAACGGCCGCGTCCGCCGGGAGAACCGGGGACGCGGCCGCCGTGCGATCCGTCGTCGGGGAGGTGACGGGTCGTCGGGGGTCAGACGGTCTCGGGGAGCTCGTCGAGGCCCTCGGCCACGAGCCGAGCGAGGCGGTCGAGCGCGGCCTCGGCGCCGTCGGCGTCCGAAGCGAGCACGATCTCCTCGCCGCCCTGCGCACCCAGGCCGAGCACCGCGAGCATCGACGCGGCGTTGACCGGGCTGCTGTCGGCCTTGGCGATCGTCACGGGGACGCCGGAGGCCGTGGCGGCACGGACGAAGATGGAGGCGGGGCGGGCGTGCAGGCCCTCGGCCCACCCGACGTTGACGCGGCGCTCAGCCATGGTGGTAGCCCTTCAACTTTCAGCGGTTGTCTAGACCAGTCTCTCACGGGTTTCGGCGTGCTCCCGTACCGACCTTCGGCCCCGGCCGGACGGCCGTTCGGCGATCCCTACCTTGCCCGGCGGACCAGGGCCGCGCGACCCGTGCCACGGTCCGACCCCACCCGTAGGCTGGGCCCCATGCAGAGCGGGTCTGAGCAGTCGGGGCAGCCGGAGCGCGCGTACTCGGGGCAGCCGGAACACGCGTATCCGGACCACTGGGAAGCGGACGTGGTCCTCCGGGACGGCGGCACCGCGCGGATCCGGCCGATCACCGCCGACGACGCCGGCCGCCTGGTCAGCTTCTACGAGCAGGTCTCGGACGAGTCGAAGTACTACCGCTTCTTCGCGCCCTACCCGCGCCTGTCCGCCAAGGACGTGCACCGCTTCACCCACCACGACTTCGTGGACCGGGTCGGCCTCGCGGCGACCGTCGGCGGCGAGTTCATCGCCACCGTGCGCTACGACCGGATCAACGACCAGGGCCGGCCCGCCTCCGCGCCGGCCGACGAGGCCGAGGTCGCCTTCCTGGTCCAGGACGCCCACCAGGGCCGGGGCGTCGCCTCCGCCCTGCTCGAACACATCGCGGCCGTCGCCCGCGAGCGCGGCATCCGGCGCTTCGCCGCCGAGGTGCTGCCCGCCAACAGCAAGATGATCAAGGTGTTCACCGACGCCGGCTACACCCAGAAGCGCAGCTTCGAGGACGGCGCCGTCCGTCTCAACCTCGACCTGGAGCCCACCGACCGCTCCCTCGCCGTCCAGCGCGCCCGCGAGCAGCGCGCCGAGGCCCGCTCCGTACAGCGGCTCCTCGCCCCCGGCTCCGTCGCCGTCATCGGCGTCGGCCGCGCCCCCGGCGGCGTCGGCCGCACCGTGCTGCGCAACCTCCTCGACGCCGGCTACACCGGCCGCGTCCACGCGGTCAACGCCGCCCTCGGCGAGGGACCGCACGAGCTGGAGGGCGTCCCCGCCGTCCGCTCCGTCGCCGCCATCGGTGCCCCCGTCGACCTGGCCGTCGTCGCCGTCCCCGCCGAGCGCGTCCCCGAGGCCGTCGCCGCCTGCGGCGAGCACGGTGTGCGCGGCCTGGTCGTGCTCTCCGCCGGATACGCCGAGAGCGGCCCCGAGGGCCGCGAGCGCCAGCGCGCCCTGGTCCGCCAGGCCCGCTCGTACGGCATGCGGGTCATCGGGCCCAACGCCTTCGGAATCATCAATACGGCCGAGTCCGTCCGGCTGAACGCCTCCCTCGCCCCGCAGATGCCGGCCGCCGGAAGGATCGGGCTCTTCACCCAGTCCGGCGCCATCGGCATCGCCCTGCTGGCCGGACTGCACCGGCGCGGCGCGGGCCTCTCCTCCTTCCTCTCCGCCGGCAACCGCGCCGACGTCTCCGGCAACGACCTCCTCCAGCACTGGTACGACGACCCGGCCACCGACGTCGTCCTCCTCTACCTGGAGTCCATCGGCAACCCCCGGAAGTTCACCCGGCTCGCCCGCCGCACCGCCGCCGTCAAGCCCGTCGTGGTCGTCAAGGGCGCCCGGCACAGCGGCAGCGCCCCGCCCGGCCACCGCGTCCCCGTCACCCGCATCCCGCACGCCACCGTCTCGGCGCTGCTGCGGCAGGCCGGTGTGATCCGCGTCGACACCGTCACCGAACTCGTCGACGCCGGCCTGCTCCTCGCCGAGCAGCCGCTGCCCGCCGGCCCCCGCGTCGCCATCCTCGGCAACTCCGAGTCCCTCGGCCTGCTCGCCTACGACGCCTGCCTCACCGAGGGCCTGCGCCCGCTGCGGCCCCGCGACCTCACCACCGGCGCCACCCCCGCCGACTTCCGGGCCGCGCTCACCGCCGCCCTCGCCTCCGACGCCTGCGACGCGGTCGTCGTCACCGCCATCCCCTGGGTGGGGGAGAACGGGGCCACCGAGTCCGGCGACGGCGAGGTCCTCGCCGCGGCCCTGCGGTCCGCCGTCGCCGCCGCGCCCGGACCCGCCAAGCCCGTGGTCGTCGTCCACGTCGAGATGGGCGCCCTCGCCGAGGCCCTGTCCGAGGCCACCCGCACCGCCCCGGCCCGCCGCACGGCCCCCGCGCCCGCGCCCGGTGCGCCCGCACCGGCCACCGCGCCCGCCACCCCGCCCGTACCGCCGGGATCCGTCGCTCCGGGAGCCGCGCCGCAGGACACCGCGCCGCAGGACACCGCGCCGCAGGACACCGCGCCGCAGGACACCGCACCGCCGGACACCCCCGAGCCCGGCGTCATCCCCGCGTATCCCGCCGCCGAACGCGCCGTCCGCGCGCTCGCCGAGTCCGTCCGCTACGCCCAGTGGCGCCGGCAGGCCGCCGACCCCGGCCGCGTCCCCGAGTTCGACCGCATCGACGAGGCCGGTGCCGCCGCCCTCGTCGAGCGGGCCCTCGGCGGACCGGATCCCGACCCGCGCGGCGTCACCCTCGACGCCGACACCACCCGCGCGCTGCTCGGCCACTACGGCATCGAGGTGCTGCCCACGCTGCCCGCGCCCGGCCCCGACGAGGCCGTACGGGCCGCCGCCCGGCTCGGCTACCCCGTCGCCCTCAAGACCACCGCGCCCCACCTGCGCCACCGCCCCGACCTCGGCGGGGTCCGCCTCGACCTGGCCACCGAGGAGCAACTGCGCACCGCCTACGCCGAGCTCGCCGAGACCCTCGGCAAGCCCGAGGAGCTCCAGCCGGTCGTCCAGGCCATGGTGCCCCGCGGCGTCGACACCGTCGTCCGCTCCGCCATCGACCCCGCCGTCGGCGCCGTCCTCTCCTTCGGCCTGGCCGGCGCCGCCTCCGAACTCCTCGGCGACACCTCCCACCGGCTCGTCCCCGCCACCGACCGGGACGCCGCCGAACTCGTCCGCTCCATCCGCACCGCCCCCCTCCTCTTCGGCTGGCGCGGCTCCGCCCCCGTCGACACCCCCGCCCTGGAGGAGCTGCTGCTGCGCGTCTCCCGCCTCGTCGACGACCACCCCGAGGTCGTCGCCGTCTCCCTCGAACCCGTGGTCGTCGCCCCGCGCGGCCTCTCCGTCCTCGGCGCCACCGTCCGCCTCGCCCCGCCCCCGCCCCGCACCGACCTCGGCCCGCGCAGCCTCCCCGTATACGAAGGCCCGTCGTGACCGGCGCCACGGGCGGGCCGCAGGGGCCGGAGGGGGCCCCGCAGCCCCGTAGGATGGAGTCCATGGCGAAGACCGGTACGACGACCCAGGGGCTGCGCGCGGCGATCGAGCGCAGCGGCTACTACCCGGCCCTCGTGGCCGAGGCGGTGGAGGCCGCTGTCGGCGGCGAGGCCGTCACGTCGTACGTGGTCCACCAGGAGACCACCTTCGACGCCAACGAGGTGCGGCGGCACGTCACCGTCCTCGTCCTCACGGCCAACCGGTTCATCGTCAGCCACACCGACGAGCAGTCCGCCGACAGCAGCTCCCCGACGCCGTACGCCACGACCTCCACCGAGTCCGTGAAGCTCGACCGGATCTCCTCGATCGTCGTCAGCCGCGTCGTCGCCAACCCCGAGGCCTACACCCCGGGCACCCTGCCCCGCGAGGTCGTCCTCACCATCGGTTGGGGCGCCGTCTCCCGGATCGACCTGGAGCCGGCCGCCTGCGGCGACCCCAACTGCGACGCCGACCACGGCTACACCGGCAGCTCCACCGCCGACGACCTCAGCCTCCGGGTCAGCGACGCCGGCGACGGACCGGACACCGTCAAGCAGACCCTCGCCTTCGCCCAGGCGCTCTCCGAGGCCACCGCGACGACCCCGGCCGCCCGCTGATGGTGCAGCCCACCGCCGTCGCACAGGGCTGGCCGGACGAACCGGTGCCGCTCGACCCCGCCACCGCGCCGCTCCCGGAGTACGGCACCGGCTCGCTCGGCGACCTGCTGCCGACCCTGGTCGCCGGACAGGGCGTGCCCGGCTGCACGCCGCGGATCGCGGAGCTCGCGCCCGCCGACCGCAACTGCGTCTTCCTCATCGACGGGCTCGGCTGGGAGCAGATACTCGCCCACCCGGACGAGGCGCCCTATCTGACCTCGCTGCTCGGCTCCTCCCGCGGCGGCACCGGCCGCCCGATCACCGCCGGCTTCCCCGCCACCACCGCGACCTCGCTCGCCTCGGTCGGCACCGGACGCTTCCCCGGCACCCACGGACTGCCCGGCTACACCGTGCGCAACCCGGACACCGGCGAGCTGATGAACCAGCTGCGCTGGAAGCCGTGGACCCCGCCGCAGGTCTGGCAGCCGTACCCGACCGTCTTCCGGCTCGCCGACAAGGCCGGGATCCACACCGCCCAGGTCTCCTCGCCCGCCTTCCGGGACACCCCGCTCACCAAGATCGCGCTGAGCGGCGGCAGCTTCCACGGGCGCCTCTCCGGCGAGGAGCGGATGGACCTGGCCGCCGAGCAGCTGGCCGCCGGCGACCGCTCGCTGGTCTACACGTACTACAGCGAACTCGACGGCGCCGGACACCGCTTCGGCATCGACTCCGACGCCTGGCGCGGCCAGCTGATGTTCGTCGACCGGCTGGCCCAGCGGCTCGCCGAACAGCTCCCGCCGCGCTCCGCGCTCTATGTCACCGCCGACCACGGCATGGTGGACATCCCCTTCGACGAGGACCACCGGATCGACTTCGACGAGGACTGGGAGCTGCGGGCCGGCGTCGCCCTGCTCGGCGGCGAGGGCCGCGCCCGGCACGTCTACGCCGTCCCCGGCGCCGCGTCCGACGTCCTGACCTGCTGGCAGGAGGTCATCGGCGACCGCTTCTGGGTGGCGAGCCGCGAGGAGGCCGTCGCGCTCGGCTGGTTCGGCGACACGGTCGACGAGCGGGTGTACGGACGGATCGGCGACGTGGTCGCCGCCGCCCAGGACGACCTCGCCATCACCGCCTCCGTCAACGAGCCCAACGAGTCCGCCATGACCGGCATGCACGGCTCCATGACCCCGGCGGAGCAGCTGGTGCCGCTGCTCGAAGTGCGCACCTGAGGCCCTGCGGCCCCCGACTCCCTCCTCCCTGTTCCTCCCCGATCTCGAAAGGTCTCCGACCTCCCATGCCCGAGCTGGTGTTCTTCTCCGGAACGATGGACTGCGGAAAGAGCACCCTCGCTCTTCAGATCGAACACAACCGCTCCGCCCGCGGCCTCGAGGGCATGATCTTCACCCGCGACGACCGGGCCGGCGAGGGCAAGCTGTCCTCCCGGCTCGGCCTGGTCACCGACGCCGTCGAGGCGGCCGAGGGCTTCGACTTCTACGCGTACCTCGTCACCCATCTGTCGAAGGGCGGGCGCTGCGACTACGTCATCTGCGACGAGGCCCAGTTCCTCGCCCCCGAGCAGATCGACCAGCTCGCCCGGGTGGTCGACGACCTGGAGCTCGACGTCTTCGCCTTCGGCATCACCACCGACTTCCGCTCCAAGCTGTTCCCCGGCTCGCAGCGCCTGGTCGAGCTCGCCGACCGGGTGGAGGTGCTCCAGGTCGAGGCCCTGTGCTGGTGCGGTGCCCGGGCCACGCACAACGCGCGCACCGTCGGCGGCGCCATGGTCGTGGAGGGCGCGCAGGTCGTGGTCGGTGACGTGAACGCGGGCGACGAGGTCGGCTACGAGGTGCTGTGCCGCCGCCACCACCGCAAGCGGATGACGAGCGCGACGGCGCGCGCCGCGGCCCTGTCGCCCGACGTCCTGCCGGTCACGATGGGCTGAGGCATCGCCCGGGGCGCCGGTGCGGGCTCGCCCGGTGCGCGGCCGGGACGCCCCCGCGTCACGTCGTGTTCCCCGGAAATTCTGCTCTGCGGAATCTTCTGTTCGGTCGGGGTGCCCGCAGGCACCGTGTGGCCATGAGCACAGCAACGAGCGGCCCCGCCGAAGCGGCCGCGCCCTGGAGACCGGCCGCCCTCGTCATCGGGTTGTGCTGGTTGATCGTCGTCTTCGACGGCTACGACCTCATCGTCTACGGCACGACCATCCCGGCCCTCCTCAAGGAGCCGGGCTGGCAGCTCACGCCCGGCCAGGCCGGCACCATCGGCAGCCTCGCGTTCGCCGGCATGCTCGTCGGTGCGCTGTTCGCCGGCAACCTCGCCGACCGGCTGGGCCGGCGGCGCACCATCCTCGCCTGCGTCACCTGGTTCACGCTGTTCACCGGGCTGTGCGGCCTCGCGCCGAACGCGGAGGTCTTCGGCGTGCTGCGCTTCGTCGCCGGCATCGGCCTCGGCGGCCTGGTGCCGTCCGCGAACGCGCTCGCCGCCGAGTTCGTCCCGCCCCGGTTCCGCTCGGTCGGCGCCACCGCGATGATGTCCGGCGTCCCCATCGGCGGCGCGCTCGCCGCGATCATCGGCATCCCCACCCTGCCGGCGCTCGGCTGGGAGGCGCTCTACCTGTTCGCCTTCAGCGGCTTCCTGCTCGTCGCGGCCCTCGGCCGCTGGCTTCCGGAGTCGGCCGCCTGGCTGCGCAGCAAGAACCGCGTCGACGAGGCCCGGGCCGTCGAGGCGCGCTACGGACTCGGCGCTGCCGACGAGACCGCCGCCGACGCCCCCGCTGCCGTCCCTGGCGCCGCCCCCGGTTCCGCCGCCCCGGCCTACCGTCCCTCCCTGAGCACCGTCCTCCGTGCGCCGTTCCTGCAGGCGACGCTGCTGTTCGGCGCCGCGACGGTCGCGACCCTGTTCGCCTGGTACGGCCTGGGTACGTGGCTGCCGAAGCTGACCGCCGGCGAGCCGCGCTTCGACCTCGGCAGCAACCCGCTCACCTATCTGCTCGCCCTCAACCTGGGCGCGGTCGCGGGATCGGCGATCACCGCGTGGGTGGCCACCCGGATCGGCCCGCTGCGCAGCGCGATCATCGGCGCCGCCTGCGCCGCCCTCGGGCTTGCCTCGCTGGTGACCTACCCGTCCTCGATCCTCGTCGTGTACGGAGCGCTGATCCTCGCCGGCGTCGGGACCCACGGCACCCAGTGCCTCATCATCTCGGCGGTCGCGGGGCACTACCCGCCGATCCTGCGCGGCACGGCCCTCGGCTTCGCGCTCGGCGCCGGCCGGATCGGTGCCGTGATCGCCCCGACCACGGCCGGCTGGCTGCTCGACGGCGGCTACGGCGTGAGCTCCAACTTCCTGCTCTTCGCCGGCGCCTCCGCGCTGTCGGCCGTCCTGCTCGTCGCGCCGTACCTGCTCACCCGTTCCGCGCGTACGGCCGAGCCCGCCGGAGCACTCGCCCCCTGAGGGGTCCCCTGAGGCCCTGTCTCAGCTCCTCTCTCCGGTCAGGGTCTCGCCCACCACCTCCGCGAAGGCCTGTGCCTGCGGGGTGCCGCTCCGGCGGCGGAGGACCACGCCCAGCAGGGAGTCCGGGAGGCCCTCGACCGGGACGAAGACGATGGATCCGCGATGGCCGTGGTACTCGGCCGTCGAACGGCAGAGCAGCATCGCGCCCCGGTCCGCGGCCGTCAGCGAGAGACCTTCCTGCAGGGTGTTGACCTGGGGGCCGGCCGGGATCGGCCGGCCCCCAGGAGTCTCGCGGGGTGCCTGCGCCAGGCGCCAGTACTCGGGCGCCGAGTCCTGGATGCCGATCAGCCGGCAGTCCGCGAGCTCCTCCGCCGAGACCGACGCGCGCCCCGCCAGGGGATGCCGGGCGGAGACCGCCAGGGTCTGCGGCTGCCGGGAGAACACCGGGCCCAGCAGCAGGTCCTCCTCCGCCACCGGCAGCAGGACCACGGCGCAGTCCACCTCCTTGCGGCGCACCGGCCCGAACGGATCGGACAGCGCGATCTCCGCCACCTCGATGGCGCACTTCGGGTAGCGCTCCTCGAACCCCGAGATGGCACGGGCCAGATAGTCGTCCACCGTGCCCTGGAAGCCGATCCGCAGCACGCCGTCGAAGTTCCGGGCGGCCGCCCGGGCCTCGTCGACGGAGCCCCGCAGCGCCTCGTACGCCGGCCGCAGCGAGGACAGGAAGGACTCGCCCAGCGGGGTCAGGCCCACTCGGCGGCTCGTCCGCTCCACCAGCGGGGCACCGATCCGGCCCTCCAGGGAGCGGAGCAGCTGGCTGACCCGGCTCTGGGACACATAGAGCCGCTCGCCCGCCCGGCCGAAGTGCAGCTCCTCGGCGAGCACGAGGAAGGCCTCCAGCTCGCGGATGTCCAGACTGCTCATGGTCTCCCCTTCTGCGCCGCGGTCGCGCTCCCCGCTCCCCAGCGATGTCTACCCGGGCGGGCGGCCGGTCCGCCAGGCGGGCCGGAGGAATCGATCAAGTAGCCGGGCTCATCGAAGCATGAGGGATTGGGCGTTGTTCCCGCAGGTCGCGGCGGGTTGGCTGAACTCATGGCACAGACAGAGGAAATCGCAGGGGTGACGCCGGACGTTCCGGAGCCCCGGGGCGGCGGCTGGCCCGCCGTGGTCGCCGTCGCCGGCGCGACGTTCACCGTGGTCACGTCCGAGATGCTGCCGGTGGGGCTGCTCACGCCCATCGGCGAGGCGCTGAAGGTGACGGAGGGCACGGCCGGACTGACCCTGACCATCACGGGTCTGGTCGGTGCGGTGTCCGCGCCGCTGCTCACCCCGGCGCTCGGCCGCTTCGACCGGCGCCCGGTGCTGTGCGGTCTGATGGCGGTGCTGATCGTCGGCAATCTGCTGGCCGCCTGGTCCCCGCACTTCGCCGTCATGGTGGCGGCCCGGGTCCTGGTCGGCATCGGCATGGGCGGGGTGTGGGCCATCGCGGCCGGTCTCGCGGTACGGCTCGTCCCGGGGAAGTCCGTGGGCCCGGCCACCTCGCTGGTCTTCAGCGGGATCGCGGTCGCCTCGGTGCTCGGTGTACCGGCCGGCACGTACATCGGCGAACTCGCCGACTGGAAGACGGCGTTCGTCACCGTCGCCGGGCTCGCGCTCGTGGTGCTCGCGGCTCTGGCGGTGCTGCTGCCGAAGCTGCCCGCCGAGCAGGAGATCCGGCTCGGCGGCGTGCTGCGGCTGGTCGGCGACCCACGGGTGGCGACGGGCCTCGGCGTGGTGCTGCTCCTGGTCACCGGCCACTTCGCCGCGTACACCTACGTACGGCCCGCCCTGGAGGAGATCTCGGGAGCGAGCGCGTCCGTGATCGGCACCCTGCTGCTGGTGTACGGCGTGGCCGGCGTGCTCGGCAACTTCGCCTCGGGCGCCCTCGCCTCGCGCTCCCCGCGCGGCGCGCTCCTGGCGATCAGCCTGGTGCTCGCCGCCACGGTCTGCCTGATGCCGCTGATCGGCGGGTCGGTGGTCACGGCCACCGTGCTGCTCGCGGTCTGGGGCCTGTCGTACGGCGGGGTCTCGGTGTCCACCCAGACCTGGCTGCTCGCGTCGGCCCCCGAGGCCCGGGAGTCCGCGTCCGCGCTGTTCGTCGGCGTGTTCAACGGCTCCATCGCCCTTGGCGCGTTCGTCGGCGGCCTCGCCGCGGACGGCTCCGGCATCGAGGCCGTCATGTACCTGGGAGCGGCCCTCGCCGTCGGCGCCCTCGTGGTCACGGCCGTGGGCCGCGCACCGGCCGCCGAGCGCCACTGACCGGCGCGAAACCCCCCTGAACCGGCGGCGCTCCGGGGTACACCCCCGTCCCCGGAGCGCCGCCAACCCGCCCGCCACCGGCCGGAGGGGTCACACCCCGAGGCCGTCGAGGAACTCCCGGACCAGCGCGGCCCATTCGGCCGGCCGCTCGGCGGCGATGGCGTGCCCGCAGTCCAGGTCCGCGAGCCTCGCCCCCGGAATACCGTTCGCGAGTTCACGGGAGTGAAGAGGTGTGATGAGGAGATCCCGAGTCGGGGAGACGACCAGGACGGGCACCCGGATCCGGGCCAGGTCGGGCCGTACGTCGATGTGCTCGAACAGCGCGAGCTGGGCGTCCGCGCCCGGCGGCATGCCCGCGGCGAACAGCCCGAGCTGCTCCTCGATCTCCGCGCCGGAGCGCTCGTCCAGCCAGTCGGGCCCGCCGACCATCAGCGACAGATAGGCGGCCAGCTCCCGGCCCGCGGGATCGCGGCGGCCCAGCGAGCGCCAGGTGTCGATCGCGAGCCGCAACCGTGGATTGGGGAAGGCGAAGCCGGCGGAAAGCACGAGGGCGGTCACCCGTTCCGGATGCCGCACCGCGGCCCGTACCGCCACCGTGGTGCCCATCGAGAAACCGGAAATGGCGAAGGAGTGCACGCCGGATTGCGCGGCGCTTTCCACGATTTCGTCGGCGAGTATGTCAAGACTCAATGCGCGGTCCGCGAGAGGGGTGGAACCGGAGCCCGGGAAATCCGGACCGACCACGGTCCTGGATTCGGCGAGAGAGGCGATCACGGGGCCGAAGCTGTCCTGCACATCACTGCCTGCACCGTGCGCGAGCAGCAGGCCAGGGCCGCTGCCCCACACGGAGCGGGACAACGAGGAAGGAGGTGAAGGGGTCATGGCGACGATGCTAGCGAATCACCCTGCTATTCCTCGGAATTATCCGTCGACTTCACGCCACCGTGACAGACCGCTACTTGATCGAGTGGTCGGCGACTACTCGATCGAGTAGTGGTGGATCGGATCACGTGAAACGTAGGCTCACGAGCATCGGGCAACGAAAATTCCCTGAGCCTGAATTATCGAAGGAAGGCCGATGCTCACTTCACGTCAGCTCCCGCTGTCCGCCTACCAGCGCGATATCTGGGCTGCCGAATCCGCCACCGCCGCCGACCCTCAGTTCAACGTCCTTCTTCACGAACGGCTGGACGGGGAGCTGGACACCGATGTCCTGTGCGCCTCCCTGGAGCAGGTGCTCCGGGCCAACGACGCCTTCTCCCTGCGCTTCGACGACAGCGCCGGCGTCCCCTTCCAGTGGCTCGCGACCGAGGACACCGCCCCCTGGGTGGAGTACGCCGACCACTCCGACGCGCCCGCCCCCGCCGCGGCCTGCGCCGCCCGCCGGCGCGACTCCTTCAACCGGCCCTTCACGCTTCGCCGTTCGCGGTTGTTCACGGCCACCGTGCTGCGCGAGAGCGAGCGCGTGGTCCACCTCCTCCTGAACGTCCACCACCTGATCGCGGACGCCTGGGCGCTGAACCTCGTGCTGCGGCAGGTGCACGACGAGTACCTCCGCCGGACCGGCGTCGAGGCCGTCGCCGCCGCCTCGCCCACTCCTTCTGTCACGACCCTGCTTGACGCCGAGGCCGCGTACCGCGCCTCCGCCGCCCCCGAGGAGGACCGCGCCCACCACCGCGAGGCCCTCGCCGGTGTCGCGCCCGCGCTCTTCACCCGTACCGTCGCCGCCGGCGAGGCGCCGGTGCTCCGCGGCCGCCACAGCGTCACCGTGGACGCCGCCCTGGTGCGCCGGATCCGCGCCCTCGGCGGCTCGCCCTTCGCCTTCGTCGCCGCCGCCTTCGCCACCTACCTCGCCCGGGCGCACCGCGCCGACGAGGCCGTGCTCGGCGTGCCGTTCCTCAACCGTCCGTCCGCGGCCGAGCAGGAGGTCGTCGGCCAGGTCGCCAACAGCCTTCCGGTCCGGGTGACCGTCGACGCCGGGGCGAGCCTGCCGGAGCTCGCCGCCCGGATCCGCACCGGCACCGACACCCTGCGCCGCCACGAGCGCCTCGCCCTCGGTGACGTGCTGCGCGAACTCCCCGCCACCGGGGCCGGATCCCGCCGTCTCTTCGACGTGACCCTGTCCTATCTGCGCTTCCCGCGCCCTGCGGCCCTGCCCGGCGTGACGGCCGAGACGGCCGTCCAGGCGCCCGTCCACGCCCAGGACGCGCTGTCGGTGATGATCCACGCCTTCGACGACGACGCCGACCTGCGCCTCGACCTCGACTACGCGCTCGACGTCTTCGACGAGGACCTGCCGATCACGGCCGTCGCGGACCAGCTGCTCACCCTCCTCCGCGCCGGTGTCGAGCGGCCCGGACAGCCGGCCGTCACCCTGCCGCTGCTGAGCGAGGCCGGATACGCAGGGCTCGTCCACGACTCCCGCGGCCCTCGGGTCCCGTACGCCGACGACACCACCGTGCACGCGCTGATCGCCGCGCAGGCCGCCCGCACCCCGGACCGCACCGCCGTCACCGGCGCCGACGGCACCGACGCCCTGACCTACGGCGAACTCGAGGCCCGCTCCAACCAGGTGGCCCGCGGGCTGCGCGCCCACGGCGTCGCCACCGGCGACCGGGTCGCCGTCCTGATGGAGCGCTCGCCGAGGCTGCTCGTCGCCCTGCTCGGCGTACTGAAGGCGGGCGGCGCCTATGTGCCCGTCGACCCCGGCTACCCGGCCGAGCGGATCGGCCTCCTCCTGGAGGACAGCCGGGCCGCCGCCGTCCTCGTCGACCCCGGCACCGCCCTGCCCGAGGCGGCGGCCGGCAAGCCGCCGCTGACCGTGGCGGAACTGCTCACCGGGCCCGACGGACCGCTCCCGCCGCACGCCGGGCCGCGCGACCTCGCGTACGTCATCTACACCTCCGGCTCCACCGGGCGGCCCAAGGGCGTGATGGTCGAGCACCACTCCGTGGTCAACCGACTGGCCTGGATGCAGCGGGCCCACCCGGTCGGGGCGGACGACGTGCTGCTCCAGAAGACGCCGATCTCCTTCGACGTGTCCGTCTGGGAGCTGTTCTGGTGGGCGATCGAGGGCGCGGGCCTCGCCCTGCTGCCCGTCGGCGGCCAGCGCGACCCGCGGCAGATCCTCGCGACGATCGAGGACCGCCGGGTGACGGTGCTGCACTTCGTGCCCTCCACGCTCGGCCCCTTCCTCGACCTCCTGGAGATCTCGCCGGAGCTGCGCGCCCGGGCCGGCTCGCTGCGCACCGTCTTCTGCAGCGGCGAGGCCCTGCCGGCGGCGCGCGTCGAGCAGTTCAACCGGGTGTTCGGCACAGGCAACGGCACCGGCACAGGCACCGGCACAGGCACCGGCACAGGCACCGGACCGGGCTCAGACCCCGGCGTCCCGCGCCTGGTCAACCTGTACGGGCCCACCGAGGCGACGGTCGACGTGTCGTACCACGCCTGCCCCGGCGCGGCCGACGAGCCGGTCCGCCGGGTGCCCATCGGCCTGCCCATCGACAACACCGTCCTGTACGTGGTGGACGCGCACGGCGGCCTCCAGCCCCCCGGCCTCCCAGGCGAGCTGTGCATCGGCGGCGTCGGCGTGGCCCGCGGCTATCTGGACCGGGCGGAGCTCACGGCGGAGAAGTTCATCGAGGACCCCTTCCCCGCACGCCACGCCACGGGCGAGGAGCCCTTCACCCCGGAGCGCCGGATCTACCGCACCGGGGACCTCGCCCGCCGGCTCGCCGACGGCGGGATCGAGTACCTGGGCCGGATCGACGGCCAGGTCAAGATCCGCGGCAACCGCGTCGAGCTGGGCGAGGTGCAGAACCGTCTCGCCTCCCTCGCCGGGGTCCGCGACGCCCTGGTCGTGGACCGCGAGACGGCGGCCCGCGGCACCGTGCTCGTCGCCTACTACGTCGCCGACGAGGCCCTCGACCCGGCCCGGCTGCGCACCGAACTCGCCGCCCGCCTGCCCGAGTTCATGATCCCGTCGTACTTCGTGCCGATCGACCGAATACCCCTCACGCCCAACGGCAAGGCCGACCGGCGCGCCCTGCCCGCCCCGGTCACCGGCTCCGGTGCCGAAGGGGGCGGGGACGGGGACGGGAACGCCGGCGGTGTCGCCGAGCCGCCCCGGAACGCCACCGAGGAGACCCTGCTGCGCATCTGGTCCGAGATCCTGGAGACCTCGCCCGGCCGGATCGGCGTCCACGACGACTACTACGCCCTCGGCGGCGACTCCATCACCCTGCTGCGCATCCAGGCGCAGGCCGAGAAGGCCGGCATCCGCTTCTCGCCGACCGACCTCATGAACCACCCCACCGTTGCCCAGCTGGCCGCCCGGGCGACCACCGGCGCCCCCGCCGCGGACCGGGCCGAGCTCGCGCCCTTCGCCCTGGTCTCCCAGGTGGACCGGGCCCGCCTCGAAGGCCGCGCCGACGCGCATCCGCTCACCCGCCTCCAGCTCGGGCTGCTCTACCACAGCCGGGCCGAGGAGCGTTCGGCCGTCTACCACGACGTCTTCCAGTACAGCCTGGTGCTCGACTGGGACGAGGCCCGCTTCCGGGAGGCCTTCGACCGGCTGGTCGACCGCCACCCCGTGCTGCGCTCCTCCTTCGACCTCGGCTCCTTCTCCGAGCCGCTGCAGATCGTCGACCACGCCGTCGACGGCGGCCTCGCGGTCCTGGACCTGCGCGGCCGCCCCGGGTCCGAGGCGCGGGCGGAGATCGCCGCCCACGTCGAGGAACGCCGCTTCCACCGTTACGTGTTCGAGCGCGCGCCGCTGTACCTCTTCCGCGCGCACGTCCTGGACGACACCGTCGAGCTGGTGCTCAGCTTCCACCACGCGATCCTCGACGGCGGCAGCGTCGCCACCCTCCTGCGCGAACTCCTCCAGGACTATCTGCACCTCCTCGGCCACCCCATCGCGGCCGTCCCGGACACCGCCCTGCCCTCCGGCGCCCACCATGTGCTCGCCGAGCGCCGGGCCCTGGAGTCGGCGGACACCCGGCGGTTCTGGCAGGAACGCCTTGCGGACGCGCCGCTGCCGCAACTGGAGGCCTTCCGCCCGCACGAGACCCCGCGCGACGCCGAGCAGCTCACCCGGCTCGTCGACCTGCCCAGGGAACTCACCGACGAGGCGCGGGACTTCGGCGCCGCGCGTGGGCTGCCGATCAAGTCGGTGCTGTTCGCGGCGCACTGCCTCACCCTGCGGCTCTACTCCGGCCAGGCCGATGTCACCACCGGCCTGGTCACCCACGGCCGCCCCGAGATCGAGGGCGCCGACCGCACCGCCGGCCTCTTCCTCAACACCATGCCCGTGCGCCTCGACACCGGGGCCGCCGCCGACTGGGCCGGCGTGGTCCGCGCGGCCTTCGAGCAGGAGCGGCTCAGCCACGAGCACCGCCGCTACCCGCTCAGCGCCATCCAGGAGGACCGCGGCGCGACCGTCCTGGAGACCGCCTTCAACTACATCCACTTCCGGCAGCTCGCCGCCGTCCTCGAACTGCCCGGCGTGCGCATGCTCGACTTCCGGACCTGGGAGGAGACCAACTTCCAGCTGCTCGTCAACGCCATGACCGACCCGGTCGAGGGGACCGTGCGGCTGCGCATGGACTTCCACGGCCAGACCTTCACCCCGGGCCAGGCGGAGCTGTACGCCGACACGTTCACGGCCGTGCTCGACCGCATCGTCCGGCACCCCGACGAGCCCGCGGACCTTGGCTTCCTCAGCCCGGCGCCGTACGAGGCAGCCGACGCCGCCGAAGCCACCGACGCCCCCGAGGTCCCCTTCCAGGACGTGGCCCGCACCGTCGCCGAGCGGACCCGGCAGACCCCGGACGCGGTCGCCGTCGTCTGCGGGCCGCGCCGATGGACGTACGCCGAAGTCGGCCGCGCCGCCGACCGGGTGGCCGCCCGGCTGCTCGCCCTCGGCTCCCGGCCCGGCGACCGGGTGGGCATCGCCCTGCCCCGCTCCCCGGAGACCGTCGCCGTCATCCTGGGCGTGATGCGGGCCGGGGCCACGACCGTGCCCCTCGACGTGGGCTATCCGGTCGAGCGCCTGACCTCGATGGTGGGGCAGGCCCGGCCCTTCCGGATCGTCGCGGGCGCCGAACACGTCGGCGCGCTCGGCGAACTGGCCCCGGTCCTGTCCGCCGAGGAGCTCTTCGCCGACCCCGCGGACACGCCCGAAGGACCGGCCGGCGTCGGCATCGCGCCCGTCGACATCGCGCCCGCCGACATCGCGTACATCCTCTTCACCTCCGGCTCCACCGGCGCCCCCAAGGGCGTCGCCATGCCGCACCGCTCGCTCGCGAACCTCGTGGCCTGGCAGAACTCCGTACCGAGCGGCGTCGTGGGCGGCACCACCGCCCAGTACGCGCCCCTCAGCTTCGACGTCTCCTTCCAGGAGATCTTCTCGACGCTCTGCGGCGGCGGCACCCTGCACCTCCTCTCCGAGGACGAGCGCCGCGACATGCCCGCACTGCTCCGCCTCCTCGACCGCGAGGGAGTCGAGCGTCTGTATCTGCCGTACGTCGCCCTCCAGCAGCTCGCCGAGGCCGCGACCGCGCTCGACCTGGCGCCGCACGGCCTGAAGGCCCTGCTCTCCTCCGGCGAGCAGCTGCGCGTCACCGACGAGATCCGGCGGCTGTGCGCGGCGCTGCCCGGGGTGATCCTGGAGAACCAGTACGGGCCCACCGAGTCCCATGTGATCACCGCGTACACCATGCAGGGCGACCCGGCCGCCTTCCCGGCGCTGCCGCCCATCGGCCACCCCGTCGACCGGTCCGGGGTGCACGTCCTCGACGGACGGGGCCGCCCGGTGCCGCCCGGCGTCAAGGGCGAGCTGTATCTGGCCGGCGACTGCCTCGCCGAGGGGTACGTGGGCCGGGCCGACCTGACCGCCGAGCGGTTCACCGTCCACCCGGTCACCGGGGAGCGCCTGTACCGCAGCGGCGACCTGGGCATGCGGCTGCCCGGCGGCGACATCGTGTGCCTGGGCCGGGCCGACTCCCAGGTCAAGGTGCGCGGTTACCGGGTGGAGCCGGCCGAGGTGGAGCTGGCCGTCGGCCGCTTCGCCGCCGGACACCCCGGCATCCAGGAGGTCGCCGTCGTCGCCCGCCGGCGCGAGGGCGACGACTCCTTCCTGGCCGCCTTCCTCACCGGCGACCGCGACGGCGCCGACCTGGTCCTGCTGCGCAAGCAGCTGCGCACCGTGCTGCCCGACTACATGACGCCCTCGCACTTCGAGTGGCTGCCCGCCCTCCCGCTCACCCCGAGCGGCAAGCGGGACGACGCCGCGCTGCGCCGGACGCCGCTGACCGCCGACACGGCGGCCGACGAGGCCGAGCCGCTCGACGCGTACGAGCGGACGCTGACCGCGATGCTCGCCGACCTGCTCCAGCTGCCGGCGGTGGGCCCGCACCAGAACATCTTCGACCTCGGCGGCACCTCGCTCACCGCGATGCGCCTGGTCGTGCAGATCGAGCAGCGGTACGGCACGAGCATCCCGCTCTCGGACTTCGTCGCCGCCCCCACCGCCGCGGCGCTCGCGGCCCGGCTGCGCTCGGGCGAGGCCCGGACCGCGTTCGACCCGCTGGTGCCCATCCGTCCCGACGGCGACCGGCGCCCGATGTTCTTCGTGCACCCCATGGGCGGCAACGTGCTCTGCTACGTGCGCTTCGCCAAGCACCTGCCGGACGACCAGCCCTTCTACGCGCTCCAGGCGGCCGGCGCCGACCCGGGCACCGAGGCGCTGCGCAGCGTGGAGGACATCGCCGCCGGCTACGTCGAGGCGATCCGCCGGGTGCAGCCCAGTGGCCCGTACGTGATCGGCGGCTGGTCCTTCGGCGGCTTCGTCGCCTTCGAGATGGCCCGCCAACTGCGCGCGGCGGGCGAGGAGATCGCCCGTCTGGTGCTGCTCGACACCACCGCGCTCAACCCCGGACGGCGGCTGAACACCGGGGACGAGGCGCTGCTCGGCTGGTTCTTCTGGGAGCTGCTCTGGCTGCGCCGCGGCGGGGACTCCCCGCTGGAGCTGATCCCGGCGGAACTGGGCACGCTGGAGGAGAAGTTCGACTTCATCGCCCAGCTGGCCATCGACGAGGGCGTGCTGCCGGCCGGCAGCACGGGAGCGGTGGTCCGGCGCCTGTTCCAGGTGTACGAGGCGAACTGGAAGGCGGCCTTCGCCTACCGCCCCGAGGTGGTGGACCAGGACATGGTCCTCGTCCACGCCTCGGAGCCGCTGCCGGAGGTCCTCAACTCGATGCACACCGCGATCGAGAGCATGCACAAGGACCCGACGAACGGCTGGCGCGAGCGCACGAGTGGCGTCCTCGACGTGGTCGACGTCCCCGGCGACCACCTCACGATCATGGAGGAACCGCATGTCGGCCACATGGTCAGGACCGTCGTCGAACTGATCGGCGAATGACATGACCACCCCTCAGAGCACCCCTCAGAGCAACCCTCAGGCCACCCCTCACACAGACACCGGGAAGGACACGGACGGCACCATGGGGCAGAGCGGCGACGGCACGGCACGGAAGGCGCCGGGGAAGGCGCCACGGAAGGCGATCGTCCTCGGCGCGGGCATCGGCGGTCTCACCGCCGCCGTCGCCCTGCGCGAGGCGGGCCTCGACGTCGAGGTGTACGAGCGGGCCGGCGAGCTGCGCGCCGCGGGCTCCGGCCTCTCGGTCATGAGCAACGCCGTCGGCGCCCTGGACTCCCTCGGGGTGGGCATCGACCTGGAGAGGCGGGGCACGGCCCTGGAGTCGTACCACGTCAGGACCGCGCGGGGCCGGCTGATCCGGGAGTTCCCCTTCCCGGAGATCATCGGGCGGCTCGGCGTGCCCAGCGTGCTGATCACCCGCCCCGACCTCCAGGCGGCCCTCCTCGAAGCGGCCGACGGCATCCCGCTCCGTCTCGGCGCCACCGCCACCGGTTACGAGACCGGCGAGGACCCCGGCGACGGGGTGCGGGTGCGCTTCGAGGACGGGCGCGAGGCCCACGGCGACGTGCTGATCGGCGCCGACGGCTTCCACTCCGTGGTCCGCCGGCAGCTCGTCGGCCCCGAGGAGTCCCAGGACAGCGGCTACATCTGCTGGCTGGCCGTGGTGCCCTTCGCCCACCCGAGGTTCGCCCCGGGCTCGGTCACCCACTACTGGGGCAGCGGCAGGCGCTTCGGCATGGTCGACATGGGCGGCGGCCGGCTCTACTGGTGGGGCACGAAGAACATGCCCGCCGAGCGCTCCGCGAACTGGCGGGGCGGCAAGGACGAGATCCTCGCCGCCTACGCCGGCTGGGCGGACGAGGTCCAGGAGGCCGTCCGGGTCACCCCCGAGGCGGACATCATCGCGGTGCCCTCCCGGGACCGGGCCTTCCTGGAGCGCTGGGGCCGCGGCCCGGTCACCCTGCTCGGCGACGCCGCCCACCCGATGCTCACCAGCCTGGGCCAGGGCTCGGGCATGGCCATCGAGGACGCCGTCGTGCTCGGCCGGGCCCTCAAGGGTGCCACCGACCTCCCGCGCGCCCTGCGCCGTTACGAGGACGAGCGCCGGGAGCGCACCCGCGGCATGGTGGCCGCCTCCCGCGGCATCAGCACCTTCGAGCAGTCGGAGGACCCGGTGCGCCGGCCCGTACGGGACGCGTACTTCCGGTTCATGCCGGCGCGGAGGCTGGTCCGCACCCTGGAGGACTCGCTCACCTTCCCGCTGAGCCCCGCAGCGGTGTGACCGCCGCCGGACGACCGAAGGATCAGGAGAGACATCACATGGCAGGACATCTCGGCGCCCTCACACCGCACGGCAGGTCCGTGCTCGTCACCGGCGCCTCCTCGGGGCTCGGCCGGGTCTGTGTGCTCGTCCTGGAGCGCGCCGGCTTCCGGGTGTTCGCGGGCGTGCGCAAGGAGGCCGACGGCGAGGCGCTCGCCCAGGACGCGGCGTACGGCAGGATCACCCCGGTCCGTATCGACGTGAACGAGGAGAAGAGCATCGCGGCGGCGGCCGAACAGGTCGCCGGGACCGCCGGCGACGGCGGCCTGTGGGGACTCGTCAACAACGCGGGCATCTGCGTCTCGGCGCCGCTCGAATGCGTCGCGCCGGAACAGCTCCGCCGGCAGCTGGACATCAACGTGGTCGGCCAGCTCGCCGTCACCCAGGCGCTCCTGCCCCAGCTGCGGCGCGCCCGGGGCCGGGTGGTCAACGTGACCTCGGGGCTCGGCAGCGTGGCCATCCCCTATCTGGGGGCCTACGCCTCGGCCCAGTTCGCCAAGGAGGCCCTAACCGACGTGCTGCGGCGCGAGCTGCGGCCGCACGGCGTGGACGTGAGTGTGGTCCAGCCCGGGGCGATCATGACCCCGATCTGGGGGAAGGTCACCGAGACCGCCCGGGCCGCCATGGACGGGGTCCCCGAGCCGGTCGCCGACCTCTACCGCATCCCGTTCCACCGCTTCCTGCACGCCAACGAGCGCCAGGCCAGGGACAGCAGGACCCGTCCCGAGGACTTCGCGCGCACCGTCGGACAGGCGCTCACCGCCCGGCGGCCCCGGTCGCGCTACCGGGTCGGCGCGGACGCCCGCACCGTGAGCGTCCTCGCCCGGGCCCTGCCCGACGCGGCGCTCGACCGCTACCTGCGCCCGATCACGCGGTAGCGGACCGGACCGGACCGGACCGGAACCGACCGGAACCGACCGGCGCGGACCGGATCCGACCGGACCGGGCCGGGCCGGACCACCCGTAGGAAACAGGCCAGCCGACGGGCCCGCCCGACCGCCTTCCCGTAGGGATCACGCCATGATCGTGACCGGAACTCCATGTCCCGGACATGTCATGGATGCTCCGCTTTCGTCCCCCGGGAAGGCCGGGCGGGCCCGTCAAGGCCCCCCGCAACCACGAGCGTTCGCGGGCTGCGGCGCCCCTCGGCGCGCGGCCGGCCCGCGGCGCCCGGCGCGGCGGGCGTGAACGAAACGTCAAGTCGACGCACTGACCGAGTTTGCTGTGGAACCGGCGATCCCCGTACGACAAGGATGAAGATCATGGCCCGCACCACTCCCCACCCTTCCCCCACCGAGGCCGCCGCCCCGGCGCGCCTGATCGCCCGGCACCGGACCACCCTGGACCGGGCCCTGACCGCCGTCCGCACCCGTGAGCACTGGTCGCCCTACCCCGAGGACACCCGGGTCTACGGACCCGGCGGCGCCGCCGACGGCGAGGCCTCCTTACGCGCCCTGCTGGGGCGGCCGCTGGAGCTCGGCCAGCCCGGCCGCGACGGCACGGTCGGCCCGGCGCCCGACCGGGGCGGCGAGCGCTCCCCGTACGGCTTCGAGCTCGGCGTCTCCTACGCCCACCACGACCCCGCGGTCCTGCTGCCCGCCATGGCGGCCGCGCTGCCGGCCTGGCGGGACGCGGGGCCCGAGGTCCGGGCCGCCGTCTGCCTGGAGATCCTGGACCGGATCAACGCCCGCAGCCCCGAGTTCGCGGCCGCCGCCGAGCACACCAGCGGCCACAACCCCGTCATGGCCTTCCACGCCGGCGCCGTCCACGCCCAGGACCGCGGCCTGGAGGCCGTCGCCTGCGCCTACGCCGAGCAGACCCGGCTGCCCGCGAGCGCGCACTGGCGCAAACCCCTGGGCCCGGGCCGGGTGATCGACATCCACAAGCGGTTCACGGCCGTGCCCCGCGGGATCGCCCTCGTCATCGGCAACAGCGTCTTCCCCGCCTGGAACGGCTACCCCGGCCTGTTCGCCTCCCTGGCCACCGGCAACCCCGTCCTGGTCAAACCGCACCCCGCCGCCGTTCTCCCGCTCGCGCTCACCGTCCGGCTCGCCCGGGAGGTGCTCGCCGAGACCGGCTTCGACCCGAACCTGGTGTGCCTGGTCCCCGAGCACCCCGGCGAAGGGCTCGCCCGGCGCCTCGCGACCGCCCCCGAGGTGCGCCTGGTGGACTACTCGGGACGCACCGCCTTCGCCGACTGGCTCCACGAACACGCCCGCCAGGCCCGGGTCTTCACCGCCGTCTCCGCCGTCAACTCGCTGCTCGTCGAGTCCACCGACGACTACCGCGACATGCTCGCCAACCTGGCCTTCTCCGTCTCCCTCTACAGCGGCCAGCTCTGCACCAGCCCACAGAACCTGCTGATCCCGCGCGGCGGCATCGCCACCGACGAGGGACACAAGACGTACGACGAGGTGGTCGCCGACCTCGGCACCGCCCTGGACTCCCTGCTCGGCGACGACCACGCGGCCTGCGAGGTCCTGGGCGCGCTGCTCGGCCCCGAGGTCCGCTCCCGGGTGGACCTCGCGATGTCCGGCGCCCTGGGCCCGGTCGGCGTGCCCGCCCGGACCGTTCGGCACCCCGCGCACCCGGACGCGGCCGTCCGTACCCCCGTCGTCGTGAAGCTCGACGCCGCCCGGGACGCGGACCGCGCGACCCTGCTCGCCGAGTGGCTCGGACCGGTCTGCTTCGCCGTGGCCGTGGACTCCGCGGCGGCGGGCGTGGACCTCGTCGCGGAGACCACCCGGACCCGCGGCGCGCTCTCCGTCGGCCTGTACTCCGTCTCCGAGGAGGTGACGGAGGCGATGACGGCCGCCTGCGCCGAGGCCGGCGTGATGCTCTCCACGAACCTGATGGGGGACTGGTACATCTCGCAGTCCGCCGTCTACTCCGATCTGCACGGCACCGGCATGAACCCCGCCGGCAACGCGGTGTACAGCGACGGCGCCTTCGTGGCGGATCGTTTCCGTACGGTGGTCGTACGACGCTACGGCGGTGCCACATGAACACCGTCCTGGCCCCGGAGGCGCCGCTGCGCGGCCGGGAAAGCGAACTGGCCCTCATCCGCGAGGTCCTTGAGCACGGGCGCCGCGGCGGCAGCGCCGTGCTCGCCGTCGAGGGCATGCCGGGCATCGGCAAGACCCGCCTGCTGAGCGAGGCGGCGGCCCTCGCCCGGGAGCTCGGCTACCAGCCCGCGCGCCGCCCGCACGGCCGGGAGGCGCGACACCACCGCCCGTCCGCCGCCCGCACCGGCGGCCGGACCGGCGCGCGGCCCGCCGGGCCTCATCTGACGATCCTCGACGACCCGTGCGGGACCCCAGACCGCCCCGCGCACCGGACCCGCGTCCCCGCACCCCGCGGCCGCTCCGGCCCGGGCCGCGGCGTGCTGCTGATCGCCCACCGGCCCGGCGAGGCCGCGACGCTGCCCGGCCCCCTGCTCGCCGACCCGGCCGTCCGCACCGAACGCCTCGTCCTCGGACCGCTGGCCCCCGCCGACACCCACCGGCTCGCCCAGGACCTCCTCGGCGCGCCGCCCGCCCGGTCCCTGGCGCCGCTGGTCGACGACACCGGAGGACACCCCCGGCTGCTCATCGAGCTGCTGACCGGCCTGCGCGAGGAGAGCGGCGTCCAGCTGACCGGCGGCGAGGCGGAACTGCTCACCGAGAGCCTGCCGGACCGGCTCGCCGCCCGCGTCCGGGCCACCCTGGAGCGCTACTCGCCCGCCTGCCGCCAACTCCTCTGCGTGGCGGCCGTCCTGGGCGACGAGGTCGTGTACGGCGAACTCGCCCTGATGATGCACACCTCCGTCTCGGCCCTGCTGCCCACCCTGGAGGAGGTGTGCGCCACCGGCGCGGTCCGCGCCGTCGGCACCCGCGCCGTCTTCCAGAGCGCCCTGCTGCGCCGCCTCGTCGCGGAGTCCGTACCGGCCCCCGTACGGCTGGCCCTGGAACAGGAGGCCGCGGCACTCCGCTCCGCGCGCCGTGGCCAGCGCCAGAGCCCCCAGACGCCGACCCGGCACGGCGAACCCAGCGGCCGGCAGCGAGCCCTGGTGGCCCTGGTCGCGGAGGGCATGACCAACCAGCAGATCGCCAACCGGCTCGCCCTGTCGCCGCACACCGTCAACTACCACCTCCGCAAGCTGTTCAAGCACTACGGAGTGAGCTCGCGGATCGACCTGCTGCGGGCCGCCGCACGCGCCCACTAGGGCGTGTGTCGGAAGTCCCGTCTGCCGGGAGGCGCCCTGCGCGCACGCTCGCCGCGTTGTCAGTCGTCGGAGCAGCACGCTGCGCTCTCTCCCCCTGGGCCTGGCGGCCCGGGAGGTGCCCCCACCCTCCGCCTTGCGATCGCACGCACCGGACGCCTCCCGGCCC